>NZ_CP104381.1:1267810-1584763 GCF_030582395.1 Ralstonia pickettii
CGACAGCGCTTGAGGAAATCAAGAATGCCATCGCGATCGATCCGAGCGTCCCGAACGCCTATCACATTCGCGCGCTGGCTTACATGAATCTGGGCCAACGCGAGCAGGCGGATGAGAGTTTTCGCAGCGCTCTGGCGGCAACGCCGCAAGATGGAGACCTGCTGAACAACTACGGCTGGTTCCTGTGCTCGCAAGGCGGCAAGCCGGATCAAGGCATGGCGATGCTGCGCCAAGCCATTGAGGCGCCGGCGGCCGGTAGCCCCGCGAAACCATGGACGAATCTGGGTGTGTGCCAGATGCGTCAAGGTGATCTGGATGGCGCCGAGAAGAGCCTGACACGCGCCACTTACATCGACGCAAACAATCCGCTGACCAACCTGACATTGGCGCAGCTGTACTACAAACGCCGCGAATATTCGCGTGCCATGCCGTTTATCGAACGTGTGAATGGCCGTGGCAATCCGACGGCGGAAAGCCTGTGGCTGGGCGCTCGGATCGCGCGCCGCCTTGGCGACGCTTCGCAGCAGAACGCATGGAGCGCGCAATTGCAGCGTCGCTTCCCCAATGCGCCCGAAGAGGCGGCATTCGAACGAGGAGCCTGGGATGACTGACCGCGACGTGGCAAGCGCAGCCGGCTTTTCTCACGGCGCGGCGCCTGCCTCGAATCCGCCTGCCTCCACTTCGCCGGACCGCGACGATGCGCTGCGCGAGATCGCTGAACGCCTGCGTGCCGGCCGAGAGCGGCAGCGGCTGACGGTCGACGATCTGGCAGGGCGTCTGAAGGTGGCGCCGGGTAAGTTGTCGGCGGTGGAGTCGGCAGATGTCAGTGCATTGCCCGACATGACCTTTACCAAAGGGCTTATCCGTGCCTATGCGCGTGCTCTGCAAGTGGATGTCGATGACCAGCTTGCGCGTTTGAATGCCCGTGCGCCGGTCACCAACATCGGTTTGCGACCCGAAGGCGGGCTGGGTGAATCGTTTTCCGACAAGCCGAGCTTTGCGAAGCGTCGTGGTGGCGGTAGCCGCTGGCTGATTGGCGTGCTCGTTGCGGTGGTTGTGGCGGGTGGAGCGCTGGCTGGTATGGATCGTCTGAAGCAGTGGTTTGCCACGCAAACGGCTGCTACGCAGAACACCGAATCCGCCGGCAAGGAAGCGACTGCCGAGCAAACTCCGCCCGCGCAAGCGGCTCCGGCTCCGGACCAGGCTGCGGCTGAAACACCGGCCGCTTCGATGCCGACACCGTTGACGCCTGTCGCCCCGGCCGCCCCTGCCTCGGGCGTGGTAACTGCGCCGCTTGCGCAGCCGCCAACACTGCCGCGTTCGGATAACGGTGCAGTCCCGGCGCCCACTGCAGCCGCTGCAGCCGCTGCAGGCGCTAAGGCTGCTGTGGTCAACGTCGATGCTCGAGTGACTGCACAGCCTACGGAAACGGCCAAACCGGCTGAACCTGCGGTTGGCGGCGGCACGGTCTCCGTGCGCTTCTCTGGTTCCTCTTGGTATGAAATCAAGGATAAGACCGGCAAGACGCTCGCCAGCGGCATCTCCAAGGAAGGCGACGCGCGCGATTTGACCGGCACGCCGCCGTTCAAGGTTGTCTTCGGGAATGCGGAAGCCGTTGAGTCGCTGGCCGTGGGCGGTGCATCCGTCGATCTTCAAAAATACGCCCGCAATCGCGTGGCGCGGGCTACGTTGCCCTGAACCGTTTTGTAAATGGCGCGTTGCCGCAGGTGGCGCGCCTCGTCTGACCATGGAAATTTCCACGCCTCTCGATTGCGTTCCAGCCTTGGTGGGTCCGCTGCCGCGCCGGAACTCGCGCGCCGCGGAAATCCGCTGGGGTGATCGCGTCGTGCACGTCGGCGGCGCCGCGCCGGTCTGTGTGCAATCGATGACGAATACCGACACGTCGGACGCCATCGGCACGGCAATCCAGGTGAAGGAGCTGGCGCGTGCGGGCTCTGAGTTGGTGCGTATCACAGTGGATACGCCTGCCGCCGCTGCCGCGGTGCCGGCTATTCGCGAGCAGCTCGACCGCATGGGCGTGGATGTACCGCTGGTCGGCGATTTTCACTACAACGGCCACAAGCTGCTGCAGGACTATCCAGAGTGCGCGCAGGCGCTGTCCAAGTACCGGATCAACCCTGGCAACGTCGGGCAAGGCGCAAAGCGCGACACGCAGTTTGCGCAGATGATCGAGATCGCCTGCCGCTACGACAAGCCTGTGCGTATCGGGGTGAACTGGGGCAGCCTCGACCAAGATTTGCTTGCACGGATCATGGACGAGAACGCGCAACGCGCAACGCCATGGGATGCCCGCGCGGTGATGGTCGAGGCGTTGATCACCTCGGCGATTCAGTCCGCACAGAAGGCGGAAGAGCTGGGCTTGCCGGGCAGGCAGATCATCCTGTCGTGCAAAGTCTCGGCGGTACAGGATCTGATTGCGGTGTATCGCGAACTTGCGCGTCGCTGTAACTACGCGTTGCACCTGGGTCTGACCGAGGCCGGTATGGGAAGCAAGGGCATTGTCGCTTCCACGGCGGCCTTGTCGGTGCTCCTGCAGGAAGGCATCGGCGACACCATCCGCATCTCTCTTACGCCCGAGCCGGGTGCGCCGCGCGAGAAGGAAGTCATCGTCGCGCAAGAGATTCTGCAGACCATGGGCCTGCGCAACTTCACACCAATGGTCATTGCATGCCCGGGTTGCGGGCGCACGACCAGCACGGTGTTCCAGGAACTGGCGGCGCGCATCCAGTCGTATTTGCGCGAGCAGATGCCGAAGTGGAAGACGCAGTACCCAGGAGTTGAGGAGATGAATGTGGCCGTGATGGGCTGCATCGTCAACGGGCCAGGCGAGAGCAAGCACGCCAACATCGGCATCTCGCTCCCGGGCACGGGCGAATCGCCTGCGGCGCCGGTATTCGTTGACGGGGTGAAAGTAAAAACGCTGCGCGGCGAACGCATTACAGAGGAATTCCAGACGATCGTCGACGAATACGTGCGGACGCATTACGGCCCACAGGCTCCGGCGATTGTCTGAAACGGCATCAGGCTTCGAACCCGGAGCCGAAGTAGGAAACGACCGGCCGGCCCCGCATGCAGCTAAATGCGAGAGGCCGGTCTTCAAGTGACATCATGAGCGATACACAAAAACAACGCGTGCAGAAGATCGCCGGCGTCAAAGGCATGAACGACCTGTTGCCCAGTGACGCCCCGCTGTGGGAGCACTTTGACAACGCCGTACGCAGCATGCTCCGCGCCTATGGCTACCAGCAGATTCGCACGCCGATCGTAGAGCAGACGCAATTGTTTGTGCGTGGCATTGGCGAGGTGACGGACATCGTCGAGAAAGAGATGTACACCTTTACCGATGCGTTGAACGGCGAGCAGCTGACCATGCGCCCGGAAGGCACCGCTGCCGCCGTGCGCGCAGTGATCGAGCACAACCTGCTGTACGACGGTCCGAAGCGCCTGTGGTACACCGGCCCGATGTTCCGCCACGAGCGTCCGCAGCGTGGACGCTATCGCCAGTTCCATCAGGTGGGCGTGGAAGCGCTAGGCTTTGCTGGCCCCGATATCGACGCAGAAGTCATCCTGATGTGCCAGCGGCTGTGGGACGACCTCGGCCTGGTCGGCCTAAAGCTGGAGTTGAACTCGCTCGGTCAGGCGGATGAGCGCGCTGCACACCGCGCCGATCTCATCAAATATCTGGAAGGCTTCCAGGACATTCTGGATGAGGACGGCAAGCGCCGCCTGTACAGCAATCCGCTGCGCGTGCTCGACACCAAGAACCCGGCGCTGCAGGACATGGCGGCAGGCGCGCCCAAGCTGATCGACTACCTGGGCGACGAATCGCGTGCGCACTTCGAAGGCGTGCAGAAGTTGCTGAAGGCGAACAACATTCCGTTCACCATCAACCCGCGTCTGGTGCGCGGCTTGGATTACTACAACCTCACCGTCTTTGAGTGGACGACCGACAAGCTGGGCGCGCAAGGCACCGTGGCCGGCGGCGGCCGCTACGACCCGCTGATCGAGCAGATCGGCGGTAAGCCGGCCCCCGCATGCGGCTGGGCGATGGGCGTCGAGCGCATCATCGAGCTGCTGCGCGAAGAAAAGCTTGAGCCAGAAGCGCAGGGCTGCGACGTCTACATCGTCCATCAGGGTGATGAGGCGCAGGTGCAGGCGCTGATCGCCGCAGAGCGACTGCGCGACGCCGGCCTCGACGTCATTCTTCACGCCTCGCCGGAAGGGCGCAACGGTAGCTTCAAGTCGCAGTTCAAGCGCGCTGACGCAAGTGGCGCCTCCTATGCGGTTATCATTGGCGACGATGAAGTCACCCAAGGTGTTGCGCAGATCAAGCCGCTGCGTGGTGATCCGGCCGCGGATGCCCAGCAGACCGTGCCGTCGGACCAGCTGGTCGACCGCCTGATCGATGCCATGGTGGCCAACAACGACTAACCGCGGCAGTGCATTCGCCAGCGAACGACCGCGATTCACCTCTAATATTCAAGCTCTGCAAAGCATGGCCTACGATCTCGAAGAACAGGAACAGATAGAGAGTCTCAAGCACTGGTGGCGTGATAACGGCAACGTAATCACGTGGATCGCCATTGTGGTGCTGCTGGCCGTGGCAGGCTGGTTCGGCTGGAAGAATTGGGAGCGTAAGCAAGCGGGCGAAGCGTCCGTGCTGTATGAGCAGGTACAGAAGGCCGTTGATGGCAAAGACGCTGAGAAGATCAAGCGTGCCGCCACGGATATGGAAGACAAGTTCGGCGGCACGGCATATGCGCAGATGACCGCGTTGGCGACCGCGAAGGCGCTGTACGAAGCCAACGATGCAGCGGGTGCAAAAGCGCAACTGCAATGGGCAGTTGGTCATGCACGCGACGATGAGTACAAGGCGCTGGCCAAGCTGCGCCTGGCGGGGCTCCTGCTCGACGAGAAAGCCTACGATCAGGGCATCGCGCTAGTCTCCGGTGATATTTCGCCGGCTTTCGCCGCGCTGTACGCCGATCGCCGCGGTGACCTTCTTGCCGCGCAGAACAAGAACGAAGATGCCCGCGCTGCTTACAAGCTGGCGTTGGAAAAGTTCGGTCCGGCTGATGCTTCGGCTCGCCAGATCGTGCAGTTCAAGCTGGATGCGCTGGGCGGTGCCTGATTGGCGTAACCCGAGCAATTCAACGCATAACAAAAAGGATCCCGATTTCATGATTCACGCACTTGAGCAGGGTGGTGTCACGCGCGGTGTTGCCCAGGCAGCACGCGTGGCAGTGCTGGCACTGACGGCGACGGCTGTCCTTGGCGGTTGCTCGCTGTTCAGCAGCAAGACAAAGCATGAGCCGGCCAAGCTGAAGGAAGTTCAGCAAGTGTTGGCCGTGCGCCAGGTCTGGAGCGTGAGCGTCGGGAAGAGTGGCCGCTACGTGATGCAGCCGGCCGTGGCGGGCAACAACGTCTACGTGTCGGCCGCCGGCGGAACCGTGACCGCCCTGGATGGCGCCACCGGACGCACGGTGTGGCAAGGCAAGGCCGATGTGGACTTGACCTCCGGCCCGGGCAGCGATGGCACGCTGACGGCAGTGGCAGGTGAGAAGGGCGCAGTCATTGCGTTCGACGAAAAGGGCGCGCAAAAGTGGAAGGTCGCTGTCAACGGTGAAGTTCTGACCGCGCCGCTGGTGGGTCAGGGGCTGGTGATTGTTCGTACGACGGACGGTCGCGTCCTGGGGCTGGACCCCAGCAACGGCGAGCGCAAGTGGATCTACCAGCGTTCGCCCTCGGCGCTGAACCTGCGCAGCAGCCTGCCGATGGTTTTTGCCGGCGATAACGTCATCCTCGGTTTTGCGGGTGGCAAGCTGGGTGCGGTTTCGGCCAGCAATGGCGCGCTGCGCTGGGAAGCCGCTGTGTCGTATCCGCGCGGTGTATCGGAGATCGAGCGTCTGAACGACGTGACTGGAGCGCCGTCGATCAGCGGTTCACAAGTCTGCGCAGCCAGCTTCCAAGGGCGGGTGGCGTGTTTCGATACGAGCACTGGCGCACCGCGCTGGGGACGAGATTTCTCGTCGCCGAGCGGTGTGACGCAAGAGGATGATGGACTGTTCGCCGCTGACGAAAAGTCGGTGGTCTACGGTTTTAACGCACAGAACGGCGCCGATCTTTGGAAGAACGACGCCCTTCTTTGGCGCGACCTCGGCACGCCGCTGGCCTTCGGTCGCGCGGTCATTGTGGGCGATTCCGAAGGCTGGCTACATTTCCTGTCGCGCGACGACGGCAAGTTCGTGGCCCGCGTAAAGACCGACAGCAGCGCCATTGGCGCGGCGCCCGTGGTGGTGGGCCAGACGCTGGTCGTGCAGACCCGCGGTGGCGGCGTCTACGGCTATCTGCCAAAGTAACATTGGCCGCCTTGGTCCGAAGGGGCTGCGGCGGCACACGCATCACATCGGGGCGGCAGCGCCGCCTTGAACTTGCGCCCGCGTATTCCGCGGGCGTCTTGCATCTGTGTCACCAGGCATTCAGCCGTGCAGATGCCAACCGCAGTTGCAACAATCAGAATTTGCCGTGGCGCTATTCGCGTGCGGCACACAAGCATGAAACCAGTCATTGCCCTTGTAGGGCGGCCGAATGTCGGCAAATCGACCCTCTTCAACCGTCTGACGCGCTCGCGTGACGCGTTGGTTGCGGATATTCCGGGCCTGACGCGCGATCGCCACTACGGCGAAGGCCGGGTCGGCGACCGTCCGTTCATCGCCATCGATACCGGCGGCTTCGAACCCGTGGCCAAGGATGGCATCGTTGCAGAAATGGCCAAGCAGACGCGCCAAGCTGTGGTCGAGGCCGATGTCGTGATTTTCATCGTCGACGGCCGACTCGGGTTGGCGCCACAAGATCGGGTGATTGCCGACTACCTGCGCAAAACCGGGCGTCGCATCCTTCTGGCCGTCAACAAGGCCGAGGGCATGCGCTACACGGCTGTCGCCAGCGATTTCTATGAACTGGGCCTGGGCGATCCGGCTGCCATCTCGGCCGCGCATGGCGATGGAGTCAATGACCTTGTGGCGGAGGCGCTTGACCTCGCATTTGCGGAGCGTCCGGAGCTTGCCGAGGCAGCTGACGCGCACGACCATGGCACTCGCATCGCCATCGTTGGCCGTCCGAACGTAGGCAAGTCGACGCTTGTGAATGCGCTGATCGGCGAAGAGCGCGTGATCGCCTTCGATATGCCGGGCACCACGCGCGATGCCATCTACGTGGACTTCGAGCGTAACGGCAAACCTTACACGCTTATCGATACGGCGGGCTTGCGCAAGCGTGGCAAGGTGTTCGAGGCCATTGAGAAGTTCTCGGTGGTGAAGACGCTGCAATCCATTGCAGATGCCAACGTGGTCGTGCTGATCCTCGATGCGCAGCAGGATATTTCCGATCAGGACGCGCATATCGCCGGCTTCATCGTCGAATCCGGCCGCGCGCTGGTGATCGGTGTGAACAAGTGGGATGGCCTGACCGGGCATGCCCGCGATCGTATCAAGCACGATATGGAGCGCAAGCTTCAGTTCCTGTCGTTCGCCAACGTGCATTACATTTCCGCCAAGGAGCGCACTGGCATTGGCGCGCTGATGAAGTCCGTGGACGCCGCTTATGCTGCCGCCATGGTCAAGCTGCCCACGCCAAAGCTCACGCGCGTGTTGATGGAGGCGGTCGAGTACCAGCAGCCGCGACGCGCAGGTGTTTCGCGCCCCAAGCTGCGCTACGCGCACCAGGGCGGTTCCAACCCGCCAATCGTGGTGGTTCACGGCAATGCGCTGTCGAATATTCCCGAAACCTATCGCCGCTACTTGGAGGGGCGCTTCCGCGAAGCCTTCCAACTGAAAGGCACACCGCTGCGGATCGAATTTCGTACGAACAAAAATCCGTACGCCCAATCCAACGACTGAGCACCGCGCGGGCGGTGCTCGACAGCGGGAGCGTGTGACGCGGGGCAGTCGAACGGAGGATGACCAAAAAGGCCGAGCCATTTCATATGGCGGGGTCATCGGTTTTCCGTTTGCTTTCCCTGATTTCTAAGGCTAAATTCTCGAGACATGGCGCTTGGTGTCTGCAAATCCAGGCGCCATTGGCGTCATTTGGACGCGTCTGGCTGACTCTTTTGACGAACTTTTTTTGCGTCGACTGCTTGAACCCGGGCTTCCGAGCCCCATAACCCATCACTAAACCTATAAATCTGGAGTGTGCCATGAGCAACAAAGGGCAATTGCTACAAGACCCGTTTCTGAATGCGCTGCGTAAGGAGCATGTGCCGGTGTCGATCTACCTCGTCAACGGTATCAAGCTGCAAGGCAACATCGAGTCGTTCGACCAATACGTCGTGCTCCTGCGTAACACCGTGACGCAGATGGTGTACAAGCATGCGATCTCCACCGTGGTGCCGGCCCGTGCCGTGAATTTCCGCGTGGACGAAACGCCTGACGCCTGATTCTGCCTCGCTCCCGCCGCCCTCTGCGCGGCGGGACGCACCCACCCCGTTTCTCCCTTCCTTATTTCCCCGTTTGGCATCCCATCCCACCTCCAGCTCGGAGCCGACGCGCGCTATTTTGGTCGCCGTCGATTTCGGCAAACACGATTTTCAGGAAAGTTTGAGCGAACTGGCGCTGCTGGCCTCCACGGCCGGTTCTGAACCGGTGCGCGCGGTCACGGGCAAGCGTTCCAGGCCCGACGCTGCGTTGTTCATCGGGGCTGGCAAGGCCGAAGAGGTGAAGATCGCCGCAGATGAGGAAGACGCGGAGATCGTCATCTTCAACCACGCGCTCAGCCCCGCTCAGCAGCGTAACCTCGAACGCTTTTTCGGGCGCCACGTGGTGGACCGGACCGGCCTCATCCTCGACATCTTCAGCCAGCGCGCGCAGAGCCACGTCGGCAAGGTGCAGGTGGAGCTAGCACGCGTGCGGTACCAGGCGGCCCGTCTGGTCCGTGCATGGAGCCACTTGGAGCGTCAGAAGGGCGGTGTCGGCTTGCGCGGCGGCCCGGGCGAGCGTCAGCTCGAACTGGACCGCCGGATGCTGGATGAGCGTGCCAAGCGTCTGTCGTCCGAATTGGACAAACTCCAACGTCAGCATGACACGCAGCGCCGTTCGCGCAGCCGCAACGACGCATTTTCTGTCTCCCTGGTCGGCTATACCAATGCCGGTAAATCGACGCTCTTCAACGCGCTGACCAAGGCACGCGCGTACGCTGCCAACCAATTGTTCGCCACGCTGGACACCACCTCCCGCCGGCTGTACCTCGAGGGGCTGGGCAATGTGGTCCTGTCGGATACGGTGGGTTTTATCCGTGATTTGCCGACGCAGCTGGTGGCCGCCTTCCGCGCCACGTTGGAAGAAACCGTGCACGCCGACGTGCTGCTGCACGTGGTGGACGCCGCCAGCACCGTCAAGCACGAGCAGATGGAGCAGGTCGATCGCGTGCTGGATGAAATCGACGCCAGCGGCATCCCGCAAATTTTGGTGATGAACAAGATCGACGCGGCGGAGGAGCTGCGTGCTGCCGGTCCGCGCATCGAGCGCGACGAAACGGGTGCCGTGCGGCGCGTGTTCGTCTCTGCCATCGAGGGCACCGGGCTTGATCTCTTGCGCGAGGCGCTGGTCGAGACCGCAATCCGGCTGCGTGAGCACCCCGCGTCGCATGGCGGCGATTTCGATCCGCGCTTCGATACTCGCCGGGATCTGCTGCCGGAGCACCGTGACGAACTGTCGCAAAGCTTGCCGAGCAGCGGTTCTTCCGCCAAAGGTGACGAAGAGGGCTGATAGAATGGCCCGCTACTTCTCCATAGTCAGACAATCAGGACAAGCCCGACCGCTCATGCCCGAGATTTCGACCCAGTCTTCTTCCATGGCCTCGCCGCGCCCGGCGCGAGGTTTGTGGCACCGCCTGCGTGTGCTGCTTTCGCTGAACGATCCGCGCTGGGGTCGCGGCGATGACAACAACGCCGAGCGCGAAGACAAAGACGAGCCGAAGCGCCAAAGCAAGCCGCCCCAGGATGGCCCGCCCGACCTTGACGAGTTGTGGCGCGACTTCAATCGCCGTCTGAACAACCTGTTTGGACGCAAAGATAGCGGTAACGGAAACGACGGCCCCACGCCGCTGCGTCCGGGTAGCGGCCGCGGTGGCTCTGGCTTGGGTGTCGGCGTCCTGCTGGCAGTGCTCGTGGGCCTGTGGCTGGCCAGCGGTTTCTTCATCGTTCAGGAAGGCCAGACTGGCGTGATCCTGCAGTTCGGTCGTTTCAAGTATTTGGCAACGCCGGGTATCAACTGGCGCCTGCCGTATCCGATCGAATCGCACGAGATCGTGAACCTGTCGGGTGTGCGTACGCTTGAAATCGGTCGTACCACCCAGATCAAGGACACGAACCTGAAAGACTCCTCGATGCTCACGCAGGACGAGAACATCGTCGACGTGCGCTTCTCGGTTCAGTACAACATTGCCAACCCGGTCGATTACCTGTTCTACAACCGTACGGACCGCGGCGGCGATGAAGAACTGGTGACGCAGGCGGCCGAGACGTCGGTGCGCGAAATCGTCGGCCGCAACAAGATGGATGCGGTTCTGTACGAAGGACGCGATGCCGTTGGCCGCAACCTGGCCGAATCGATCCAACGCATTCTGTCGGCTTATAAGACCGGCATCCGAATCCTCAGCGTCAACGTGCAGAGCGTCCAGCCGCCCGAGCAGGTGCAGGCCGCGTTCGATGATGTGACCAAGGCAGGCCAGGATCGCGAGCGAGCCATCTCCGAAGGTCAGGCTTACGCCAATGACGTGGTGCCGCGTGCCAAGGGTACGGCAGCCCGTCTGGGTGAAGAGGCGCAAGGCTACAAGGCACGCGTCATCGCTCGTGCGGAAGGTGATGCGGCCCGCTTTGCCTCGGTGCAGCACGAGTACGCAAAGGCGCCGCAGGTCACGCGCGATCGCATTTATCTGGAAACCATGCAAGACATTTACGCCAATTCGACGAAAGTCTTGGTCGACCAGAGCAATGGCAGCCTCTTGTATTTGCCGCTGGACAAGCTGATCGCGCAAACGCAGTGCGACACATCGCGCCCGGCTCCCGCGCCGGGTGCTTCTGCGCAGGACAGCGGGTCTGCCCAGGGCGTGCCGACCCCCTCCAATCCGTCACCGGCCAATGACGCAGACTCGCGCTCGCGCGAAGCACTGCGCAACCGTGACCGCGATTCGCGCTAACAGGAGGGCATTATGAATCGTCTGATTTCTGCCTTCGTGGCGCTGGTCATTGCCCTGGCGGTGTTCTCGTCGGTGGTGTTCGTGGTGGATCAGCGGCAGTACGCCGTGGTGTTCGCCTTTGGTGAAATCAAGCAGGTTATCAAGGAGCCCGGGCTGCACTTCAAGCTCCCGCCACCTCTGCAGAATGTGGTGTTCATGGATAAGCGACTGCAGACCATCGATGTGGCTGGCGCCGATCGTTTCATCACGGCGGAGAAGAAGAACCTGCTGGTCGACTGGTTCGTGAAGTGGCGCGTGTCGGATCCGCGGCTGTTTTACGTGAGCTTCAAGGGCGATAATCGCCTCGCGCAGGACAGCATGACGCAGAAGATCAACTCGATCGCCCGCGATGAGTTTGCGCGCCGCACGGTGTCCGATGTGGTGTCGACGGACCGTGAAGCTGTGATGCAGAGCATCCTCAAAGGCGTGCAGGAGTATGGCAAGTCTGTCGGTGTAGACATCATCGACGTGCGTCTGAAGCGTGTCGATCTGCTGGCCAGCGTGACGGAATCGGTGTACCGCCGCATGGAGGCCGAACGGAAGCGCGTGGCCAACGAGCTGCGTTCGACCGGGGCCGCAGAGGGCGAAAAAATCCGCGCCGATGCTGATCGTCAGCGCGAAGTTGTTCTGGCTGATGCCTACCGCGATGCGCAGAAGATCAAGGGTGAGGGCGATGCCCGCGCCGCTGACATTTATGCCGAAGCGTTCGGCCGCGATCCGCAGTTCGCTGCATTCTGGCGCTCCATGGAAGCGTACCGCGCATCGTTCCGAGATCGGAAGGACGTGCTGGTGCTGCAGCCGAACAACGATTTCTTCAAATACATGCGCAGCCCGAACGGCGGCAACTCCGCGGCGGCACCGGCTGCCCAGACCGGGCGCCATCGCTAGTACAATGCGTCGCTGATCATTTGAGGCGGACAGACCCCGGCTTGCCGGGGTTTTGTTCGTTCGCCAACCGCATCCATGGAAGAGTCACTCCCCGACGTTCTGCTCGCAGCGTGCGCGCTGGTGCTCGTATTCGAGGGCATCCTGCCGTTCGTGGCGCCGCACGCCTGGCGACGCGCATTCCAGACGCTGACCGATCTGCCCGACGAAAAGCTTCGCGTGATCGGCCTGGTGTCGATGGCGATCGGGCTGATCCTCCTGCGGTTGTTGCATCGCTAGCGCACTTCGTGCGTTTTTACCTAATTTCCGCCGTACCAAGACTCCCGAGCGAGACCGTCATGCCGACCAATTGGCTGCTGCCTGAATCCATTGCTGATGTGCTGCCTTCAGAGGCGCGCAAGATCGAAGAGTTGCGCCGCTGCATGCTCGACCTGTTCCGCACCTACGGCTACGAACTCGTCATGCCCCCGATGCTGGAATACATCGAGTCGCTGCTTTCCGGCACGGGGCATGATCTCGATCTAAAGACGTTCAAGCTGGTCGATCAACTCTCCGGTCGCACCATCGGCCTGCGCGCCGACATCACACCGCAAGTCGCCCGGATCGATGCTCACTTGCTGAACCGCGCCGGCGTGACGCGCCTGTGCTACGCCGGTTCGGTACTGCATACCCGTCCGAGTGGATTCCACGTCACGCGAGAGCCGCTGCAGATCGGCGCCGAAATCTATGGCCATGCCGGCCTTGAAGCCGATCTCGAAATTCAGGAATTGATGCTTGCCGCCTTGTCGGCGGCGGGTTTGGCGGATGTGCGCCTGGATCTCTGTCACGTTGGCGTGGTAGCGGCGTTGCTGGAGCAGTCGCCGATAGCCGCGCGCATTCAAGACGAGCTTTTCACTGCACTGGCCGCTAAGGACGTACCGGCTCTGCGTGCCGTCACGGCGGAGCTTCCGGCGGCTCAGCGCGACGCCATCAATCTGCTGCCAGCGCTGTATGGCGGCGCCGAAGTGCTCGATCTCGCGCGCAAGCGGTTGCCGGCGTTGCCCGCGATCGGCCGCGCCCTGGACGACTTGGCTACGCTGGCCGAGCGTGCCCGCGGTGCGGCCGTAAACATCGATCTGGCCGATCTGCGTGGCTACCACTACCACAGCGGTGTGATGTTTGCTGCCTATGTAGCCGGTGTGCCGAATGCCGTGGCGCGCGGCGGCCGGTATGACAAGGTCGGGGAGGCGTTTGGCCGCGCCCGGCCGGCGACAGGCTTTTCACTGGACCTGCGCGAAGTCGCCGGTATCTCGCCAGTTGAGGCGCGCGCTGCCGCCATCCATGCGCCATGGTCGGGCGATGCCAAGCTGCGCGAGGCCATTGCCGCGTTGCGGGCTGCCGGCGAGATTGTTATCCAGTCCCTGCCAGGCCACCCGGAAGATCTGGAGGAGTTCGCCTACGACCGGCAACTCGTCGAAGAGGGCGGTCGTTGGATCGTCAAGCCCCGCAACGCTTCGATCTGAAGTTGTTGCATAACGTTGTGTAAATACCCGGTAATTTCAGGGAAGCCCCTGGCAACAAGGGTAGAATACGTTTTTAACCCATCTGCAAATTCAACATGTCCGCACCAGCAGTGAGCCAAGGACGCAATGTCGTCGTCATCGGCACCCAGTGGGGTGACGAAGGTAAAGGGAAAATCGTCGATTGGCTGACCGATCATGCACAAGGCGTGGTTCGTTTCCAGGGCGGACATAACGCAGGCCATACCCTCATCATCGGCGGTAAGAAGACGATTCTGCGTCTGATCCCGTCGGGCATCATGCGCGACGGCGTCGCGTGCTATATCGGCAACGGTGTCGTGCTGTCGCCTGAGGCCCTGTTCAAGGAAATCGACGAGTTGGAAACGGCCGGCGTGCAAGTGCAGAACCGCTTGCGCATTTCGGAAGCGACCAACCTGATCCTGCCTTACCACGTGGCCATTGACAAGGCGCGCGAAGCCAAGCGCGGCGCCGCCAAGATCGGCACCACAGGCCGCGGTATTGGCCCGGCATATGAAGACAAGGTGGCCCGCCGCGCGCTGCGCGTACAGGATCTGTTCGACCCGGCTTACTTTGCCGAGCGTCTGCGCGAAAACCTGGATTTCCACAATTTCGTCCTGTCGCAGTACCTGAATCACCCGGCGCTGGATTTCCAGCAGACGCTCGACGAAATGCTGTCGTATGCAGACCGCCTCGCCCCGATGGTCACGGACGTGTCGGCCGAGCTGTTTGCCGCCAACGCTGCCGGCAAGAACCTGATGTTCGAAGGCGCGCAAGGCACGCTGCTCGATATCGACCATGGTACCTACCCGTTCGTGACGTCGAGCAACTGTGTGGCGGGCAATGCCGCTGCGGGCGCTGGCGTCGGCCCGGGCCAACTGCATTACATCCTTGGCATCACCAAGGCGTATTGCACGCGCGTGGGTTCGGGGCCGTTCCCGAGCGAGCTGTATGACGCGGACAATCCCGCGCGCCAAGACCCGATCGGCGTGCGTCTGGCCAATGTCGGCAAGGAATTCGGCTCGGTCACGGGCCGCCCGCGCCGCACGGGCTGGTTGGATGCCGCCGCCCTGCGTCGCGCGATCCAGATCAACGGCGTGTCGGGCCTGTGCATGACCAAGCTCGATGTGCTGGATGGCCTGGAAACGCTCAAGCTTTGCGTGGGCTACACGCTCGACGGCAAGCAAATCGACATCCTGCCGCGTGGCTCCGATGCTGTGGCGCGTTGCCAGCCGATCTACGAAGAATTTCCGGGCTGGAACACCTCGACCTTCGGCCTGAAGGAATGGGATGCGCTGCCCGAAACCGCGCAGGCTTACCTGAAGCGCGTCGAAGAAGTGGCGGGTATTCCGATCGCCATGATCTCGACCGGCCCCGACCGCGACGAGACCATCCTGCTGCGTCATCCCTACAAGGACTGACGCGCTGCGCCCCGATTCGCCCGGTGATTTGCCGGGCGAATTTGCATGGAGCGCCTGCTTTCCATAGAACACGATAGCGGCAACTCACGCCGCATTCACGATACAAAGAGGTACAGCATGAACCAGCCGATCAACGACGACTCGCATCTATGGGTGTCCTGGGATGACTACCACGGCCTGATCGAGCGCCTGGCGCTTATCGTGCATGAGTCGGGCTGGAAGTTCGACAAGATTCTGTGCCTGGCGCGGGGCGGATTGCGCGTTGGCGATCAGCTGTCGCGCATCTACGACCTGCCGTTGGCTATTCTGGCGACCAGCAGCTATCGCGAAGCTGCTGGCACGCAGCAGGGCGATCTCGACATCGCCCAATACATCACGATGACGCGTGGCGAGCTGTCGGGCCGTGTGTTGCTTGTGGACGATCTGGTGGATTCGGGTGTCACGCTGGAGCGTGTGGGGCGTCATCTGAAGGAGCGTTATCCGGCTGTGACCGACGTGCGTACAGCTGTGCTATGGCACAAGGCATGCTCGAAGATCAAACCGGATTACGCTGTGCAGTTTCTCGCAACCAATCCGTGGATCCATCAACCGTTCGAGGAGTACGACACGCTCCGCCCCCACAACTTGGCCGCGTGGATCAAGCGCGGGAAGGCGCGTTCGGCCGGTAACGGCGAAGCGTCGGCGGCCTGAGGCGTTGGTCGATTGCGTCGAGGCGCGAATGGAGTGGCGTGTGCGGCTTGCGTCGTGCGTGCCACTTCGGTAACCTGATGACACGGGCTGCAACGTGAGCCCGAAACCCGCGTACGGATTGGCTTTGCAGCATATGTCCAATACGAGCAGCGCGGTTGATCGAAGCGTGATGCGTCTCTCTGTGGATGCGTCGCGCTTCGAGCCCACCCAGCGTCTGGGGCAGGTGAGGTCGGTGATCCGGCTCCGCCCTGGCGTGATAGCCAAGACACAATGCACGTCGTCCTTCGCGGAATGTCGCGTCAGCTACTGAAAAACGATAATCCGGTCGCGGAAAAGAAAAACGGCGCAACTTGCGTTGCGCCGTTCCTGAACTCTGGTGCCCAGGAGAGGACTCGAACCTCCACGGAGTTACCCGCTAGTACCTGAAACTAGTGCGTCTACCAATTCCGCCACCTGGGCAGGTGTGCGTGTACCGAAGCTGTAATTATTACGGGATCCAGCGATCCTGTCAACACTCTAGAAGAAAAAATTGAATCAACCGACTTATCCGATCCCGAGCCGCGAGGAAATCCTCGGTGTGCTGCGCACTTCGGGGTCTCCGCTGTCAGCCACCGACATTGCCAAGGCGCTGTCGGTCACGCGCAAGGAGCATGACGGCTTTATCAAGCGTTTGACCGCCATGGAGCGGGATGGTCAGATCGAACTCAACCGCAAAGGGCGCTACGAACTGGCGCACCAGCCTAATTTCATCGAAGGTCGCGTCATCGGCCATCGCGATGGCTTCGGCTTTTTCGTCCGCGATGACGGTGAGCCCGATATCTTTCTGCCCGAGCGCGAGATGCAGAAGGCCATGCATGGCGATCGCGCCCTGGTGCGCGCCGTTGGCTACGACCGCCGCGGGCGCTCCGAAGGGCAGATCGTCGAGATCCTGCAGCGGGCCAACAAGCGCGTCATCGGCCGGTTGCTGTCGGAAGGCGGCACGCTGGTCGTGGCGCCGGAAGACAAGCGCCTTGGCCGCGACATCCTGATCGCACCGAAGGGGCAGGGCAAGGCCAAGGTCGGCCAAGTGGTGAGCGTGGAGATCCTGGAATATCCGGACCGCTACGTGCAACCGATTGGCCGCGTGGTGGAAGTGCTGGGCGAGATTGACGACCCCGGCATGGAGATCGAAATCGCCGTGCGCAAGTACGGCGTGCCGCACGAGTTTTCCGAGCCGACACAGCGAGAAGCTGAGGCGCTGCCCGACGTCGTTCGCGATGCCGATTTGGCGGGGCGCATCGACTTGCGCGACGTACCGTTGGTCACCATCGACGGTGAAGACGCGCGCGATTTCGATGACGCCGTCTATGCCGAGCCCGTCAAGATCGGCCGCACCAAGGGTTGGCGCCTGATCGTGGCAATTGCCGACGTGTCGCATTACGTGCGGCCTGGGCATCCGCTGGATGCCGACGCCATTGATCGCGCGACCTCGGTCTATTTTCCGCGCCGGGTGATCCCGATGCTGCCTGAGAAGCTTTCCAACGGTTTGTGCTCTCTGAACCCCGAAGTGGACCGCCTGTGCATGGTCTGCGATGCGGTGATTACTGCCAAGGGCGAGATCAAGGCCTATCAGTTTTACCCGGCGGTGATGCACTCGAAGGCACGTCTGACCTACAACGAGGTCTGGGCGATCCTGTCCAATGTGAAGGGCCCGGAGGCTGCCAAGCGCGCGCCGCTGGTGCCGCATCTGCAGGACCTATACGAGCTGTATCAGACGCTGCTCAAGGCGCGCCGCGAGCGTGGCGCGATCGACTTCGACACCACCGAGACGTACATCGTCTGCAACGCGCAGGGCAAGATCGAGCAGATCCTGCCACGCACCCGCAACGACGCACACCGGCTGATCGAAGAGTGCATGCTGACAGCCAACGTCTGCGCGGCAGAGATGCTGGAGAAGTACAAGCATCCGGCGCTGTACCGCGTCCACGCTGGCCCGACCGAAGAAAAGCTGCAGGCGCTGCGTGCGTTCCTGAAAACGAGCGGCTTGACGCTGGGCGGCGGCGACAAGCCGCAGGCGGCTGATTACGCCGAACTGATGGAAAAGGTGGCAGCACGCCCTGATGCCCCGATGCTGCAGACCATGCTGCTGCGCTCGATGCAGCAGGCGGTCTACAGCCCGGACAACATCGGCCACTTTGGGCTGGCGTATCCAGCGTATGCGCACTTCACGAGCCCGATCCGCCGCTACCCCGATTTGCTGGTGCATCGCTCCATCAAGGCGATCCTGCATCGCACGCGTTATGTGCCGGTGCTGGCACCAGGCGTGCAACTGAACAGTGCGCTCTCGCCAAAGGCGCGTCGCTTGCAAGCTGAAGCCGAGAAAGGCGTGCCGGCAGCGGTCGACAACAAGGCCAAGGTTGAAGCGATCTGGCATGAGCTCGGCGTGCATTGCTCGGCCAACGAGCGCCGCGCCGACGAGGCCTCGCGCGACGTCGAGGCGTGGCTCAAGTGCTACTTCATGCGCGACAAGCTCGGCAACGAGTTCTCGGGCACCGTCAGCGCCGTCACCTCGTTCGGCATCTTTGTGCAGCTCGACGAGCTGTATGTGGAAGGTCTGGTGCACGTGACCGAGCTGGGCAGCGATTACTTCCAATACGACGAAGCCCGCAATGAGCTGCGCGGGGAGCGCACGGGCATCCGCTATCGGTTGACCGACCGCGTGCGTGTGCAGTTGCTGCGCGTCGATCTGGATGCCCGGAAGATGGACTTCCGCCTGATCCAGGAGCCCTCGACCAAGGCACTGCGCCCAGCCAAGGTGACCGGCACACCAGAAGCTTCGGCTGCGCGGCAGTCTGCCGTGGCAACGCCGGCGCCGCCGGTGGGCCGCAAGAAACCCCGTCAATTGGCAGCATTGCTGGGCGGTACGGCCAAACCGGAGGAGTCGTTCGACGAGACGCTGGATCGCGTCATTGAAGAGCAGCCGGTGTTCGAGCCGGGCGGCCGTGCGCTGCCTCCGGGGCATGCTCACGCCAAGCCGGCTCGCAAGAAGCAGGCGACGCGCAGCACAAAGCCCAAGGGCAGCGCCAAGACCGCTGCCCCGCGCAAGGCAGCGGGCAAGCCCCCGCGCAAGACCAAGGGCCGTTAAAGCAGTTAGAGCGGTCAAAGCGGCCGAGGAGTGAGGGCAGACAGGTACAATCGCGCCATGTCTAAATCCAAGCTCCTCATCGGCTTTCATGCCGTTACCGCCCGACTGCGCCACGGCGCCAAGTCGATCGACGAAATCTACTTCGAGGCCAACCGCCGCGACCGCCGCATGCAGGATTTCCTGAAAGCGGCGGAAGCAGCGGGCGTGCGCCTCATCCCCGCCGACGCTGACCGGCTGCGCGGCATTGCCGGCACTGATCGCCACCAGGGCGTGGTTGCCAAGGCAGAGTCGCTGTCGCTGGCGCTCAATCTTGATGAACTGCTCGACGGCATCGAAGGCACGCCGCTGCTGCTGGTGCTCGACGGTGTGACCGATCCGCATAACCTAGGTGCTTGCCTGCGCGTGGCCGATGCGGCTGGCGCGCACGCCGTGATTGCGCCGAAGGACCGTAGCGTCGGGATCAACACGACGGTCGCCAAGGTGGCCAGTGGCGCTGCCGAAACCGTCCCATACATCACCGTGACCAACCTGGCGCGTACGCTGCGCGAGTTGCAGGAGCGCGGCGTATGGGTGATCGGCACGGCGGACGAAGCCGAGCAGGATCTCTATCAGGCAGACTTCAAGGGTCCCATCGCCATTGTGATGGGTGCCGAAGGCGAAGGCATGCGCCGGCTCACGCGTGAGACCTGCGACGCACTGGTCAGCATTCCGATGGCCGGTAGCGTGGAAAGCCTGAACGTGTCGGTGGCCAGTGGCGTGTGCCTGTTTGAAGCGGTACGCCAACGCGCGGCGGCACCTGCCAAGAAGTAATGAGTATCGAACCTTCGGCCGCGTTCGATGCGGCTGCACTGGCCCAGGCCCACGCCTGGATCGAGGCGGCCCAGCACATCATGGTGCTCACGGGCGCGGGCGTCTCGGCCGAATCGGGTGTGCCGACGTTTCGTGATGCACTGACCGGCCTGTGGTCACGGTTCAACCCGGAAGACATGGCCACCGAGGCCGCGTATCGCAAGCACCCGCGCATGGTCTGGGACTGGTATCAGGAGCGCCGCGAGCGCGTGCTGCAGGCGCAGCCGAATCCAGCCCATCTTGCGATTGCAGCGCTGGCCAGGCGCAAGACGGTGACGCTCGTCACGCAGAACGTCGATGGCTTGCACCAGCGCGCCGGCAGCGAAGGCGTGATCGAACTGCACGGCAACCTGTTTGCCAACAAGTGGTTGGGTGGCTGTGGCAAATGCGATATCGGCACCGCCGAGCCGGGCAGGCCGCCGCGTTGTGCGACGTGTGGCGCGATGCTGCGCCCGGGCGTGGTGTGGTTTGGCGAGCAACTGCCGCTGGTCGCGAACTACCGTGCTGAAGAGGCAGCCAACACGTGTGACGTATGCCTCGTTGTTGGCACGTCCGGCATGGTGTATCCGGCGGCCGGGCTGCCGGGGTTGGCAAAGGACCACGGCGCCAAGGTGATCGTTGTGAATCCAGAGCCGAGTGCGCTGGATGCAACCGCCGACCTGGTGATTCATCAGCCGGCGGGCGTGTGCCTGCCCGCCATGCTGGGATAAGGCCAGCGCTTTTTACGCCGCCACGCGCAGCGGCTCAATCAATGCCTCCAATTTGACCGCGTCCGCTGCAAACAGGCGGATGCCTTCGGCCAGCTTTTCGGTAGCCATGGCATCGGCATTCATGTGCCAGCGGAACGACTTCTCGTCAGCCGGCAGACGCACGATGTTGGCCGCATTGGCGTTGTCAGGAGAAAGCTTGCGTTCGACGGGCGCGTCGGACTGCTGCAACTGAGCGAGCAGATCGGGACTGATGGTCAAGAGGTCGCAGCCGGCCAGTTCGACGATCTGCGAGATGTTGCGGAAGCTCGCGCCCATCACTTCGGTCGGGTAGTCGAACTTCTTGTAGTAGTTGTAGATGCGCAGGACGGACTGCACGCCGGGATCGTTCGCGCCGCCTTGCGCGACCGGGTCCCAGTTGGCGCCGGCATCCTTTTTGTACCAATCGTAGATGCGGCCGACGAAGGGTGAGATGAGCTGCACGCCTGCTTCCGCGCACGCCACCGCTTGAGCCAGCGAGAACAGCAGCGTCATGTTGCAGCGGATGCCTTCTGCACGAAGCTGATCCGCCGCGCGGATGCCTTCCCAGGTCGACGCAATCTTGATTAGCACGCGCTCGCGCGCCACGCCCCGCGCTTCGTACAACGCAATCAGATGTTTGGCCTTGGCGACCGTCGCCTCGGTGTCGAACGACAGCCGTGCATCGACTTCTGTCGACACGCGGCCCGGGATGATCGACAGGATCTCGCAGCCGAATGCCACGAGCACGGCATCGATGATGTCTTCCACGCTATCGCTGCGGGCGTCACGCACGGCTTGCTCCAGCAGCGGGCGGTATTCGGCTTTCTGCACGGCCTTGAGGATCAGCGACGGATTGGTCGTCGCATCGTGCGGCGCGTAGGCCCGCATGGCCTGGAAATCGCCCGTGTCGGCGACTACGGTGGTGAACTGCTTGAGTTGATCGAGCTGAGTCATGAAGCGAGTCCGAAGTACGTTCCAGCGTTGCGCCGGAGATGGAGGGATGAATCGATTGTACTCCGCAGGTTTGGCTCCGCCAGCCGGCCGAGGGCCATCGCATTGATCCGGTACACTAACAGGTTTCCCGATCCCGACCGAGTTTTTGCGATGACGCAGGATGAACTGAAGGCGTTGGTGGCACAGGCCGCCGCAGACTACGTATTGGCCAACGTGCCCGAGGGCGCCGTGCTGGGTGTCGGCACCGGCTCGACGGCCAACCTGTTCATCGACGCGATGGCGCCGCACAAGGCGCGGTTCGCCGGCGCGGTGTCCAGCTCGGAGGCGTCGACTCGCCGCCTGCAGGGCCACGGCTTCACGGTGCTCGATCTGAATGAGGTCGATACTATTCCCGTGTACGTGGATGGCGCCGACGAGATCGACGCTTCCGGCGCCATGATCAAGGGCGGCGGCGGTGCGCTCACGCGTGAAAAGATTGTTGCCTCGGTGGCCAACGTGTTCGTTTGCATCGCTGACGGCAGCAAGCTCGTTGAGACGATGGGTGCTTTCCCGTTGCCGGTGGAAGTGGTGCCGATGGCGCGCGCCGCCGTGGCCCGCCAACTGGCTGCGCTGGGCGGTCAGCCGCGCCTGCGCATGACCAAGGAGGGCCAGATCTACAAGACCGATAACGGCAACGTGATTCTCGACGTGACCGGCCTGCGCATTGCGGACCCGAAGGGTCTCGAAGCGATCGTCAACGATATTCCGGGCGTAGTGACGGTCGGCCTGTTTGCCAAGCGCGGTGCAAATGTGCTGCTGCTGGGCACGGAAGCCGGCGTGCAGCGGCGCGACTTTTGACCGCCTAGTCCGCTGTTATGGAAAAGCTGCTCATGCAAATGGGCAGCTTTTTTTATGCCTGTTAAGGCACTTTGCAACGGTGCTGCGCAAATATGCCGCATACGCGCACGTTTGCATTCGCTATCTGATTGAAATGAGCCTTAAGTGAGACGTGAGTCGGCCGATAAGACGGACACGTGGCAGAAGCACAGCCCCTCGTAGTTGGATGTCGTCTTACCCAAAACATCATGAAACTCTCGATCAAACTTCCCCTGGCATTTGCAGCGGCGTTGCTGCTGATGTTTGCCGGGGCGATCTACGGTATCGCATCGCTCAATCATTCCATCGTCGAATACAACACCACCGTGCAGGCGCGCATGGCCGACGAGCGTGCGGTGACGAACATGCTCGTTACCTTCAAGACGCAGGTGCAGGAGTGGAAAGACACGCTGCTGCGTGGTGAAGATCCCAACAAGCTGGACAAGTATTGGGGTGCCTTCCTTCGAGGCGAGCAGACGGTGGCCGAGCAGGCGAAGGCGCTACAGGCGTCGCTGCCGGCTGGCAAAAGCCGAGACCTGATTACCCAGTTCGCTGCCGCGCACACGGAAATGGGGAAGGGCTATCGCAAGGGGCATGACATGTTTGTGGCCGCATCGTTTGATCCAACGGTGGGGGACAAAGTCGTGGCAGGTGTAGACCGCGAACCGGCACGTCTGCTTGATGAGGCCGCCCGGGAGATTGCGGCGGAGAGCAAGGTCGTGTCAGCCAAGACGGCCGAGGCCGCGCATGTTGCGCTGGTGGTCAGCGTGGTGATGATGCTGGCGGCGTTTGGGTTGGGGTTATGCGGTGCGTTTCTTTTCAGCCGATCGATTACGCGGCCATTGTCGCGCGCGGTGGATGTGGCCAGCGCCGTCTCGCATGGTGATCTGGCAAAGCCGTTTGAGGCACGCGGCACCGATGAAATCGGCCAATTGCTCTCGGCGCTCAAGGATATGCAGCGCAGCCTGGCCGCGGTAGTGAGTGAAGTGCGCCGCAATGCCGAAGGCGTGGCTTCCGCCAGTTCGCAGATCGCATCAGGCAACTTGAACCTTTCGTCGCGCACGGAAGAGCAGGCGGCCTCCCTGGAAGAGACCGCGGCCAACATGGGCGAATTGACTTCCACCGTTCGCCGCAATTTCGAAAGCGCCGTACAGGCATCCACGTTGGCCGGACATGCTTCCGACACTGCCGCGCGCGGTGGTCAAGTGATGAACGACGTGGTGCAAACCATGCAGGGTATTTCGGAGAGCTCGACCAAAGTCGGCGAAATCATCGGCGTGATCGACAGCATTGCCTTTCAGACGAACATCCTTGCGTTGAATGCCGCAGTGGAAGCTGCGCGCGCGGGCGAGCAAGGTCGGGGCTTTGCCGTAGTGGCGGGCGAAGTGCGCACGTTGGCCCAACGCAGTGCTGCGGCAGCCAAGGAAATCAAGGGTTTGATTGGCCAGTCGACGGAGCGTGTAGAAGCGGGAGCCAAGCTGGTACAAGAAGCCGGGGGCATCATTGATGACATCGTGACCTCGGTGCACCGCGTGACGCAGATCGTGACAGAGATTTCGTCCGCTTCAGCCGAGCAGACCAGTGGCATCGAGCAGGTGAACATCGCCGTGGGCCAGATCGAGGAAGTGACGCAACAGAACGCCGCGCTGGTGGAAGAGGCCTCTGCCGCCGCACAGGCGATGGCCGATCAGGCGGAGGCTCTGCGCCGCGCCGTTGCCATCTTCAAGCTGGAAGGGGCTGCTATAGCCGGGTAGCCGGCGTAAGCGCCTAGAAACAAAAAGCCGTTCAGTTTTGCGCTGAACGGCTTTTTTATGGGTAACGGCAGATCAGGCCGAGGGCGGCGGCACGTAGCCGGCGGCCTCGTCTGCACCATCGCCAAAGAAGTACTTCTCGGTCTGCTTGAGCAGGTACTGGCGTGCGCGCGAATCGGCCATGTTCAGGCGGTTTTCGTTGATCAGCATGGTCTGATGCTTGAGCCAGCCGGCCCAGGCTTCTTTCGAGACGCTTTGCCAGAGTTTCTTACCCAGTTCGCCGGGCAGGGGCGGGAAGTCGAGGCCTTCGGCTTCCTTGTTGAGCTTGACGCAGTGGACCATGCGGGCCATGGGGATTCCTCTTGTGTGGCGGAAGCGCCGCTCGAGCGCGACGCAGGTGCCGCTATTGTAAAGGCCGCGCGCCGCCGGGCTTGGATTCCACGACGCGCGCCAAGGGTTTAGAGCTTCTTCATCAGCACCATCGAGCGGCGCTGCCAGTTGTAAAGCTTGCGGCGGTCTTCCGGCAGATCGTCCACGCTGGCACGCACAAAGCCGCGCTTGAGGAACCAATGCTCCGTGCGCGTAGTGAGAACGAAGAGGCGCTTGAGGCCCAGCGCACGGGCGCGCACTTCGGTGTGCTTGAGCAGACGTTCGCCGTCGCCGGTGCCCTGGCTGTCCGGGGAGACGATCAGGCAGGCCATTTCGGCCATGCCATCCTTGGGGTACGGATACAGTGCAACGCAGCCAAAGATGATGCCGTCGTGCTCGATGACCGAAAAGTTGGCGATGTCGCGCTCCAGCAGCCGGCGTTCGCGCGGCACCAATGTGCCGTCCGCCTCGAGGGGCTCGATGAGCGAGACGATGCCGCCCACGTCGTCCAGGGTGGCTTCGCGCAGGTATTCCAGGTCAGTGTGCGACACCATGGTGCCCACACCATCGTGCAGGAACAGCTCCAGCAGGATGCTGCCGTCCAGCGCGAACGGGATGACGTGCGCGCGGCGCACGCCGCCGCGCATCGCCTTGACGATGTGCTGCAGGTAATAGGCGGTGTCGTGCGACAGGCTGCCGTCGCGCAGGCGCTCGATGGCCGTTTCCATCGACAGGTCCTGCTGCAGCTTGCCTACGCGGTCCATGATCCCCGGCAGCTCGGTGATGAAGATGAGCTTGTCGGCCTTGAGCGCCGTGGCGGTGTTGGCAGCTACGTCTTCCATCGACAGGTTGAACGCCTGGCCCGTTGGCGAAAAGCCCAGCGGCGAGAGCAGCACGATCTTGCGATTGGACAGGGAATGCTGGATCGACTCCGCATCGATCTTGCGCACCAGCCCCGTGTGCTGGAAATCCACGCCATTGACGATGCCCACTGGCCGCGCCGTCACGAAGTTGCCGGACACGACCGACATGCGCGCGCCGGCCATCGGTGTATTCGGCAGGCCCTGGCTGAAGGCGGCTTCGATATCCAGGCGCAGTTCGCCCGAGGCTTCCTTGGCGGATTCCAGTGCGGCGGCGTCCGTCACGCGTACGCCGTCGACGAACTGAGTTTGCACACTGCGCAGGGCGAGCTGTTCTTCCACCTGCGGGCGCGAACCATGCACCAGCACGATGCGCATGCCCATGGCATGCAGCAAAGCGACGTCGTTGACCAGCGCGCTCAGCATGTCGGCCTTGACCAGTTCACCGCCAAAGCCGATCACGAACGTCTTGTCGCGGAAGGCGTGAATGTAAGGCGCCACCTCGCGCAGCCAGTCCACGAACTGCTGCTGTTCGGGCGTGGGCGGAATCGGGGCGACGTCGACGGGGGCGGGCGTGTGCGCCGCCAGCGAAACACCGGAGGCGGGGACGGGAGAACGAGCGGTCACGGGCGGAGGAGGAAAAGCGGCACGGGGCGCGGGCCGGCATAGGAAAGATGCGCGGATTATAATCCCGCCCGATGTCAGATTCCCACGCCCAGCCGCCCCGGCCACGCCCGGCGGCGCCCTCCCAGAAATCGCCGAAAGACATGCCGCCCGCCGAGCGCAAGCCCGGCGGCAATGCGCGTCCGCAGCGCCGCCAAAAGCCCACGCCGGAAGAACTCGCCGCAGCGCTGGAGGCACGCCGCGCGCGTGCCAACCGTGTCCCGCCGATCACGTTTCCCGAAGCGCTGCCCGTGTCGGCCCGACGCGACGAAATCGCTGAGGCCATCGCCGCCAATCAAGTGGTGATCGTCTCAGGCGAGACCGGCTCGGGCAAAACCACCCAGTTGCCGAAGATCTGCTTATCGATCGGGCGAGGCATTGGCGCGGGCGGTACCGGGCTGATCGGCCATACGCAGCCGCGCCGGATCGCAGCGACGTCTACGGCCAAGCGCATCGCCCAGGAAATCGGCACGCCGGTGGGCGAGCACGTGGGCTTCCAGGTTCGCTTTAACGACACGCTGTCGGCGGGGGCGTCGGTCAAGCTCATGACCGACGGCATCTTGCTGGCCGAGACGCAGAACGATCCGCTGCTGCGCGCTTACGACACGATCATCATCGACGAGGCGCACGAACGCAGCCTCAACATTGACTTCCTGATCGGCTATCTCAAGCAGCTTTTGCCGCGCCGGCCCGACCTGAAGGTGATCATCACCTCGGCGACCATCGACGCGCAGCGGTTTGCCGAGCACTTTGCTGGCCCGAAGGGGCCGGCGCCCGTCATTGAAGTCAGCGGCCGGTTGTATCCGGTCGAGGTGCGCTACCGCCCGATCCAGCGCGACGAGAAGGACAAGGAGCGCGATCTTTACGATGCGCTCGTCGATGCGGTGGACGAACTCGCCCGCGAAGGCCCTGGCGACGTGCTCATCTTCCTGCCGGGCGAGCGCGAGATTCGCGAGGCGGCCGAGGCGCTGCGCAAGCACCATCCGGCGCATACCGAAATCCTGCCGTTGTTTGCGCGCCTGTCTGTGCAGGAGCAGGAACGTGTGTTCCGGCCGTCCAACGCGCGGCGCATCGTGCTGGCGACCAACGTGGCCGAGACCTCGCTGACGGTGCCCGGCATTCGCTACGTGGTCGATACGGGGGTGGCGCGCGTGAAGCGTTATTCGTATCGCAACAAGGTCGAGCAACTGCAGATCGAGCCGGTATCGCAGGCTGCGGCCAACCAGCGCGCCGGTCGTTGCGGCCGGGTCGCCGACGGCGTCTGCATTCGCCTGTATGACGAGGCGGATTTCATTGCGCGGCCGCGTTTTACCGATCCGGAAATCCTGCGTTCGTCGCTGGCGGCGGTCATCCTGCGCATGAAGGCGCTGCGGTTGACGGATGTCGAGCAGTTCCCCTTCATCGAGCCGCCGCTGGGCCGTGCCATTGCCGACGGCTATCAGCTGCTGCAGGAACTCGGGGCGGTCGACGATGAAAATGCGTTGACTCCGCTGGGCAAGCAGGTTGCCCGTCTGCCGCTGGACCCGCGCGTGGCGCGGATGATCCTGGCTGGCCGCGATCACCAATGCCTGCGCGAGATGCTGATCATCGCGAGTGCCTTGTCGGTGCAAGACCCGCGCGAGCGCCCGCAGGAACTGCAACAGCAGGCCGATCAGGCGCACCGGCAGTTTGCTGATGAAAAATCCGAGTTCCTCGGCTGGGTGAAGCTGTGGAAGTGGTTTGAAGAGGCCATCGCGCACAAGAAATCGAACAAACAATTGCAGGACCAGTGCCGCTCGCACTTCCTGTCGCATGTGCGGTTGCGCGAATGGCGCGACGTGCATTCGCAGTTGCATACCACGGTGGCGGAGCAGGGTTGGAAGCTCAACGAATCCGATCCGACGTATGAGCAGTTACACCTGGCGTTGCTGACGGGCTTGCTCGGCAACATCGGAGTGCGCATCGAGGAGGCAGACGGAAAAGGCCGCGAATACCTCGGCGCGCGCGGCATCAAGTTCTTCCTGTGGCCGGGTTCGGTCATCGCGCGCAAGGCCGGCAAGTGGGTCGTGGCAGGCGAGTTGGTCGAGACCAGCCGCCTGTTCGGCCGCACGCTGGCGCGCATCGAGCCGGAATGGGTGGAAAAGGTCGGCGCGCATCTGTTGAAGGTGTCGTGGAGCGATCCGCATTGGGAAAAGAAGGCCGGCCAGGTGATGGCCTTCGAGCGGGGCACGCTGTACGGGCTGCCGATCTATCAACAGCGCCGTGTGCACTTCGGGCCGATGCAGCCGAAGGAGGCGCGCGAGATGTTCATCCGCCGTGCGCTGGTCGATGGCGAGTTCGAAACGCGCCTGCCGTTCTTCACGCACAACCAGCGCCTGGTGCGTGAGATCGAAAACCTCGAACACAAGTCACGCCGACAAGACGTGCTGGTGGAAGACGAACTGATCTACGCGTTCTATGATAGCCAGATTCCGGCGGACATCTACAACACCGTGTCGTTCGAGCGCTGGTATGCCGAAGCCGCCAGCGCGGGCGGCAAGAGCGGTCAGAAGCTGCTGTACCTGAATCGCGATGACCTCATGCGGCATGAGGCGGCCGGCATCACGACCGATCTGTTCCCGAAGGTGCTGCCGATTGCCGGCATCGACATGGGCCTGACGTATCACTTCGAGCCCGGCAGCCCGCGCGATGGCGTGACGCTCACCGTGCCGCTGTATGCGCTCAACCAGGTGCCCGCGCAGCGCACCGAATGGCTGGTGCCGGGCATGCTCAAGGAGAAGGTGCATCTGCTGCTGAAGAGTCTGCCGCAGAAGCTGCGCCGCCATTGCGTGCCGTTGCCAGACTACGCCGCCGGTTTCGTGTCGCGCGTGCGGTTGGGCGATGGCGACCTGCTCGACCGCTTGATTGCCGACGTGCGCGAGCAGACCGGCATCGCGCTCAAGCGCGCCGACTTCAAGCTCGAGACGCTGCCCGCGCATCATTTCATGAACTTCAAGGTGATCGACGAGCACGGTCGCCAGCTAGACATGGGGCGCAATCTGGCCCAGTTGCGGGCAGAACTCGGCGGCCGCGCGCAGCAGACGTTCCAGTCGATCGCGGCACAGGATGCTGCCGTGGCCGGTGCCCAGAACGACGGCGCCAAGCCAGGAAAGACAGGTAAGAGCGGCAAATCGGAAGCGCCGGCCAACGCCGCGCTGTACTCGGGCCTGACGACCTGGAACTTCGGCGAGCTGCCGGAACTGCTGGAAGTCCGCAAGGGCAACCAGACGCTGTTCGGCTACCCGGCACTTGTCGATGCCGGTGACCACTGCGATGTGGAAGTCTTCGATGATCCGGCGGAAGCTGCACGCATCCATCGTCTGGGCTTGCGGCGGCTGTTTGCGATCCAGCTGCGCGAACCGTTGAAATACCTGGAAAAGAACATCCCAGGCCTGTCGCAGATGGCCATCCAGTTCATGAACCTCGGTACGCAGGATGATCTGCGCGACCAGATTCTGGATGCCACGTTGGAGCGCGCTTGCCTGCAAGACCCGCTGCCGACCGATGACGCCAGTTTTGGCGCGCGCAAGGACGAAAGCCGCGCGCGCCTGACGTTGCTGGCACAGGAGATTGCGCGGCTGGTCGGCGCCATCCTGGCCGAATACGCGCAACTGCCGCGCAAGCTGCAGATCGCCAAGCCGTTTGCCGCGGCCACCGCCGATATCGACGCACAGCTCAAGACGTTGATGCACAAGCGCTTCATCGAGGCGACGCCGTATGCGCAGTTGACGCACTTCCCCCGCTACCTGAAGGGCATCGCCCTGCGCATCGACAAGCTCAAGGCGGACCCGGCGCGCGACACGCAGCGCATGCAAGAGATGGCGCCGCTTATCCAGCAATATCAACGCGCGGAAAAAGCGCTGCGCGTGCAAGGGCAGGGCGGCAATGACCCGCGCATGGAGGAGTTCCGCTGGATGCTTGAGGAGTTGCGCATCGCCCTGTTTGCACAGGAATTGCGCACGCCGGTGCCGATGTCGGTCAAGCGGCTGCAGAAGGTGTGGGAATCGATGCAGCGATAGCTGAGCGATGCGTTGTCGGGTGCTGAGAAAGTTCCCGTTTTCTTTTTTTGATTTGTGTCAGCGATGGCCTAAACGCCAGCGTTAAAATGAGTGGCTAAGTTGCTGAATCTTCTCGTTATGTCTGCCTTGCGCGTCTCGTTTGCCTCCCGTTGGTTTTCCACACTGGTCCTGTCGGCCGCTGCGCTCATGGCAGCGCATGCGGCGCGTGCCGAAGTCGTCACCGTACTCAATTCGGGCGACGCAAGCGTCTCTTTGATCGACAAGGACACCCGCAAGGTGCTGGAGACGTTCCCAATCGGCAAGGAGCCGCATCACCTGATCGCCACGCCCGACGAAAAGTCGTTGATCGTCGCGAACGCAGTGGGCAACGACCTCGTGTTCCTCGACCCCGTAACCGGCAAGATTCAGCAGCGCGTGCCGCGCATCGACGATCCGTATCAGATTGGCTTCTCGCCGGACCAGAAGTGGTTTCTGACCACCGGCAACCGTCTGGATCGCATTGACATTTACCGCTGGGACGGCCATGCGCTGACCATCGCCAAACAGATTCCAGCGGCGAAGACGCCCAGCCACATTGCCTTTACCGCCGACAGCAAAATCGCGTTCGTGACCGTGCAGGATTCCAACGAGGTGATGGCCATCGACCTGCCCACGCAGAACGTGATGTGGCGCATGACCATTGGTTCTGCGCCGGCCGGCGTGTGGGTGACGACCGATCAGAAATACCTGCTGGTCGGCATGACCGGCGCCGATTACGTCGAAGTGATCGACTGGCACAACCGCACCAGCGTCAAGCGCATTCCGACCGGCAAGGGCGCGCATAACTTCCGCGCGCTGGGCGACAAGCGCCACTTGTTCCTGTCGAACCGCGTGTCGGGCACGATCAGCATCATCGATCAGCAAACGCTGACCAAGGTGGGCGACATCACCGGTCTGCCGCCCGGCCCAGACGACATGGAGTTGACCGCCGACGGCAAGCAGCTTTGGGTGACTTGCCGCTGGGCCAAGCGCGTGGCGATCGTCGATGTTGCCAGCCGCAAGGTTGTGGAAGAGATCAAGGTCGGGCGCTCGCCGCACGGCATTTACTTCCGCTCGCGCGCTCCGCTGATCTGAGTTCTACGACGATGAAATCCGGCCTGTCGATGTTGCGCAAGGCCGCCGCCACGGTGGCGCTGGGGCTGTGTGCGTTGGCTACGGCGGCCCCCGGTGGGGTGAATGCCGGCGCGTGCAAAGGCACCGTCTACCTGACGTTCGATACCGGCAGCATGAGCCAAGCGGAGTTGATTGCCGACACGCTGCGCCGCCATCGCATCCACGCCACGTTCTTCCTCGCCAACGAAAAGACCATCCACGGCGACAGCACGCTGGATGACGGTTGGGCACCGTATTGGAAATCGCTTGCTGCCGACGGCCACGCCTTCGGTACGCACACCTTCGATCACGTCTACTACAAGGGCGAGGCGGGTGCGGGTAAGGTCCGCTTCCGGCCGCAGTTTGGCGAGCAGGGCAGCCGCAATGTCGTGTGGGGCGAGCCTGAATTCTGCGCGGAGCTCAAACGCAGCGCCGAGCGGTTCAAGACCATGACCGGTCAGCCGATGGACCCGCTGTGGCGGGCGCCGGGAGGTCACCTGTCGGCGACGACCGAGGCCTGGGCCAAGCAATGCGGGTTTGCGCATGTGGCTTGGGCGCCCGCCGGTTTTCTGGGCGACGAGTTGCCGTCAGACCGTTATCCGAACGACGCCTTGCTGCAGAAGGCACTGTCCAACCTGCGCGATGGCGACATCACCATGGCGCATCTGGGCATCTGGTCGCGCAAGGATCCGTGGGCGCCCGCTGACCTCGAACCGCTGATCACAGGTCTGGAGCACAAGGGTTTCTGCTTTGCCACGCTGCGTGATCATCCGCAATACAAGGCCTGGTTTGCTGCTCATGCCGCATCGGCGGCACGCTGACATGTTCGACTGGATCGCCGACACCTTCACCCAAGCGCAGGACGTACTGTTTCAGCACGTCGTGATGCCGATCACCTATGCCGTCGGCCTGGGTGGTTACGTCGAAGATGCCTACCCCGGCACCGAATGGCTGCTCATGGGCCTCGTGCAGATCGCGGTCCTGCTGCTGATTTTCCGTCCGCTCGAGCGTTGGCGCCCGGTGGAGCCGCTGCAAGATCGCAAGGCCGTGCGCGCCGACATCTTCTACACGCTTTTTCACCGCCTGGGTTTCTTCCCGCTGCTGCTGTTCTTCACGCTGCAGCCGCTGATTGACGACCTCGACGGCAAGCTCCGCTTCTGGGGCTGGGCGCATCTGAACGTGGAGGACTGGTGGCCGGGCGTTACGTCCGTCGCCGCCGTCAGCTTTCTGGTCTATCTAGTGTTGTTCGACCTGCTCGACTACTGGTATCACCGCCTGTCACACAAGTTTCACTGGTGGTGGAACTTGCATTCGCTGCATCACAGTCAGCAACAGATGACGCTGTGGTCGGATGACCGTAACCACATCCTCGACGATGTGCTGCGCGGCGCGGTGTTTGCAATCGCAGCGCTGGTGATTGGAGTGGAGCCCTCGCAGTACGTGCTGCTGGTTGCTATCTCACAGTTGCTGCAGAGCCTGCAACACGCCAACGTGCGGCTGCATTTCGGCTGGCTTGGCGACCGGCTGCTGATCTCGCCGCGCTTTCATCGGCTGCATCACGCCATCGGGCTGGGGCACGAGGTGCCCGGCAAGCCTGGTGTGCTGGGCGGCTGCAATTTTGGCGTGCTGTTCCCATGGTGGGACATGCTGTTCGGCACCGCCATCTTCTCGCCGGAGTACCACGCCACCGGTATCCGCGATCAGCTTCCCGCGCCCCACGGGCACTCGCGCGACTACGGGCGCGGCGTGCTGCGTCAGCAGTGGCTCGGCGTTAAGCGCCTGTTCGGTCGCGCCTAAGGCCTTCGCGGGGCGGCGCCTGCGTAATTTCTGCGCGCTGTGCTAGGCTGTCCGCTCCCGGATTTTCCGACTTCTGCATGAACGACCTGATTCGCTCATTTGGCCGCGCGCTGCTTTCGCAACTGCATCCGCGCATGCTGTTCCTGACTGTCATGCCGTTTGTCGTGGCTGTCGTTGTTTGGGGCGGCGTGCTGTATTTTGGCTGGGATGCCATGAACGGCATGGCTCGCAACGCCGTGGAAGGCTGGGCCTTCATGGGCTGGATCAAGAGCGGCCTGAACGCTATCGGCATGGCAGGGCTGTGGTCGGCCATCGCGCCGCTGCTCGTCATCACCTTGCTCGTACCGGTGATCGTTGTGTCGATTCTTGTGCTGGTCAGCGTTGCGTCGGTGCCGGTGGTCATGCGTTTTCTTGATCGGAGCTATCCGCAGCTCGAACGTCGCAAGGGCGGCTCGTTGCTGGGCAGCCTGACGCATGCGCTGCTGTGCACGCTGGTGGTCATTCTCGTGGCCATCGTCACGCTGCCGTTGTGGCTGATTCCTCCGTTTTTTGCGCTGATCCCGCCGCTGCTGTGGGGCTGGCTCACGTACCGCTTGATGACGTACGACGCGCTGGCTGACCACGCTACGGCAGAAGAGCGCCGCGCGATCATGCAGCGCTATCGGCTGCCGCTCCTTGGCATTGGCGTGGCTGTTGGCATGCTGGGCTCGGCGCCGACGCTGCTGTGGGTATCGTCGGTGGTGACGATTGTGCTGTTTCCGATCATCGCCATCGCCGTCATCTGGCTGTATGTGCTGATATTTATCTTCTCGGCGCTGTGGTTCGGCCATTTCTGCTTGCGTGCGCTGACGCGTCTGCGCGCCGAAGCGCCGCCTGCGCGCATGGTCGAGGCCAGCGTGATAGAAGTTACGACCATTGAACTGCCTCGCGAATAATCAGAAACCATCGGAACTGACATGGCTTTCGGCATGATCATCATCGGCGACGAGATTCTCTCTGGCCGCCGCGAAGACAAACACCTGCGCAAGCTGATCGAAGTGCTTGGCGAGCGCGGCCTGACATTGGAGTGGGCCGAGTACGTCGGCGACCAGCCCGCGCGCATTACGAGCGTACTCAAGCGTACGTTCGCCAGCGACGACGTGGTGTTCTGCACTGGCGGCATTGGCGCCACCCCCGATGACCACACGCGCCAGTGCGCCGCTGCTGCGCTGGGCGTGCCGTTGGAGCTGCATCCGGAAGCGCGCGAGCAAATCACGCTGCGCATCATTGAGTCGGCCAACGGTGACCCGGTCAAGGCTGATGTCTCCACGCCCGAAAACCAGCACCGCTTCAAGATGGGTGAGTTTCCGCAGGGCGCGCGCATCATCCCGAACAGCTATAACCGCATCCCTGGTTTCTCGGTCGGGCATCACCATTTCGTTCCGGGTTTTCCGGTGATGGCCTGGCCGATGATGGAGTGGGTGCTCGACACCTATTACGCCGATCAATTCCACCGCGCACCGCGCGAGGAACGCTCGTTCCTGGTGTTCGGCTTGCCGGAGTCGCGGCTCACACCGCTGATGGAGCGCATCGAAGCAGAGTTCGATGGCGTGAAGGTCTTCAGCCTGCCCAGCGTAGGCGATGCGGCGCGTGGGGAGCGCTATGCCCGCTCGCACATCGACCTTGGTGTAAAAGGCGCACCGGAAGCCGTGGCGCGCGCCTATGTGATGCTGCGGGAGGGCGCGTTGGCGCTAGGCGGAGAAATTTTCGAAGCTGGAGTCCCCGCCAATTCCTGACGTCGTATTTCGTTAGGCGCCGTGCCAGGGCAGACCGCGGAAGCACCAACCTTCGACGGTCTTACGATGGCCTTCGCTGTCTTTGGCGCCCTCGAAACCTTCCAGCACATCCATCGCCGCCGTATAGCCAGCCTGCGCAGCCGCAGCGGCTGCGTGCTTGGAGCGCGCCGCGCTGCGGCACAGGAACAGCACCGGGACGTCCTTCGGAACGGCAGCTTCCAGGGCGCTCAGGAAGTTGGCGTTGCGCACGCCGCCGGGATACTGATTCCATTCCACATGCACGAACTGGCCGGGCGAGATGTCGGGCGTGCCCACCCAGTCGAGTTCCGCACGCGTCCGCACGTCCACCAGGCGCGCTTGCGGGTCGGCGGCGAGCAGCGCAGCAGCCTCCTGTGGCGACAGCGCGCCGAAGTACGGCAATCGGTCAGACTCGCGGCGGGCGGCGGCGGCTTCCAGCAGGGACTCACGGGTGAGCGTGGTAGCGGTCATGGTGGTCGAGAGAAAGGGGAAACAGTCATTTTAGTGCCGCCATCACATCGCGCGGGCGAAAATCCCCGTATTGGTGCGCCCGTACCTTTGAGGCACTGAATCAGTGCGCGGCCAAGTATTTTGCACGCGTTTGGTGCGTTGACTATGCTGCTAGGACAGCTGCTCCGCCCTTGAGGCCCAATCACCGCCTCCCGAAGCGACCGGCATGCAAGGCGCGCGCACCGTGTCAGGCATGGACTGGGGCAGCCCTGCACTGTTTGCGGGAGCGCCTGCGCCTTATCAAGCGGGAATTGGCATAGTTTCTGCTAAGATTCCCGCGGTCTTTTTCGGGGGCGTCCGTTAGTGGCGGACGGTCTTGCTGGAAAGAAGATGTTTCGGAGTGAGGGCGAGTCGCCGCCGATTGCGCAGCGATCCGTCACACAACCGGCTCACAATACTTTGCGTTATTGCGCTACCAGGAGAATGGCATGTCCCAAAGCATTGCAGACGTGATGAAGCTCGTGAAGGAAAACGACGTCAAGTTCGTCGATTTCCGCTTCACCGATACCAAGGGTAAGGAGCAGCACGTCTCGGTCCCCGTTTCGCACTTCGACGAAGACAAGTTCGAAAGCGGCCACGCATTCGACGGCTCGTCGATCGCCGGCTGGAAAGGCATCGAAGCGTCGGACATGCTGCTGGTGCCGGATGCAAACACCGCGCACATCGACCCGTTCTACGAAGAGCCGACCCTGGTTCTGACCTGCGACGTGGTCGAGCCGTCGGACGGCAAGGGCTACGACCGCGACCCGCGCTCGATCGCCAAGCGCGCTGAAGCCTACCTGAAGAGCACCGGCTTGGGCGACACCGCCTACTTTGGTCCGGAACCCGAATTCTTCATCTTCGACGGCGTGACCTGGAACATCGACATGCAGGGTTGCTTCGTGAAGATCCATTCCGAAGAAGCTCCGTGGTCGTCGGGCAAGGACTTCGAACACGGCAACTCGGGCCACCGTCCGGGCAAGAAGGGCGGCTACTTCCCGGTCGCCCCGATCGACACGTTCCAAGACATGCGCTCGGAAATGTGCCTGATCCTGGAATCGCTGGGCATTCCGGTCGAAGTGCACCACCACGAAGTGGCAGGCCAAGGCCAGAACGAAATCGGCACGAAGTTCAGCACGCTGGTGCAACGCGCCGACTGGACGCAGCTGCAAAAGTACGTGATCCAGAACGTCGCGCACACGTACGGCAAGACCGCCACGTTCATGCCGAAGCCGGTCGTCGGCGACAACGGTTCGGGCATGCACGTTCACCAGTCGGTGTGGAAGGACGGCCAGAACCTGTTCGCAGGCAACGGCTACGCTGGTCTGTCGGAGTTCGCGCTGTACTACATCGGCGGCATCATCAAGCACGCCCGCGCGTTGAACGCCCTGACCAACCCGGGTACGAACTCGTACAAGCGCCTGGTGCCGGGCTTCGAAGCTCCGGTCAAGCTGGCTTACTCGGCACGTAACCGCTCGGCTTCGATCCGTATTCCGTACGTTGCGAACCCGAAGGGCCGCCGTATCGAAACCCGCTTCCCGGATCCGCTGATGAACCCGTACCTGGGCTTCTCGGCACTGCTGATGGCGGGTCTGGATGGCGTGCAGAACAAGATCCACCCGGGCGAAGCAGCCGACAAGAACCTGTACGACCTGCCGCCGGAAGAAGACGCAAAGATCCCGACCGTGTGCTCCAGCCTGGATCAGGCCCTCGAGTACCTGGACAAGGACCGCGAATTCCTGACCCGCGGTGGTGTGTTCTCCAATGCAATGCTGGATGCCTACATTGAACTGAAGATGGAAGAAGTCACGCGCTTCCGCATGACGACGCACCCGCTCGAGTTCGAGATGTACTACTCGCTGTAATCTGCGAGCGCCCCGGGCAATGTGTCGGGGCGAAGAGACGGTTGTGAGAGGGGGGCGGCGCAGGTCGCCCTTCCTTTTTGTGAAGCGGAGTTTTGTGGCTAGAATGAGCGTCCGCCGGACTCCGGCGCCCGATCGACGTATCCGCCAGGTTCCATTCATGTTCCGTCCTTCCCCACGCATCGCATCCGGACTGGTTGCCGCCGCCGCGGCGGTGTTTGCCACGCTGTCCGTGCAGGCACCCGCGTACGCTGATGATGTCTATCTGTGCACCGGCCCGAATGGCGTGCCGGAGTATCGCAACAGCGGCAACGTGAAAGGCTGCAAGAAGCTGACACTGCCCGATGTGGTGACCGTGCCTGGCACGCGTAGCCCGCGCAGTGCTGGAGCGGCACCGGCACCGGCGCAAAACAATGCGGGCGGTGGCTTCCCCCGCGTGGACAACGCCACGCAGAAGGCGCGGGACGGCGAACGCCGCCAGGTGCTGGAGGCCGAGCTGGCAGACGAGGAGCGCAAGCTCCAGGCGTTGAAGGCCGAATACAACAACGGTCAGCCCGAGCGCCAGGGCAACGAACGTAACTATCAGAAGTATCTGGACCGCACCGCGCAGTTGAAGGGCGACATCGAACGCAGCCAAGCCAATGTCGATTCCATCCGCCGGGAGCTGGGCAATCTCAAGGAGTAGGTGAGCCATGCGTCGACTGATCCGCAAAGCGGCACGCCGCGATGAACAGGAACAGACGACGCCATCTGCGCCGTCAGCGTCCGCCGCGCGTGAGGCGGCCGGAGGCGACCCCATCGACGGGCCGCCACCCATTCCGTTTTCACATGGTGCGCCGCCATTGTTCCCTGGGCTCGACGCGGCGCCCAATCCCATCCTCTTCGTCCGCCATCCTGCGCTGACAATCTTCTACGCCAATCCCGCCGCTGAAGCCGCGCTGGCCGTGTCACGCCGGCAGTTGGTGGAGATGTCGCTGTACGAGCTGTTTGTTGACCCGTCCGAACTGGCCGAGATGATTGCCACCGTGGCAGCCCGCCAATTCGATGCCAAGCGGCGCGACGTCTCGCTCGACCGTTTGGGCCACGAACCGCTGCACGCGCACGCTGTCGTGGGCGCACTCGACTTTGCGCCTGCGTCAGTGCTGCTTGAGCTGCTGCCCAACGAGCAGAAGATCCGCAGCGAGCGCGAAGAGCGCCTGCTGGACCTGACCTCCGCCAACAAAGAGCTGATCCGCAATCTGGCACACGAGATCAAGAATCCGTTGGGCGGCATTCGCGGCGCCGCACAGTTGCTGGAGTTCGAACTGCCCGAGCGCTCCCTGCGCGAGTACACGCAGGTCATCATCAAGGAGTCCGATCGGCTGCAGACGCTGGTTGACCGCCTGCTTGAGCCGCACCGGCATCCACATATCGTCGGCGATGTGAACATCCACGAGGTACTGGAGCGCGTGCGCTCCGTGGTGCTGGCGGAGTTTCCGCAGGGCCTCGAGATCGTGCGCGACTACGACGCGAGCCTGCCGGAGTTTCGCGGTGACAAGGAGCAGCTGATTCAGGCTGTGCTCAACATCGTGCACAACGCGGCGCATGCGCTTGGCGCTCGGATTGCGCAGGGCGATGGCGAAATCATTCTGCGCACGCGCGTTGCGCGCAAAGTTACGATTGCAAAGCGTCTTTACAAGCTGGCATTGGACTTGCATGTAGTGGACAACGGTCCTGGTATCCCGGACGACATCCGCGAGCGAATCTTCTTCCCGCTGGTGTCAGGAAGGGAGGGGGGAAGTGGGCTGGGCCTGACACTCGCGCAGACGTTCGTGCAGCAGCATGACGGCCTGATCGAATGCGAGAGCAGGCCAGGTCAGACGGATTTCCGCATTCTCGTACCGTTGCACTGAAGCGTCACTGCTTCAACAACGCAGCGCGAGACGGCCCAGGCGAGACGAAGTCAAGCAGACGAACCAACACATGAAGCCAATCTGGATAGTCGACGACGATCAATCCATCCGCTGGGTCCTAGAGAAGGCGCTGGCACGCGAAAGCCTGCTCTCGCGCAGCTTTACCAACGTGCGCGACGCGCTCAACGCGCTCGACGAAGAAACGCCGCAGGTCCTGATCTCCGACGTCCGCATGCCCGGTGGCTCGGGCTTGGATCTGCTGCAGGCCATCAAGGCCAAGCACCCGGGGCTGCCGGTCATCATCATGACTGCGTATTCCGATCTCGACAGTGCCGTGGCGGCGTTCCAGGGCGGCGCGTTCGAATATCTCGCCAAGCCGTTTGACGTGGATCGCGCAGTCGAACTGATCCGCCGTGCGCTGGAAGAGAGCCTGCGCGAAGAGGAGATCGATGATCGCCTGAGCGATGCGCCGGAGATCCTCGGACAGGCGCCGGCCATGCAGGACGTGTTCCGCGCGATCGGGCGGCTGTCGCAGTCCAACGTGACGGTGCTGATCACCGGCGAATCCGGCACGGGTAAGGAACTGGTGGCTCGGGCGCTGCATAAGCACAGCCCACGCGCCAGCGGCCCGTTTATCGCGCTGAATACGGCGGCGATTCCAAAAGACCTGCTCGAATCCGAGCTGTTCGGCCACGAGCGTGGCGCATTTACCGGCGCGCAGACCATGCGTCGCGGGCGCTTCGAGCAAGCCGAGGGCGGCACGCTCTTCCTCGATGAAATCGGCGATATGCCGTTCGATCTGCAGACGCGATTGCTGCGCGTTCTGTCGGACGGACACTTCTATCGCGTGGGCGGTCACAACCCGCTCAAGGCCAACGTGCGCGTCATCGCGGCCACGCACCAGAATCTTGAAACACGCGTCAAGGACGGCCTGTTCCGCGAAGACTTGTTCCACCGCCTGAACGTAATCCGTCTGCGCTTGCCGGCACTGCGCGAGCGTCCGGAAGACATCACGTTGTTGGCGCGCCATTTCCTGCAGAAGAGTGCCAAGGAGCTGGGCGTCGAGCCCAAGCGCATGTCGGACGATGCGCTGGCGCACATCGCGACGCTGCCGTTCCCCGGCAACGTGCGGCAACTGGAAAACCTCTGCAACTGGCTGACCGTGATGGCGCCGGCGCAGACGATCGAAACCAAGGATTTGCCGGCCGACCTGGTGCGTGGCAACGCGCAGATGCTGCCCACCATGGGCGAGACCACTTCGCGCCCGGCAGTCATTGGCGAACCGTCTCTTGGTGGGGAACCTTATGGTGCTCCGCCGTCGGTCGACACGCTGTTCTCCAACACGTCCGTGGGCGCGTCAATTGCGGCTGGTTGGGAGCGGGCGCTTGCGGGCGAGGCGAAGGCCATGCTGGAAGCGGGGCAGCCCGACGTCATGGACGCCCTCACGCGTCGCTTTGAGAAGGCGATCCTCGAGGCTGCGCTTGGTGTCACGCGCGGCCGTCGTGTCGAGGCCGCAACTCGGCTGGGTATTGGTCGCAACACCATCACGCGCAAATTGCAGGAGCTGGGCTTCGACTGACGCACGGTCAGCAAGGCCAGTCCACTGAATATCGTCGAGCTTGGCGATTGGGATTGGGCGGATTTCCGATACGGGAGTCCGCCCCTTTTTTTTGTGTGCCGCGAACGCTTGTCGCGCTTAATGCAACTTGTGCTTGAGCTGGGACAGCTCTTCGTGGGCGCGCATCATGGCAGATGCCACCGCGTGGTCCACCTTGCCAGAAGCGTTCTGGCAGGCCATCTTCGCGCGATCGGAATACGCCTCGAGCTTGTCGATGGCCTCGACAAAGGTCTGCTGATCTTCAGCGCCTTCCAGACGCGCGTGGCATTCGCGCGCTTGGTCGTCCAGCTGCTGGATCGTTTGCTTTAGCGAATTGGGTACATCCTTGTGCGAGGCACAGGTCCGGGCCAGTTCCGCGATGGTGCTTTCGCATGTTCAAGACGCTGGCGCAGTTTTTCTGTTTGCATGGAGGGGGCTCCTGTCGGTTGCGTGAAAAGGCGTTGGTGCCGCATGCACCGTTATGAGGCGGTCACATGATGCAAGGCGGTGCAACGCCCAATTTCGGCGCAAGCGACGTGCGGCGTGCGGCGCGGGAGCGATGGGCTTTGTCGTGCTGTGAAGCTGCTGTATCAGCTGCGCGGTGCGGGCAGGGCCAGGGAGCGTGTTTGCAGGATGCGCTCGGCGACTTCAGCAAAGCCGCCGCCGCCCTCGGCTTCTGTGAGGTAAGCGGGTGGCATGGGTAACGTATCCATCACGTCCAGCACGTTGGCCACACCCACGGAGAGCGGGAAGAACTCGAACATTGCTGCATCGTTGGCGGAGTCGCCCACGAACACCCAACGGTCGCGCTCGGCATGCAGGTCAAGGCCGAATGCGCGGCGCGCCAGCGAAACGCTGGCGCTGAGCTTGTCGTGCTTGCCGAACCAGCCGTTGACGTGAATCGAGCTGACGGTGGCATGCATCCCGTGCGTGCGCATGATGTCGACGATGTGCTGCACGGCGTGCTGCGGCAGTGGCGGGACTTGTTCGGCGTGATCGACAGCGAGATCCGCAGCGTGCCATGCCTGGTCTGTTGCGAGGGCTGAACCCGGCACCGCACGCCTGATCTCCGCACCGATTTCGCGGATGCGCTCAAGGTTGCGCGCGCGGGTTTGCGCGTCATCCACAAAATCCACAGCGAGATGCCCGCGCGAATCGACGCGCATGGCAAAGGCGCCGTTTTCTCCGATCACGGCATCAACGGGCCACAGCCGCGCAATGACTTCGCACCACGCAATCGACCGGCCCGTGACCGGCACGACTTTGATGCCGGCACGATGCAGCCGCTCCAGCGCCGAATAGGTCAGCGCGGGCAGCTTGCCGCGCGTGGTAAGCGTGCCGTCGACGTCGGTGAAGACGCCCGTGATATTGCGCAGTGCGTCATCCGGGAGCTGATGGAGGGGCAGCGGAACGCGTCGTTCGGCGATGACCGGCGTGGTTTCAGGCGAGTCCGGAGCGGCAGGAGTGGCGGGCGGGGCAAGCATGCTGCGGGCGCAATAAAGGAGTGTCTTCAATCCATTCTAACGGCCGTTGCAAGCCAAACCTTGGAGGGATTTCCCGATTTCTTTGTGACAGAAAGCCAAGTAACATCCCGCTGTCATAAAAATGACCGACCGTGCATATACAGTCGGCGCGCCGTGGGCGGAGCGAGGGAGCCCGCCGGGTCGAAACAAGGAGAAATGATGTCGATCAAGAAGATTGCGGGGGCGGCGGCAGTACTGGCCGCGTGTACGTTTGCGCAGGGCGCGTACGCAGTGACGGAAATCCAGTGGTGGCATTCGATGGAAGGCGCCTTGAACGACAAGGTGAATGAGATCGCCACCAAGTTCAACGCCAGCCAGTCCGACTACAAGATCGTGCCGGTCTACAAGGGCCAATACGATGAATCGCTGGCCGCCGGCATTGCGGCCTTCCGCGCCGGCAATGCACCGGCCATCCTGCAAGTCTTCGAAGTCGGTACCGCAACGATGATGAACGCCAAGGGCGCCATCGTGCCGGTAGCGAAGGTCATGAAGGATGCCGGCGAGAAGTTTGATCCGAAGGCCTATGTGCCGGCCGTAGCGGGTTACTACACGTCGAACAAGGGCGAGATGCTGTCTTTCCCGTTCAACAGCTCGACGACGATCATGTATTACAACAAGGACGCCTTCAAGAAGGCCGGCCTTGACCCGAACAAGCCGCCCGCAACGTGGCAGGAAGTGGCTGTCGACGCGGCCAAGCTGAAGGCGGCGGGCGTGCCTTGCGGTTACACGACCGACTGGCAATCGTGGGTGCATCTGGAGAGCTTCTCGGCATGGCACAACGTGTCGTTCGCGACCGAGAACAACGGTTTTGGCGGTGCCAAGGCTCGCCTGAACTTCAACGGCCCGGTGCAGATCAAGCACATCGAGAACCTGCTCGACATGCAGAAGAAGGGTTACTTCACCTACGCCGGCCGCAAGGACGAGCCGAAGGCGAAGTTCATCGCGGGGGAGTGCGCCATGCACACGGGTTCGTCGGCCGCGCTGGCGAACATCCGCAAGAACGCCAAGTTCAGTTTCAGCCCCGCGCCGCTGCCGTACGAAGCAGGCGTGGCGGGCGCGCCGCAGAACACGATCATCGGCGGCGCTTCGCTGTGGGTGATGGGCGGCCACAAGGCTGAGGAGTACAAGGGCGTGGCGAAGTTCTTCTCGTTCCTGTCGCGTCCCGAGGTGCAGGCTGACTGGCACCAGTCGACGGGCTATCTGCCCGTGACCCTGGAAGCGTATGAGCTGACCAAGAAGTCCGGCTTTTATGAGAAGAACCCCGGCGCCGACGTGGCCGTGAAGCAGATGATCGTCAAGACGACCGACAAGTCGCGCGGGATCCGTCTGGGCAACTTCCCGCAGATCCGTCAGGTGATCGACGAAGAGCTGGAATCCGTCTGGGCCGGCAAGAAGGCGCCGAAGGAGGCGCTGGACACTGCAGTGTCACGCGGTAACGAGCTGCTCGTCCGCTTCGAGAAGACCGTCAAGGAATAAGCGCCGATTCGGCGCTCGTCTAAACCGCCGGCCTCGTGCGCTCGCACCGGCCGGCGGTGCGTTTTTGGAATGTCGCATGGAAAAACGCGTCGTTTTTCGGTCGCGCTGGCTGCCGTATGTGCTGGTGGCCCCGCAGATCGTCATCACTCTGGTGTTCTTCTTCTGGCCGGCCGGGCAGGCGCTTTACCAGTCGCTGCTGCGCCAGGATGCCTTCGGCATCAACCTCGAATTCGTGGGGCTGGAGAACTTTCGTGATCTCTTTGCTGATCCGACCTATCTCGGTTCGTTCCAGACCACGGCGGTATTCGCCATTGGCGTTGCGCTGGTTGGTCTTGGCACCTCGCTGGCGCTGGCGTATTTTGCCGATCGCGCGCTGCGTGGCGCCACGTTCTATAAGACCTTGCTGATCTGGCCGTACGCGATTGCGCCGGCCGTCGCGGGCGTGCTGTGGAGCTTCCTGTTCAACCCATCACTGGGCATCGTCTCGTTCGTGATCCGCAAGATGGGCGTGGACTGGAACTTCGTGCTCAACGGCGGTCAGGCGCTGACGCTGGTGGTCATCATCGCGGCGTGGAAGCAGATCAGCTACAACTTCCTCTTCTTCCTGGCAGGGCTGCAAAGCATTCCGAAGTCGCTGATCGAAGCGGCCGCCATTGACGGTGCCGGGCCGTGGAAGCGCTTCTGGTCGATCGTTTTTCCGCTGCTGTCGCCCACTACGTTCTTCCTAATGGTGGTGAACGTTGTGTATGCGTTCTTCGACACCTTCGCCATCATCGATTCGGTCACGCAGGGCGGCCCGTTCAAGGCGACGGAGACGCTGGTGTTCAAGGTTTATCAAGACGGCGTGCGCGGCCTCGACATCGGTGGATCCGCAGCGCAGTCGGTGATCCTCATGGGCTTGGTCATCGTGCTGACGATCGTTCAGTTCCGTTATGTCGAACGCAAAGTCCAATACTGAAAGGAGGGCAACCGCATCATGATTGAACGCCGTCCGTTCCTAGACTTCCTCACCCACGTCGTGCTGATTCTCGGTGTGATCGTCGTGGCGTTTCCTGTGTACGTCGTATTTGTCGCGTCGTCGTTGACGGCCGAAGACGTGCTGCAGGCGCCCATGTCGCTGATCCCCGGTCCGCACCTCATCGAAAACTACCGCACGGTGCTCACGTCGGGTATGGGCAACTCGGCAACGCCGGTCGGCACCATGCTCATGAACAGCCTGATCATGGCACTGGGCATCTCGCTCGGGAAGATCGCCATCTCCATCATCTCGGCGTTTGCGATCGTCTATTTCAAGTTCCCGCTGCGCAAGACGTTCTTCTGGCTCATCTTCGTCACGCTGATGCTGCCGGTGGAAGTTCGGATCCTGCCCACGTACAAGGTGGTGTCGGACCTTGGCATGCTGAACAGCTACGCTGGCCTGACGATTCCGATCATTGCGTCGGCCACGGCCACGTTCCTGTTTCGGCAGTTCTTTTTGACTATTCCCGATGAACTTGCGGAAGCCGCTCGCATCGATGGCGCGGGCCCGCTCAAGTTCTTTTGGGACGTGGTGCTGCCGCTCTCGCGCACCAGCATCGCGGCATTGTTCGTGATCCAGTTCATCTACGGCTGGAACCAGTATCTCTGGCCGCTCCTGATCACGACGGAAAAGAACATGACGCCCATTGTGCTGGGCGTGACGCAAATGATCTCCCGCTCCGGCGATTCCGCCACCGACTGGAACCTGCTGATGGCCACCGTGATGCTGGCCATGTTGCCGCCCGCGGCAATCGTGATCGGGATGCAGCGGTGGTTCGTGAAGGGCCTCGTCGAAACCGAAAAGTAAAAGACGCAAGATGGCAAAACTTTCGCTACGCAACGTTCAGAAGCACTACGCCAACCTCCAGGTCGTGCACGGCATCGACATGGAAATCGGCGACGGGGAGTTCATCGTCATCGTCGGCCCCTCGGGCTGCGGCAAGTCCACGCTGCTGCGCATGGTGGCGGGCCTCGAGCCCATCACCGGCGGCGAAGTTTGGATCGGCGACCGTGTCGTCAACGAGTTGGAGCCGGCCGAGCGCGACATCGCGATGGTGTTCCAGAACTACGCGCTGTATCCGCACATGAGCGTGTTCGACAACATGGCTTATGGCTTAAAGATTCGCGGCTTGCCCAAGAGCGATATTCAAGCGCGTGTGGAACAGGCTGCGGGCATTCTCGAGCTGGGCAAGCTGCTGGATCGCAAGCCGCGTCAGCTCTCGGGCGGGCAACGCCAGCGTGTGGCCATGGGTCGGGCGATCGTGCGTGAACCGGCTGTGTTTTTGTTCGACGAACCGCTCTCCAACCTGGATGCCAAGCTGCGCGTGCAGATGCGTCTGGAGCTGAAAGATCTGCATCGCCGTCTGCGCACGACGAGCCTGTACGTCACGCATGATCAGGTCGAAGCCATGACGCTGGCCGATCGCATGATGGTCCTCAACGGCGGCCGGGTCGAGCAGATCGGCACACCGCTTGAGGTGTACTCGCGTCCGGCCAGCACGTTCGTGGCCGGTTTCATCGGCTCGCCGCCGATGAACCTCGTGCCCGTGTCGCGCAACGCTGGCGGCGGCACGCAGATCCGCGTGGATGGTGCGAAGGAGGGCGACGCGCCCGCCACCCTCGGCCACCTGCCGATGGGTCTTCACCTGCCCGAACACGCGTTGATGGGGCTGCGCCCAGAACACATCGAGCCGTGCTCGGCTGACCAGGCCATCGCCTTGATCGACGTGCGCGTCGTCGAAGCCCTTGGAGCCGACGCGTTTGCATATGGCACGCTGGCGGGTCATCCGGTCGTGGTCCGCCTGGAGCCGCATGCCAGCGTAAAAGCCGGGGAGAAACTGCCCATCACCGCGTCGGCCGAGCACCTGCACTGGTTCGACCCGCAAACCACGCGCCGCATCGAGGCGCTGGCATGACCGGCGCGCGCGCATTGCCGGCCTGGCCGTATCCGCGTGCTATTGCGCACCGCGGCGCGGGCAAGCTGGCGCCGGAAAACACGCTGGCAGCCTTCCGCCATGGGGCGTCGTTCGGCTATCGCATGTTCGAGTTCGATGTGAAGCTCTCAGGCGACGGCGCGTCGGTCCTGTTGCACGACGCCACGCTGGATCGCACCACGAACGGCGCGGGCCGTCTTGATGCGCTCACGCTCGGTCAGATCGCGCAGCTGGATGCAGGCAGTTGGCACAGCCCCGCCTACGCCGGCGAGCCGGTGCCCACGCTGGCAGCCATCGCGCGCTACCTTCGCGCCAACAACTTCCTTGCCAATATCGAGATCAAGCCGGTGCCGGGCGCAGAGTGGCGCACCGGCGCGGCGGTTGCGCTGGATGCCCGCACACTGTGGGCCGGCGCCGCCGTGCCGCCGCTGCTGTCGTCGTTTTCCGAAGATGCGCTGGCTGCCGCGCGCGAGGCGGTGCCGGAGTTGCCTCGCGCGTGGCTGCTCGACAAGCTGCCTGCCGATTGGCTCGATCGCCTGCGCGCATTGGATTGTGTTGCGCTCGACGCCAACCACCGAGAACTGACGCCGGAAATCATTGACGAGGCACACGCCGCAGGCTTTCGCGTCTGCTGCTATACCGTCAACGACCCGGATCGTGCGCAGTGGCTCTGGAGCGCGGGACTGGACGGCTTGATCACCGATTGGGTGGACCGTATCTCGCCCGCATGAATGTGATGGAAGCATGGCTTTGACGTGGCAATGACAAGCGTCGTTTGTCACGTCAAAGAATCGGAATATTGCTTATAAACATGCTATGCTTCCCCTCCGTGAAGACTTAGGTCCTTCCCGCACAACTTGTCTGTAAAAGCTGTCTCGGTACCTCCTCTCTGCCATGCGCGATCCGGTCCGACCAGGTGATTTCAGGCGATTTAGTTTGCGATCCGCTAACCGGTCAAGCCGTGTCGCGGAAGGTTGATGAACCCGCTGAACTCCGGCAGACCCGGAGAAAAGTGAGCGCCCCATGACAGAGCTGTATAAGCAGTACCTGGACACTTCGTACCTGTCCGGCGGTAACGCCGCCTACGTTGAAGATCAGTACGAAGCGTATCTTCAAGATCCCACGTCCGTTAGCGAGGCACTGCGCGCGTACTTCGATGCGCTGCAGAACGTCCCCGCCGTCGACGGTTCCAACGCCCGGGATATCCCCCACGCCCCCATCGTCACCTCGTTCGCCGAGCGCGCCAAGCATGGCCCGATCCGCACGATCGTCGCGTCTGCCGATTCTGATATGGGTCGCAAGCGCGTGGCGGCGACGCAGCTGGTGGCTGCCTACCGCAACGTGGGCCTGCGTTGGGCCGATCTCGATCCGCTCAAGCGTCAGGAGCGCCCCCCGGTTCCGGATCTGGACCCGGCTTTCTACGGTTTCACCGAAGCCGATCAGGACATCGTTTTCAACGCCAGCAACACGTATTTCGGCAAGGAATCGATGAGCCTGCGCGAGCTGGTCAACAACCTGCGCGAAACGTACTGCGGCTCGATCGGCGCTGAGTTCATGTACATCAGCGACCAGGCGCAAAAGCGCTGGTGGCAGGAACGTCTGGAAACCATTCGTTCCAAGCCGACGTTCTCGGCTGAAAAGAAAAAGCACATCCTGGAACGCCTGACGGCCGCTGAAGGTCTCGAGCGCTTCCTGCATACGAAGTACGTCGGTCAGAAGCGTTTCTCGCTGGAAGGCGGCGAAAGCTTCATCGCGGCGATGGACGAACTGATCCAGCATTCCGGCGCCAAGGGTGTGCAGGAAATCGTGATCGGCATGGCCCACCGGGGCCGTCTGAACGTGCTGGTCAACACGCTGGGCAAGATGCCGGCTGACCTGTTCGCCGAATTCGAAGGCAAGCACGTGGACGATCTGCCGGCCGGCGACGTGAAGTACCACAAGGGCTTCTCGAGCGACGTGACGACCCCGGGTGGCCCCGTCCACCTGTCGCTGGCGTTCAACCCGTCGCACCTGGAAATCGTCAACCCGGTCGTGGAAGGCTCGGTCAAGGCACGTCAGGAGCGTCGCGGCGACAAGCACGGCGCGCAGGTGCTGGCTGTGCAAGTCCACGGCGATGCGGCTTTCGCAGGCCAGGGCGTCGTGATGGAAACGCTGAACCTCGCGCAAACGCGTGGTTACGGCACGGGTGGCACGATCCACATCGTCATCAACAACCAGATCGGCTTCACGACGTCGGACCCGCGCGACTCGCGCTCGACGCTGTACTGTACCGACGTGGTCAAGATGATCGAAGCGCCGGTCCTGCACGTGAACGGTGACGATCCCGAAGCCGTCGTGCTGGCCATGCAACTGGCCGTGGATTTCCGTACCGAGTTCCAGAAGGACATCGCGGTCGACATCATCTGCTTCCGTAAGCTCGGCCACAACGAGCAAGACACGCCTGCGATGACGCAGCCGCTGATGTACAAGAAGATCGGCACGCACCCCGGCACGCGCAAGCTCTACGCCGACAAGCTGGTCACGCAGAAGACGCTGAAGCCCGAAGAGCCGGACGCCCTGGTGCAGGAATTCCGTGCCGCCATGGATGCGGGCAAGCACACGGTCGATCCGGTGCTGTCCAACTTCAAGAACAAGTTCGCGGTGGATTGGCTGCCGTTCCTGAACCGCAAGTGGACGGATTCTGCCGACACGGCGGTGCCGATGGCCGAATTGAAGCGTCTGGCCGAGCGCATCACCGTCATCCCCGATCACTTCAAGCTGCATCCGCTGGTTGAGAACGTCGTCAACAACCGCGCCAAGATGGGCAAGGGCGAAGTGCCGCTGGACTGGGGCATGGGCGAGCACCTGGCCTTCGCATCGCTGGTGGCATCTGGCTACCCGGTTCGTATCACCGGCCAGGACGCAGGCCGCGGTACGTTCACGCACCGCCACGCCGTGCTGCACGATCAGAACCGCGAACGTTGGGACGCCGGCAGCTACATCCCGCTGCAGAACGTGTCGGAAAGCCAGGCTCCGTTTACCGTGATCGACTCGGTGCTGTCGGAAGAAGCCGTGATGGGCTTCGAGTACGGCTATTCGTCGGCTGAGCCGAACACCCTGGTGATCTGGGAAGCCCAGTTCGGCGACTTCGCCAACGGCGCACAGGTGGTGATCGACCAGTTCATCTCGTCGGGCGAAGTGAAGTGGGGCCGCGCGTCTGGCTTGACGCTGATGTTGCCGCACGGCTACGAAGGCCAAGGTCCGGAGCACAGCTCGGCACGCCTGGAGCGGTACCTGCAGCTCTGCGCGGACCACAACATGCAAGTGGTGCAGCCGACCACGCCGGCGCAGATCTTCCACCTGCTGCGTCGCCAGATGATCCGGATGTTCCGCAAGCCGCTGATCATCCTGACGCCCAAGTCGCTGCTGCGCAGCAAGGATGCCGTGTCGCCGTTGTCGGATCTGGCCAAGGGTCATTTCGAGACCGTGATTGCCGATACGGCCGAAGATCTGAACGCCGCCAAGGTCAAGCGCGTCGTGGCCTGCTCGGGCAAGGTCTACTACGACTTGGTCAACGCTCGTAAGGAACGTGGCCTGACCGACACGGCGATCATCCGTGTGGAACAGCTCTATCCGTTCCCGCACAAGGCGTTCGCAGCCGAGCTCAAAAAGTATCCGAACCTCGCTGAAGTGGTGTGGTGCCAGGACGAGCCGCAGAACCAGGGCGCCTGGTTCTTCGTGCAGCACTACATCCTCGAGAACATGACCGAGGGCCAGAAGCTGGGCTACGCAGGCCGCCCGGCATCGGCATCGCCGGCCGTGGGCTACTACGCCAAGCACAACGAGCAGCAGAAGGCACTGATCGATGCCGCGTTTAGCAAGCTCAAAGGCTTCGTGCTGAACAAGTAAGCGACATTCGCTCCAAGGCGGCAGCTTCGGCTGTCGCCTTGACGCATCTCCGCTACCGAATTCCACCATATATCGAATTAGCGCGGCTCCCGAACGAGAGGGGCTCGTGCACATGAATCCAAGGAAGCACCGAAATGGCTATCGTTGAAGTCAAGGTCCCGCAGTTTTCCGAGTCCGTTGAAGAGGGCACGCTGATCTCCTGGAAGAAGAAGCCGGGCGAAGCCGTGGCCCAGGACGAAATCCTCATTGAAGTCGAGACCGACAAGGTCGTGCTGGAAGTACCGGCCCCGTCGGCTGGCGTGCTGGCTGAAGTGCTGGTGGCAGACGGCGCAACCGTGACGTCGGAACAGCTGCTGGCCAAGATTGACACCGAAGGGAAGGCAGGCGCCGCGGCTCCGGCAGCTGCTGCACCGGCCCCCGCGGCTGCTGCTCCGGCACCGGCACCGGCTGCTGCCGCTCCGGCCGCCGCTGCAGCGGGTGGCGTGGCAATGCCGTCGGCTGCCAAGCTGATGGCCGAGAACAACCTGTCGGCTGGCCAAGTGGCCGGCACGGGCCGCGATGGCCGCATCACCAAGGGCGACGTGCTGGGTGCTGTAGCTGGTGGTGCCAAGCCGGCTGCTGCTGCCGCTCCGCAAGCTGCTCGTCCGGCGCTGCAGCAAGTGGCTGCCCCGGTGGACTTCGCCGCCCTTGGCGACCGTCCGGAAGAGCGCGTGCCGATGAGCCGCCTGCGTGCCCGGATCGCCGAGCGTCTGGTGCAGTCGCAATCGACCAACGCCATCCTCACCACCTTCAACGAAGTCAACATGAAGCCGGTGATGGACTTGCGCGCCAAGTTCAAGGACCAGTTCGAGAAGACTCACGGCGTGAAGCTGGGCTTCATGTCGTTCTTCGTGAAGGCGGCTGTCCACGCGCTGAAGAAGTACCCGATCATCAACGCATCGGTTGACGGCAACGACATCGTCTACCACGGCTACTTCGACATCGGTATCGCTGTTGGCTCGCCGCGCGGCCTGGTGGTGCCCATCCTGCGCAATGCCGACCAGATGAGCCTGGCCGACATCGAGAAGAAGATTGCTGAATTCGGCCAGAAGGCCAAGGACGGCAAGCTGACGCTCGACGACCTGACCGGCGGTACGTTCTCGATCTCGAACGGCGGCACGTTCGGCTCGATGCTGTCGACCCCGATCATCAACCCGCCGCAATCGGCCATCCTGGGCGTGCACGCCACCAAGGATCGCGCCGTGGTGGAGAACGGCCAGGTCGTGGTTCGCCCGATGAACTACCTGGCCATGTCCTACGACCACCGCATCATCGACGGCCGCGAAGCCGTTCTGGGCCTGGTGGCGATGAAGGAAGCGCTGGAAGACCCGGCCCGCCTGCTGCTGGATCTCTAATCGACCGCGTTGATGACACGAGACGCCGCCCGCGCTGTGCGGCGGCGTCCGAATCGAGGATTTCTCCATGAGCAAAGAATTTGACGTGCTGGTGATCGGCGCCGGCCCCGGCGGTTATATCGCCGCCATCCGCGCGGGTCAGCTGGGCCTGAACGTGGCCTGCTGCGAAGACAACCCCTACGATGATCCGAAGGGCGAGCCGCGCCTGGGTGGCACCTGCCTGAACGTCGGCTGCATTCCTTCGAAGGCGCTGCTCGCCTCGTCGGAAGAGTTCGAGAACGTGAACCACCACCTGGCCGACCACGGCATCACGGTGGATGGCGTCAAGGTCGACGTGGCCAAGATGCTCAAGCGCAAGGACGACATCGTCGGCAAGATGACGAAGGGCATCGAGTTCCTGTTCCGCAAGAACAAGGTGACGCTGCTCAAAGGCCACGGCAAGTTCGTCGGCAAGACCGACGCCGGCTATCAGGTCGAGATCGCAGGCAAGGCCGGCACGGAAGTCGTGACCGCCAAGCACGTGATCATCGCCACGGGCTCGAAGGCACGCCATCTGCCGGGCATGAAGGTCGACAACGTAACCATTGCCGACAATGAAGGCGCACTGAAGTTTGCCGAAGTGCCGAAGAAGCTGGGCGTGATCGGCGCTGGCGTGATCGGCCTGGAACTGGGCTCGGTGTGGCGCCGCCTGGGTGCCGAAGTGACGATTCTCGAAGCGCTGCCGAGCTTCCTGGGTGCGGCGGACGAATCGGTTGCCAAGGAAGCCAACAAGCTGCTGACCAAGCAGGGCCTGAAGATCAACGTCGGCGTGAAGGTTGGCGAGATCGAATCGTCGGCCAAGGGCGTGAAGGTCAACTACACCGACGCTGCCGGCGCTGCGCAAGTGCTGGAGTGCGACAAGCTGATCGTGTCGATCGGCCGCGTGCCCAACACCGACAACCTGGGCCTGGAAGCGATCGGCCTGGCGGCGGATCAGCGTGGCTTTATCGAGGTGGACGAGCACTGCGCGACCAAGCTGCCGAACCTGTGGGCGATCGGCGACGTGGTGCGCGGCCCGATGCTGGCGCACAAGGCAGAAGATGAAGGCGTGGCCGTGGCCGAGCGCATCGTCGGCCAGAAGCCGCACATCGACTACAACTGCATTCCGTGGGTCATCTACACGTACCCGGAAATTGCGTGGGTGGGCAAGACCGAGCAGCAGCTCAAGGCCGAAGGCCGCGAGACCAAGGCCGGCCAGTTCCCGTTCCTGGCCAACGGCCGTGCGCTGGGCATGGGCGCATCCGACGGTTTCGTGAAGGTCATCGCCGATGCGAAGACCGATGAAATCCTGGGCGTGCACATCGTCGCAGCCAACGCCTCGGACCTGGTTGCCGAAGCCGTGGTGGCGATGGAGTTCAAGGCTGCAGCCGAAGACATCGGCCGTATCTGCCACCCGCACCCGTCGATGTCGGAAGTGATGCGCGAAGCTGCGCTGGCCGTCGACAAGCGTCAGCTCAATATGTAAATCGCAAGCCGCAAGGCAAGCACGATGCCCGGTGAATCCACAAGATTGCCGGGCATCGGTCCATTTGGGCCCGCAAACGGTGCCCCAAGCACATCAAGCAGATGAACGTCCAGGAAACCTACCTACAGGAACTGAAGGCGCGCGGCTACCAGCCGGACGAAGCGCAGCAACGCGCTGTCGACCGCCTGCAGCGGTGCTACGACGAGTGGGTCGCCTACAAGGCCCGTCGTTCGAATGCGCTGCGCAAGATGCTCGTGCGCCCCGATTTGCCGCGTGGCGTCTACATGTGGGGCGGGGTGGGGCGCGGCAAGTCGTTCCTGATGGATGCGTTCTATAGCTGCGTGCCATTGGTGCGCAAAACGCGTCTGCACTTTCACGAATTCATGCGCGAAGTGCATCGCCAGCTGGAAGAATTGCGTGGCCGCGCTGATCCGCTGGACGAGTTGGCCCGACGCATTGCCAAGCGCTACCGCCTGATCTGCTTTGACGAATTCCACGTCAGCGACGTAGCCGACGCGATGATCCTGCACCGCTTGCTCGATCAGTTGTTTGCCAACGGCGTGCAGTTCGTGATGACGTCCAACTATCGGCCCGACTTGCTGTATCCGGACGGCTTGCATCGCGACCGCGTGCTGCCGGCCATCGCGCTGCTGCAGGAGAAGCTCGACATCCTCAACGTCGACGCGGGTGTCGATTACCGCAAGCGGGCGATGGAGCAGGTGCAGGCGTATTACACGCCGCTGGGCGCGAAGGCCAACTCGGCGTTGCGGGATGCATTTACGGCGGTGGCCGGGGTGCCGGACGAGTCGCCGGTGCTGCGCATCGAGCACCGTGAGATTCGGGCAGCGCGCAAGGCCGGCGGTGTGGTGTGGTTCGACTTCGCCACGCTATGCGGGGGGCCGCGCTCACAGAACGACTACCTGGAAATCGCCTCGCGCTTTCACACCGTCATCCTGGCCGATGTGCCCAAGATGACGCCGCGCATGGCATCCGAGGCGCGGCGCTTCACGTGGCTGATCGACGTGTTCTACGACCACAAGGTCAAGCTGCTGATGTCGGCCGAGGTGCCGGCAGACGAGCTGTACACCGAAGGCCAAATGGCCAACGAATTCCAGCGCACCGTGTCGCGCATCGTCGAGATGCAGTCACGCGAATACCTCGAAGCACCTCGCCGCGAGGTGGACACGTCGTTGACGTGATTGCTTCCGGTAGCGACAGCCTAGTGTGACGTTGGCGGCGCGTTGCGGTGTGAGGGCGGGGCCTGCGAAGGCCGCAGGCTTGCCCCAAAGAAGTCTTGCGGCAGGCGCTCGGTCTTGCGATTGACGTTGCGGAACGCACCTTCCACTAGCATGGGCGCGACGTTGCTTACATCCGTTTGCGAGGCCATGGTCACGTCTTCTGTAAAGCCGCGTTCGCACAGCTCGCGGCCCGATACAGAATCGAGCAACCACGCTTTCATCATGCCGGTCTGCGACGCCTCACGGTAGACCGCGCGAGCCGCGAGCGCTTCCGGCGACAGCGCCTGCGGCAGGAACCCAGCCACCGTTTCCGACAGGTGATGCACGATCGCACCGGCGGCCAGCCAGTCTTCCAGCGCTGGGCGCAAGGTGCCGTCGGCCCAGCGTTCCCCTGATGCCACCACGGCCACACGTCGGCCCAGCCGGGAAGCAGCTTCCGCCACGGCGCGCGCGTTGCGCAGGCAGCCGGCAAACGTCGGCGTTGATCCAGTGGCGAGTGCGAGCGTCGCCCCATTAGGCGAGGGTAGGACCAGGCTGCTGCCGACCGGCAGTTCCCGCAGCGACGTCGGCGAGAGCGTGTAGCCCGCTTGACTGCGGTTGTAGCCCGCCAGCATCGCCCCCGCGCGGCGCGCGAAGGTTTCAGCGCTGGCGTCGCGCCATGGATACGGATAGATACGTGCCCCGCGCGCCACGGCCACATCCACACAGGTGCAGAAGGACAACACGTCCACCACGATGACGGCGTCGCAATGCGGCGCCAGCGCGGACGCGCCGTGCTCGCCCCATTCGCAGTGGATGTTGTACAGGCTGAATTCGGTTGCCATGTCGCGCCCTCCTGTTTGCCTGGTGCAGCTATCCACTATAGGCGGCTTATTTTTTTATGGGAGGGGTGGCTGCGGCGGGTGCGCTGAGGGTCGCATTTCCACCTCATTCTGATTGCCAGGCGCTTGATGCGCGTCAAGGGCCGGCCGGGGAAGGCTGGCTAGCATCGTCCTCATAATGACGACGACATTCGCCCCCACCCATCCAGCCGCACCGGTTGCCGGAACAGGCTCGCCTATTGGTTCGAGCGGGACAGCCGCGTCGCGCATGACCTGCTATCACTGCGCATCGCCGCTTGACGGTGCCATCGCACTCCACGCGGATATCGGCGGCAAGTCCCGGGAATTTTGCTGTGCCGGCTGCCAGGCTGTCGCGCAAACGCTGCACGCCTCGGGCATGGGCCACATCTATGACGGCCCGATCGCCTTCGCCAAGCCCATCGAAGGCGACCGCCGCACCGAAGCTGAAGCGGTTTGGGCGACCTACGATCTGCCTGTGATGCGAGAGCGCTTTGTACGCCCGCGTGCGGATGGCTCGGAAGAGCTTTCGCTTGCCATCAGCGGCATGCGTTGCGCCGCCTGTGTGTGGCTGATCGAGCGCGCACTCTCGCGGGTGCCGGGCATGCGTGAAGCCACCGTCAATTACGCCACGGAACGCGCGCGCATCGTCGGCGATGCTGGCGCGCTGAGGCTGTCCGCCGTATTTGCAGCCATTGCCGACGTCGGATATGAAGCGTGGCCGGACCAGCCATCCGCCCGCCGCACTGCCGAGGCGCGCGAACGCCGCAGCCTGCTGATCCGCTTGGGGCTGGCCATGCTCGGCATGATGCAGGTGATGATGTACGCATGGCCGGTGTACCTGCACGGCAGCGACATCCCCGTGAGCCAGACGCGCCTGATGCAGTGGGCGAGCCTGTTGCTGACGGCGCCGGTGGTGTTGATCTCTGCGCGGCCCATTTTCATCAACGCGTGGCGGCAGGTACGGCATGCGCACGTCGGCATGGACGTGCCCGTGGCGCTGGGCATTGGCGCGGCATTCATTGCCAGCGTGGTCGCCACCGTGCGCGGTCATGGCGAAACGTATTTCGATTCGGTGACGATGTTCGTCGCTTTCCTGCTGGCGGCGCGTTATCTGGAACTGCGCGCGCGGCAAAGCGCAGCGTCGGGCGCCGAGGCGTTGGTACGTCAGCTGCCGGCCACCTGCCGGCGCATCGATGCCGAAAGCGGTGCGCTGGAAACCATCCCCGTCGCGACCTTGCAGCCGGGCGATTGCGTGGAGGTGCGCGCCGGTGAAGTCCTCCCTGCAGACGGCATCATCGAACACGGCACCACCGAGATCGACGAATCGCTTCTCTCCGGTGAAAGCGTGCCGCGTCCGCGCGACGTGGGCGCGACCGTGCTGGCAGGCAGTTACAACGTTGTCAGCGCCATTCGCGTGCGTGTGAACCGCGTGGGCGCCCAAACGCGCCTTGCCGCCATCGTCGAACTGCTTGAGCGTGCCTTGACGGACAAGCCCCGCATGGCTGAGCTCGCCGACCGTGTGGCCGGGCGCTTTGTTGCAGTGTTGCTCGGCTGGGCGCTGCTGACGGCGATCGCGTGGTGGTGGATCGACCCGACACGGATGTTTGCCGTCACCGTGGCGGTGCTGGTGGTGAGCTGCCCATGTGCGTTGTCGCTGGCCACGCCGTCTGCGCTGGCTGCTGCCAGCGGTGCGCTGGCCAGGCGTGGTGTGCTGGTTACGCGCGGTCACGCTATCGAGAGCCTGGCGGCCGCTACGGATGTGCTGCTCGACAAGACCGGTACGCTCACCGAAGGGCGTTTGCGCTTGTTGAGCATCGAGACCTTCTCCGATCTGGATGCAGAGAATTGCCTCGCACTGGCTTGCGCAATGGAGCAGGCCGAGAACCATCCGATCGCCCAGTCGTTGCGTGGCGCCACTTCAGATGCAATGCCGTTGCCCACGTTGGGGCCGGTGACGAACGTGCCGGGGCAGGGCGTGTATGCCTTGGCCGATCGTCATGTGATGCGGTTGGGCACGCTGTCGTTCGCGGCGACGCAATACGCAAATCACGCGATCACCTCCATCCGTTACGGCACGGAAACGCCAATGGAGGAGGTGCCGCCGGCGGCCGCGTGCACTTGCGTCTGGCTGGGCCGCAATGGCGAGCCGCTTGCCCGCTTCACGCTGGCCGATACGCCGCGTGGCGATGCGCCTGTCTGCTTGAGCGCGTTGCGTGGGCAAGGCCTGCGCTTGCATCTTGTTTCCGGCGATGCGCCGGAGACCGTTCACTGGTGGGCCAACCGACTCGGTATCGATCACGCCGTGGGCGGCGCCAGTCCCGAAGATAAACGTGCCTACGTGCACAAGTTGCAGGCAAACGGTGCGCATGTGCTGGCCGTCGGAGATGGCATCAACGACGCCCCATTGCTTGCGCAGGCGCAGGTTTCCATCGCCATCGGATCCGGTGCGCCATTGGCGCAGGCCGGCGCGGACGCCATTCTCACAGAGCCGCGGCTGCTAGCCATCAGCGAAGCCGTGTCGATCGGTCGCCGCGCATTGCGTGTTGTGCGCCAAAACCTGGGCTGGGCGTTCGCTTACAACGCGATCAGCATTCCGCTGGCCACGCTCGGGTGGCTGTCCCCGCTGGCGGCGGGCATCGGCATGTCGGTGTCATCGCTGCTCGTGGCGCTCAACGCATGGCGTCTTTCGCGCGCGACTTAAAAGGAGGGGCCATGGAAACGCTGTTCCTGCTGATTCCACTGTCGCTGATGCTCGTGGTGGCGATCGTAGGCGCCCTTTGGTGGGCCGTCGGCTCTGGGCAGTACGACGATCTTAAAGCGCCGGCCGAATCGATTCTGTTGGACCCCGATACGCCCACGCGCGACGCAGTGTCGCGGGACGGAACTGCCTGACCACGTTGCCTGGGTTGCCTTGATGCACGTCAAGGCTCTCCAGCGGCCTGGTTCTTAACATGACCACATCACACCAACTATCTTGGGGAGCAAGCATGCAATCGTCCAGCGCGTTGCAGCCCACCCAGACCTTCAACTACCGCGTTGTCCGCCAGTTCTCGATCATGACGATCGTCTGGGGCATTGTCGGTATGGCGGTCGGTGCGCTGATCGCGGCCCAGTTGATCTGGCCGCAATTGAATTTTGGGGTGCCGTGGTTGACCTACGGCCGGCTGCGTCCTCTGCACACAAATGCCGTCATCTTTGCGTTTGGCGGCAGTGCGCTGTTTGCGACGTCGTATTACATCGTGCAGCGCACCTGCCAGGTGCGCCTGCTTTCCGACACGCTGGCCGCATTCACATTCTGGGGGTGGCAGGCCGTGATTGTGGCGGCTGCCATCACCTTGCCGCTCGGGTACACGAGCTCGAAGGAATACGCTGAGCTGGAATGGCCGATCGACATTCTGATCACCGTGGTGTGGGTGGTTTATGCGATCGTGTTTTTCGGCACCATCATCAAGCGCAAGACCCGGCACATCTACGTGGCCAACTGGTTCTTCGGCGCTTACATCATCACCATCGCGCTGCTGCATATCGTCAACAACGCTGAGCTGCCGGTGTCGCTCTGGAAGTCGTACTCGGCATATGCAGGCGTGCAGGATGCGATGGTGCAATGGTGGTACGGCCACAACGCGGTGGGCTTCTTCCTGACCACCAGCTTCCTGGGCATGATGTATTACTTCGTGCCCAAGCAGGCTGAGCGACCGATCTATTCGTACCGCCTGTCGATCGTGCACTTCTGGGCGCTGAACTTCACCTACATGTGGGCGGGCCCGCACCACTTGCAATACACCGCGCTGCCGGACTGGGCACAGTCGCTCGGCATGGTGTTCTCGCTGATTCTGCTGGCGCCTTCGTGGGGCGGCATGATCAACGGGATCATGACGCTCTCGGGTGCCTGGCACAAGCTGCGCACGGATCCGATCCTGAAGTTCCTCGTGGTGGCGCTGTCCTTCTACGGCATGGCGACGTTCGAGGGCTCGATGATGTCCATCAAGACCGTCAACGCGCTGTCGCACTACACCGATTGGACGATTGGCCACGTGCACTCCGGCGCCCTGGGCTGGGTGGCGATGATCACCATCGGCTCGATGTACTACATGATTCCGCGCCTGTTCGGTCAACAGAAGATGTACAGCACGCGCCTGATCGAGGTGCACTTCTGGGTAGCCACCATCGGCGTGGTGCTCTACATCGCCGCCATGTGGGTTGCTGGCGTGATGCAAGGCCTGATGTGGCGTGCCACCGAGGCCGACGGCACGCTGACCTACAGCTTTGTCGAGGCCGTCAAGGCAACGTACCCCTTCTACCTGATTCGGTTGCTGGGCGGCCTGTGCTTCCTGGGCGGCATGTTGCTGATGGCGTTCAACGTCTTTAAGACCATCCAGGGCAGCAAGCCAATCGACGCGCCGATTCCTCAATCAGCCCAGGCCCCGTTGGTCGCGGCACAGTGAGGAGACGAACATGAGCAACCAATCCAATCGTTTTTTCTCGCACGAGACGCTCGAAAAGAACATCGGCTTCCTGATCGTGCTGACGCTGGTGGTGGTCAGCATTGCCGGGCTGGTCCAGATCGTGCCGCTGTTCTTCCAGCATTCGACCACTGAGCCGGTCAAGGGCATCGCACCGTATTCGCCGCTGCGGCTTGCGGGGCGCGACATCTACATCCGCGAAGGCTGCGTTGGCTGCCACTCTCAGCAGGTGCGCACGCTGCGCGCCGAAACCGAGCGTTACGGCCACTATTCGCTGGCGGGCGAATCTGTCTTCGACCATCCGTTCCTGTGGGGTTCCAAGCGCACGGGTCCGGACTTGGCGCGCGTGGGGCAGCGCTACTCGGACGACTGGCATCGGATCCACCTGCGCGACCCGCGTGAGGTGGTGCCCGAGTCGAACATGCCGTCGTATGCATGGCTGTCAAAAACGCCGCTCGACAACAGCGACATCGAGAAGAAGATGCACGTCCTGCGCCAGCTCGGTGTGCCGTACACGGATGCGCAGATTGCCGGGGCGCGCGAGCAACTGGTCGGCAAGACGGAGGAGGACGCCGTGGTCGCCTATCTGCAGGGGCTTGGCGTGGAACTGCGCAACATACGGGACGTGGCTGCCGCACAGGCTGCTGCACCTGCAACCGTTGCTGCCAAGGAGTAAGCCATGGCCATGCTCAGTGCAATTGCGACTGCCGTCTTCCTCGTGCTGTTCGTCTGCATTTCCTGGTGGGCATTCTCGGCGCATCGCCGCGCGGCGAACGCTGAATCGGCCATGCTGCCGTTCCTGCTGCCCGATGAGGCCGAAGTCGCCGGTGCGCATGCAGACGCATCGCGCCCGCATCAATAAGGACACAGAATCATGAGCGACTTCATTTCGGAGTTCTGGGGGTATTACATCGCGGCGATTGCCCTGGTCGGCATCGTGTGGTGCATCTGGCTGCTGTTCTCCCAGCGGCGCATCCAAGTGGCACCGGGGCGCAGCGCCGGGGAAGACACCGGCCACGTATGGGATGGCGATTTGCGCGAACTGAATAATCCGCTGCCGCGCTGGTGGATGTGGATGTTCCTGCTGTCGTGCGTCTTTGCATTGGGGTACCTGATCCTGTATCCGGGCTTGGGTGCATATGGCGGTGTGCTCGGTTTCTCCACGCGCGGCGAGTTGGCCTCGCAGCGTGCGGCCGCCGATGCGCAGGTCCGACCGCTCTATGAGCGTTATGCCAGCATGGACATCAAGCAGATCGCCGCCGACCCGCAGGCCCATGAGATTGGGCAGCGCCTTTTCCTCAACAACTGTGCGCAGTGCCATGGCTCGGATGCCGGCGGCTCGAAGGGCTTTCCGAATCTGACTGACGGCGACTGGCTGTACGGCGGAGACCCCGAGACGATCCTGACCACCATTACCAAGGGGCGTCACGGCGTCATGCCGTCCCTGGCGGCGGTCGTGGATGGCAATCAGGCAGTCAATGTGGCGAACTACGTGCGCTCGCTGTCGGGACTGTCGTATGACCCGATCAAGGCAGCGCGCGGCGAACCGACGTTCAAGTCGGTCTGTGCGGCTTGCCACATGGCAACCGGCAAGGGCAATCAGGCGCTGGGCGCGCCCAACCTGACCGACCGCGTCTGGCTATATGGCAGTTCGGAAGCGACCATCGTCGAGACCATCCTCAAGGGTCGTGACAACACGATGCCGGCACACGAGAACCTGCTCTCTCCGGAGAAGATTCGCATGCTGGCGGCCTATGTCTGGGGCCTGTCCAATAGCAACACGAGCCACGCGCAATGAGCGACAAAGAACCTGCCTGGCGCCCGATGACACCCGCCACCGTAGTGGCGGGTGTCGACGACGCGCCGACCGAGCAGATGCTCTATGAAGTCCGGCGCAAGATCTATCCGCGCGCCGTGACCGGTGCGTTTGCGCGTTGGCGCGTCTGGCTGGTGCTGGCGACGCAAGCCATCTTCTATGGCTTGCCGTGGTTACAGTGGAATGGTCGCCAAGCCGTGCTCTTTGATCTGGGCGCACGCAAGTTCTATCTGTTCGGCCTCGTGCTTTGGCCGCAAGACGTGATTTATCTGACGGTACTGCTGGTGCTGTCGGCGTTGGGGCTGTTCCTGTTCACTGCGGTGGCGGGGCGGCTCTTTTGCGGTTATGCCTGTCCGCAGACGGTTTACACCGAAATCTTCATGTGGATCGAGCGGCATGTCGAAGGTGACCGCTTTGCCCGCATCCGCCTCGACGGTGAGCGTTGGAGCCTACGCAAATTCCGCCTCAAGGCTGCAAAGCATTCGGCCTGGATTCTCATTGCGCTATGGACGGGATTCACCTTCGTCGGCTTCTTCACGCCGATCCGCGATCTCGGTATGGAGACGTGGACGCTTTCCCTCGGGCCATGGCAAACGTTCTGGATGCTGTTCTACGCTTTTGCCACATGGGGCAACGCAGGCTTCATGCGCGAGCAGGTGTGTCGCTACATGTGCCCGTACGCGCGTTTCCAAAGCGTGATGGTCGACCCCGATACCTACGTCGTCACATACGACACGCAGCGCGGCGAACCGAGGGGCAGCCGCTCCCGCAATGCCGACTTCCAAGCGCAGGGCCTGGGCTCGTGCGTCGACTGCAGTATCTGTGTACAGGTGTGCCCGACCGGTATCGACATCCGCCAGGGGTTGCAGTACGAATGCATCGGCTGTGGGGCATGCATCGACGCCTGCGATCAGGTCATGGACAAGATGCGTTACCCGCGCGGCCTCATTCGCTATACATCAGAGCGGGCCATGCATGACCGGCTCAGCCCAAAAGAAGCGCGCCGGCATCTGCTGCGCCCACGCGTGTTGGTCTACAGCGCAATCATGCTGGTGCTCATTGTTGGGTTCATTGGCGCTCTGATGATTCGGCAGCCTCTCAAGGTGGATGTGATTCGCGATCGCGGGGCACTCGCACGCGAAGTGGATGGCGGCAAGATCGAGAATGTTTATCGTCTGCAACTCATGAACGCATCCGAGCAGCCCATGCGCGTGACCATCACCGCAGAAGGCATGCCTCAACTGGACGTGGAGGGCGGCCGGGGCGAATCGACCACGTTGGAGTTGCCGCCTGCGGCCAACCGTCTGGTGCCGGTGCGCGTGCGTCGACCCGCCGACGACGCGACGCCCGGTTCGCACAAGATCCAATTCGTCATTCAGGCAGATCACGGCAGTGGCAGCCTCGTGCTGCGCGAGCCGTCGAGCTTCATCGTGCCGCGCTAGCGCGGTACTCGCGGCATCTCCAACAGGAGGCAACGATGCACGCAACGCAAACTTCAGCACCCGCACGGCCCTGGTGGCGCGAGCCCTGGCCGTGGCTTCTGATGGCGGGACCGTTCGCCGCCATGATCGGCTGTGGCGTGACCATCTGGCTCGCGACTTCGCATCCGGATGCTGCCATTCACGACAACGTTGTGCGGCGCGGTTTGGTCGTCGAAAAGCCGGCTGCCGCGCCTGCGCATGTCATGCCAGCGGGGGCCCGATGAAGCGTCGACTACTGATGTGGATTCTGTGGCCGGCCTTTCTGTCGGCCGCGCTGGCCGAGCTGATCGTCTTTGCGGTGGTCGATCCTGCCGACCTGCGTTTCTTTGGCGAGCAGATCACGGTGTCGGCCCAAGCGGTCTACACCGTGTCGTTCTTTGTGTTCTGGTTGCTGTGCGGGTTGTCGAGTGCGCTGACGCTCTATGTATCGCCGGGTATTGGCAAACTGGAAGCGCACGAACACCCGCTCGTGTGAGCAGGCGCCATGGACGGTAACTTAGGCGGCCTGGCCGCTCATCACCTGGCGCAGGCCGGCCAGGTCGATCAGCTTGACGTGGCGTTGACGGATCTGAATGAGGCCCGCTTCGGCAAAACGGGAGAACAGGCGGCTGACCGTTTCGAGCTTGAGACCCAGATAGCTGCCGAGTTCTTCACGGCTCATGCGCAGCACGAACTCGGTCGACGAATATCCGCGCTGGGCCGAGCGCTTGGAAAGATTGAGCAGGAAAGCCGCGAGACGCTCTTCTGCACGCATGGAGCCGAGCGTGAGCAGCATCAGATGATCCTGCGAGATCTCCTTGCTCATGATGCGCAGGAACTGATGCTGCAGCGATGGCAGCCGGCGCGACAGCTGTTGCAATTCGTCGTAACGCACCACACAGACTTCGGTATCTTCCAGCGCGGTCGCGTCCGACACGTGGCGCATATCGCCAATGCCGTCGAGCCCCACAATTTCACCTGGCAGGTGGAATCCGGTGATCTGGTGGCGACCGTCTTCAAGCGTCAAATGGGTTTTCAGCGTGCCGAAGCGAATGCCATAAACCGCCTCAAGCGGCTCGCCCAAAGCATAGAGGGATTGCCCCTTCTTAATGCGGATGCGCTCGCTGACCAAATCGTCCATCTTGCGCACGTCGTCCGAGTTCATTCCCACCGGCAGACAGATTTGTCCGAGTACGCAGGTGGAACAACGCGAGGCTTGGTCGGTAAGCGCGATTCGAGTGAGCACGGGCGGGGCGACTGGATTTCGAGAGAGTGGAATGAGTAATTCTTGTGGTGCAGCTCGACTTATTATAACGGCGACGTTGTCGTCATCGGACACTTCCGATGCGGCAAAACGCGTCAATTAGGCTAAGTTCGCCACAGCAAAACGAAAACCTTGGCCCATATCAAAAGAGCGTTAAAAAGATGAGTGCCGCGGCGCTTCTGAGTGTTTTTCTGATTGCACTGCTCGGCGGTGTCCATTGTCTGGCGATGTGCAGCGGTATCGCATTGGCGGCGGAGCGGGGGACCGTGTCGGTGCGAATTGTGTCGCGTCGCCGGCTGTGGTTCGAACAGGTCGTCATGCATGCGGGGCGCCTGACCACGTATGCGTTGCTCGGCGCAATCATGGGGGCGATGGGCGCGACCATATGGCGCCAGCAGTGGCTACCGATCCAACGCGGCCTGTTTGCCTTTGCCAGCGCTTTGCTACTTGCCTACGGGGTCCTGCTGCTCGTGCGTTCCGCTGCAGACGTGTGGCGCAGCGTATGGCTCGAGCGGCAGCTGGGCCGTGTCACGGGCGGACTGTCCCGGGCTGCTGCCGCGCTGGGCGGCAGGCTGCAACGCCAGCCCCCGCTGCTGCGCCGCTACCTCACGGGGTTGGCCTGGGGGCTGGTCCCGTGCGGAATGGTCTACGGCGCACTGGCCGTGGCGTTGTTGGCAGGCAACGGCGCCTCCGGGGCTGTCGTCATGCTCGCCTTTGGTGCTGGCACGTTGCCCAATCTGTTGATGATGTCCGGTCTGGCGGGATGGCTGCGCGGCCTGTCGCGACAGCGGTGGGCGCGGGGCGCTGCGGGCATCGCTATCGCCGTATTCGGGATCTGGGGCCTGGTTCACGCAATCTGGCTGCCGGAGATGCTCAACGCACATGGCTTCTGTCTGGTGCTGTAGGCGTTTAAAGCACGCGAAAATCGCCATCCTGCCCGGGATGGAGGGCTAAGACGTCTTCCCGGTTGCGGCGTCGCGGGGAATTGCCCTACAATCGAACACAATTCGATTCGCCACCCGCGCAAATCAACAATCCCAAGCGCGGCGCCTAGCGATGCCATCCAGCGGTAGAGTCACCCTGGACAGTCGATTCGGGCGGGCTGCCATTCTTCGTTGGTAGTCGTCCGGCGCAGTATCCGTCCCCATGGCGGCGGAAGAAATTGCCCTTGTGGTGCCTGACCGGCACCGGATCAACTCGCTCCTCCGGCCCTATTTTGCGGGCACAGCCACTGCGTTTCGGTGCAGGGTCCAATCGAATCAATTGGCCTTCGCGCGCCAGGCCCGGGTGGGCAACAGCATTCAGAAATGCCGCGTGCTTCGCGGTGGGACGACAAACCTCAAGCGTGACGGCGACTGGCCGCGCGCGAGCAATGACGAGCCGCTCAACCCGATGAATACCCAAGAGGCGAAGATCGTCCTCGAGACAGCGCTGATCTGCGCGCAGGACCCGTTGCGAGTCAATGACTTGCGCAAGCTGTTCGACGAAGATGTTTCAGCGGACACCATCCGCGTTCTGCTCGAAGAGCTGCGCCAGGACTGGTTGAATCGCGGTGTCGAACTGGTTGCCCTGGCCTCCGGCTGGCGCCTGCAGAGCCGCCCCGAAATGCGCGTGTATCTCGATCGCCTGCATCCGGAGAAGCCGCCCAAGTACTCGCGCGCCGTGATGGAAACACTGGCGATCATCGCTTATCGTCAACCCGTGACCCGCGGCGATATTGAAGACATCCGCGGCGTGACGGTCAACACGCAGGTCATCAAGCAGATTGAAGACCGCGGATGGATTGAGGTCATCGGTCATCGTGATGTGCCGGGCCGCCCGGCGCTGTATGCAACGACCAAGCAGTTTCTCGACGACCTTGGCTTGCGCTCGTTGGACGAACTGCCGCCGCTTGAAGATGCCCGCGCCCAGGCGCAGGCGAGCCTGCTGGAGCAGGGCGCCATCGAGTTCGAAGGCGGCGCAATTGCGGTGGAAGAGCTGACGGCAATGGTCAACGACGCGCCGGAAGGCGCTGAAACCACAGAGGCTTCGGTGCAGGAATCGGACGGATTGCCGGTTGCCGAGGCTCCCGCTGAGGTAGCCGCTGAAGCGCCAGAGCAGCCTGCGGAGGTCGCGGCGGGTGACGAGCCAGCGCTGGAAGCGGAGTCGCAAGCGGTGAGTGCGACCGGCGCTGCATCCGAAGACGATTACAAAACACCGGTCGAGCCGCCCGCGGCTCCCGCCAATGAACATCCGTAATGCCATGCCCGCCGCCCACTCGGCACATGGTCTGAACCCCTAGATTTGAAAGACGTTGTGAGCACCCAGCCAGATTCCATGGATACACGTATGCCGGCCGATGCCGACGCTCAGCCGCCGCGACAAGACGGCGGTGGTGGGACTGAGGCCGCGCCTCGTCGCAAGGGATTGCGACGCGGCTTGCGCAACCTCGTGGCTTCGCGCCGCCAGCAGCAGGATGGTCGCCCTGAGGGTGAAGCCGCTGATGGGGGTGGTGCGGACGCCGGCCAGCCCGCGCAGCCGCGCAAGAGCCGCGCGCCACGGGCTCGCAAGCCGAAAGAAGTAGCTGGTGAGGCGGCCGTAGTTGCCGCAGAGGGCGCGGCAGAAGGTGCTTCACCGGCCGAACAGGCGCCGGCAGAAAGCCAGGGCGAGCGCCGTGGCCCGCGCGGCCGATTCGGCAAGAACCGTCGCCGCCAAGGCGAAGGCCAGCCGGCGGAACGCGCCGAACGGGGCGAACGCACGGAAGGTGTCGGCGGCAAGAATGCCGGCGGTCGTGGCAAGCAGCAGAACCGCAACGGCAAACCGCAAGGCAAGGCCGGCGGCGGTCAGAGCCAAAATCGCGGGGGCAAGGGGCTGAAGGGCGGCAAGGGCTCCGAAGACGTCTTCCAATATGTGATTTCTGGCGCGTATGACTCGGAAGCTGACACCGGAGGTGCATCGCAGGCCCCCAAGGCCCGCGAGCTGACCTCCGACGACGACGCTCCCAAGCTGCACAAGATCCTGGCGGATGCCGGGCTTGGCTCGCGCCGGGACATGGAAGACCTGATCCTGCAAGGCCGCGTCTCCGTGAACGGTTTGCCGGCCCACATCGGCCAACGCATTCTCGCGACCGATCAGGTCCGCGTGAACGGCAAGCTGATCCAGCGCAAGCTTCCGAACAAGCCGCCGCGTGTGCTGCTGTATCACAAGCCGGCCGGTGAAATTGTCAGCCAGTCCGATCCAGAAGGCCGTCCGACCGTGTTTGACGCATTGCCGCGCATGAAGACCGGCAAGTGGGTCGCCGTCGGCCGCCTCGACTTCAATACCGAGGGTCTGCTCATTTTCACGACCTCCGGTGACATCGCCAACCGGTTCATGCACCCGCGCTATGGCGTTGAGCGCGAATATGCGGTGCGTACGCTGGGCGAGCTGGCCGAAACCGACCGTCAGAAGCTGTTGCACGGCATCTCGCTTCAGGATGGAGAGGCAAACTTCCTGCGCTGCGTCGATGGCGGTGGGGAGGGCGTCAACCACTGGTACCACGTTGCCCTCACGGAGGGGCGGAACCGCGAGGTGCGGCGCATGTTCGAGGCGGTCAATCTGACCGTGTCGCGTCTGATTCGTACGCGCTATGGCAGCTTCGTACTGCCACGCGGTCTCAAGCGCGGGCGCTGGCAGGAAGTGTCGGCCGAGGATGTGCGCACGCTCATGAGCACGCTGGGCATGAAGGTGCCGACGGCCAGTTCTGGCGGTGGACAAGATCGCCAAGGCAATCGTCGTCGTGGCCCGGCGCCTGTCCTGATGGGGCCGATGTCTTCCGGTTTCGCGGGAGAGGCAAATTTCCAGTCGCGCGGTATGGGCATCGAGAACGGTAATCGGGCGCAACCTGCGCAGCGCCGTCCCGCCAGCCCGCGTCAGCCGGATCCAATGCAAACGTCCATGGGTTACATCAATGTGGGTGGCCCGACCACGCTGACAGCGCGAACGCGCATGGGCGAAGGCGCCAAAGGCCGTGGAGGCGCTGGCGGCGGTGGGATGCGTGACGGCAACCGTGGGCGTGGTAACAAGCGGGCCGCGAAGGGTGGCGGTGGAATGCCGAACGGCAATAAGGCGCCGCGCGGTGGTGGCAAGCGAGGCGGCAAGCGGTAAAAATGGCGGGCGTTGTGTGCGGCATGGAGCGCAACGCCCCATTTTGTGGCGGCTTCGGGGCAATTTTTGCCTTTTGCCTCGAGACGTATTACAATGTAAGTCTAATCAAAAGTCATCCTGTAGAAGATGGGCGAATGATATGGGCGTTGCGCCCATTTTTTTTTGCTTCGGCAGGTTGACCATACCGGGAAATTCTTCAGGAAAAACGTGCATCTGACTGATCTGATTGAGAAAACCCTCGCCGCCATGGGGTATGAGCTGGTGGAAGTGGAGCGCGCGCCCGCCGGGCTGCTGCGCGTGTATATCGATCAGGCAGAGAACGGCATCGTCATTGAAGATTGCGAAAAAGTGAGCCATCAGCTCACGCGTGTGTTCGAAGTTGAAAATCTCAACTACGAACGGCTGGAAGTATCGTCGCCGGGACTCGACCGCCCGCTGCGCTCGTTGGCCGACTTCACGCGCTTCGCCGGCCTTGAGGCCAAGGTGACGCTGCGCTTGCCCGTGGGCGGACAGAAGAATTTCACGGGAATCATTCAGGCTCCGACGGGCGAGCCAGGCCAGGAACGAATCGGCCTTGAGTTTGAGGGCCAGGAAGGCCCCGCGCTGCTGGAATTTACGCTGTCGGAACTCGACCGCGCCCGGCTGGTGCCCGTGCTGGACTTCAAAGGAAATCGAAACAAAGGGAACAAGCAATGAGCCGCGAAGTTCTGTTGCTCGTCGATGCGCTTGCGCGCGAAAAAAACGTCGACAAGGATGTGGTGTTCGGGGCGCTGGAAGCTGCACTGGCTTCGGCGACCAAGAAGCGCTTTGAGGAAGACGTGGATGTGCGCGTGGCGATCGACCGTGAGTCGGGCGAACACGAAACCTTCCGTCGCTGGCTCGTCGTTCCCGACGATGCAGGCCTGCAGGAGCCGGACAAGCAGATTCTGCTGTTCGAAGCCAAAGAGCAGAATCCTGACCTCGACGTCGACGATTTCGTCGAAGAGCAGATCGAATCGGTCGAGTTCGGCCGTATCGGCGCGCAGGCTGCCAAGCAGGTGATCCTGCAGCGTATCCGCGATGCCGAGCGCGAGCAGATCCTGAACGACTACCTGGATCGTGGCGAAAAGGTCATGACCGGCACGATCAAGCGCGCCGACAAGAAGGGCCTGATCGTCGAGACCGGCCGAGTCGAGGCGTTGTTGGCCCGCGACCAGATGATCCCGAAGGAAAATCTGCGCACGGGCGACCGTGTCCGCGCCTACATCCTGAATGTCGACCGCACCGCACGCGGCCCGCAGATCGAGCTGTCCCGCACGTGCCCCGAGTTCCTGATCAAGCTCTTCGAAAACGAAGTGCCGGAAATGGAACAGGGCCTCCTGGAGATCAAAGCCGCCGCGCGCGATCCGGGCGTGCGTGCGAAAATCGCGGTCGTTGCACATGACAAGCGTATCGATCCGATTGGAACCTGCGTAGGCGTGCGTGGTACCCGTGTGACCGCCGTACGTAACGAGGTCGGCGGCGAAGCCGTGGACATCGTGCTGTGGTCGGAAGACCCTGCGCAATTTGTGATCGGTGCGCTGGCGCCGGCGCAAGTGCAATCCATCGTCGTGGACGAGGAGAAGCACAGCATGGACGTGGTCGTGGACGAGGAAAACCTCGCTGTGGCGATCGGCCGTAGCGGGCAGAACGTCCGGCTGGCGTCGGAATTGACCGGCTGGCAGATCAACATCATGACGCCGGCCGAATCTGCGCAGAAGCAGGCGGAAGAAAGCTCCGTCGTTCGTCAGTTGTTCATGGCGAAGCTGGACGTAGACGAAGAGGTTGCCGACATCCTGATCGAAGAGGGCTTCAGCTCGCTCGAAGAAGTGGCCTACGTGCCGCTGCAGGAAATGCTGGAAATCGAAGCGTTCGACGAAGACACCGTCAACGAGCTGCGTAATCGCGCTCGCGACGTGCTGTTGACGATGGAGCTGGCGAAGGAAGAAAAGGTCGAGAAGGTATCGCAAGACCTGCGCGACCTCGAGGGGCTGACCCCGGAGCTGATCGGCAAGCTGGCCGAGGGGAACATCCAGACGCGTGACGACTTGGCCGAGCTGGCCGTAGACGAATTGGTCGAGATGACCGGCGTCGACGAAGAACAAGCCAAGGCGCTGATCATGAAGGCGCGTGAACACTGGTTTTCGTGAGTCGTATAAGCGTTGATCGTTTATCGCAATCCTCACTGAAACCAAGCATCGAAAGGGTTTGAATGGCAAGCACAACAGTTGCCCAACTCGCTGGCGAATTGAACCGTAGCGCATCTGCGCTGCTGGAACAGTTGCAGGCCGCGGGCGTGCAAAAGGCGACGCCGGAAGACGTCATCACCGAATCGGACAAGACCCGTCTGCTCGATTATCTCAAGCGAGCACACGGTAGCGCCGAGGATGGCGCGCGCAAGAAGATCACGATCACCAAGCGCGAAACGAGCGAAATCCGCCAAGCGGATGCCACCGGCAAGACGCGCACCGTGCAAGTGGAAGTCAAGAAAAAGCGCGTGCTGGTCAAGCGTGACGAGCCGAGCGCGGCACAGACCGAATCGGAAGCGGCAGAGGCTGCACCGGTGGTCGACGCCGAGGAAGTTGCGCGTCGCGAGGAAGAACAGCGCCGTCAGGCCGAGTTGCTGGCCCGTCAGGAAGCCGAGCTGAAGGCACGCCAGGAAGCGATGGAGCGCGAGGAAGCCGAGCGCCGCGCACGCCAGGAGGCCGCCGAAGCCGAGCAAAAGCGTCAGGCTGAACTCGCCGCCAAGAAGGCGGAAGAGGAAGCCGTTGCGGCCCGCGCCGCCGCTGAGGCGTCGGACGAAGTCCCGCGCCGCAAGGCCGAGGAAGACGCCGCGCGTCTGGCAAGCGAGCGCGAGGCCGCGCAGAAGGCTGCTGACGAAGCGCGCGTTGCTGCGGACAAGATCAAGGCCGAGGAAGACGCTGCGCGCAAGCGTCGCGAAGCTGCGGAGGCCGAAGCCCGCGCTATCCGCGAGATGATGAGCGCCCCGGCTCGCGTACTGAAGACGCCCGCTGAGCGCAAAGCGGAAGAGGTCAAGAAGGCCGAGCAATCGGGCACCCTGCACAAGCCCGTCAAACCGGCTGGTGAAGCACGCCCGGCTGCGGCTGCCAAGAAGCCGGCTGCCCCGGCACCTGCCGCTGCTGCGCCGAGCTCGCCGTCGGGCGACAAGAAGGGCGGTCGTGGCAAGTCCGGTTGGCAAGACGACAACCGTACCGGCAAGCGTGGTGGTCTGAAGACGCGCGGTGACACCGGCGGTGGCGCCGACGGCTGGCGTTCGGGCTCCAAGGGCGGCCGCAACCGCCATGGCGACGACAACCGCAATGCCTTCCAGGCACCGACCGAGCCGGTGGTGCGTGAAGTCCATGTGCCGGAAACCATCTCTGTGGCCGATCTGGCGCACAAGATGTCGGTCAAGGCCGCTGAAGTCATCAAGCAGATGATGAAGCTCGGCCAGATGGTCACGATCAACCAGGTGCTGGACCAAGAGACCGCGATGATCGTGGTCGAGGAAATGGGCCACCAGGCCGTCGCGGCCAAGCTGGACGATCCGGAAGCGATGCTGGTTGGGGACGTGCAGGAGCAAACCAACGCCGAAGCCGAAACCCGTCCGCCGGTTGTGACCGTCATGGGTCACGTCGACCACGGCAAGACCTCGCTGCTGGACTACATTCGTCGCGCCAAGGTTGCGGCGGGCGAGGCTGGTGGCATCACGCAGCACATCGGCGCGTATCACGTCGAAACCGATCGCGGCGTCATTACGTTCCTGGACACCCCCGGTCACGAGGCCTTCACGGCCATGCGTGCGCGCGGTGCCAAGGCAACCGACATCGTGATTCTGGTGGTGGCAGCCGACGACGGCGTCATGCCGCAAACGAAGGAAGCCATCGCCCACGCGAAGGCGGCCGAGGTGCCCATCGTGGTGGCGATCACCAAGGTCGATAAGCCCGAAGCCAACCCCGACCGCGTCAAGCAGGAACTTGTGGCTGAAAGCGTGATTCCGGAAGAGTACGGCGGCGATGTACCGTTCGTGCCGGTGTCCGCCAAGACTGGCGAAGGTATCGACAGCCTGCTGGAAAACGTGCTGCTGCAGGCCGAAGTGCTCGAACTGAAGGCGCCGGTCAACGCGCCGGCCAAGGGCTTGGTGGTGGAAGCGCAGTTGGACAAGGGCAAGGGCCCGATCGCTACGGTGCTGGTGCAGAGCGGTACGCTCAAGCGCGGCGACGTGGTGCTCGCGGGCACGGCCTATGGCCGCGTGCGAGCCATGCTGGACGAAAACGGAAAGCCGGCCAAGGAAGCTGGCCCGTCGATCCCGGTGGAAATCCAGGGTCTGTCGGAAGTGCCGGGAGCGGGCGAAGAAGTGCTGGTGCTCCCGGACGAGCGCAAGGCTCGCGAAATCGCGCTATTCCGCCAAGGCAAGTTCCGCGATGTGAAGCTGGCGCGCCAACAGGCTGCCAAGCTGGAAAACATGCTGGAACAGATGAGCGAAGGCGACGTAAAGTCGCTGCCGCTGATCATCAAGGCGGACGTACAGGGTTCGCAGGAAGCGCTGGTTCACTCGCTGCAGAAGCTGTCGACCGACGAAGTGCGTGTACAGGTCGTGCACGCCGCAGTGGGCGGTATCACCGAGTCGGACGTCAACCTGGCAACCGCGTCGAAGGCCGTCATCATTGGCTTCAATACGCGGGCCGATGCGGGCGCGCGCAAGCTGGCCGAGCATCAGGGCATCGATATTCGCTACTACAACATCATCTATGACGCTGTGGATGAGGTGAAGGCGGCGATGTCGGGCATGCTGTCGCCGGAAAAGCGCGAAGAGACGACGGGCCTGGTCGAGGTGCGTCAGGTCTTCCACGTGCCGAAGGTTGGCGCGGTGGCCGGCTGTATGGTGCTGGACGGCTTCGTCAAGCGCAATTCGCTGGTGCGGGTGCTGCGTGCGAACGTGGTCATCTTCTCGGGCGAACTCGATTCGCTCAAGCGCTTCAAGGACGATGTGAAGGAAGTGAAGCAAGGCTTCGAATGCGGCCTGTCGATCAAGAACTTCAACGACGTTCAGGAAGGCGACCAACTCGAGATCTACGAGATCACCGAGGTGGCGCGTACGCTGTAATACGTTGGCCGGACGCTGCGGTGTCCGGCTCGACTTTGCGACGGTGGCCCGGGCGCGTCCCGCGCCACCGTTTTGTCTTTTCTGGGCGCGCTAGCGCGTGCTGCCGGCGCCCATGTGAGGAAGAACACTATGCCGAAGAAATCGGGATCGGCCGCTGGCCGCAACGTGCGCATCGCCGATCAGATCCAGCGTGATCTGGCCGAACTGATCCAGCGCGAAATCAAGAACCCGGCGATGGGCCTGGTGACACTGCAATCCGTCACGCTCACGCCTGACTATGCGCACGCCAAGATCTACTTCACGGTGCTGGGCGCAGAGCCGGAAGTTGCCGGCGCCATTCTGAACGAGAAGGCGGGCTACCTGCATTCGCTGCTGTTCAAGCGTCTGCACATCCACACGGTGCCGACATTGCATTTCCACTTTGACGGTTCGGTCGAGCACGGTATCGAGATGTCGCGACTGATCGATGAGGCCAACGCCACGCGCGCCAAAGACGACTGAAGATGGCCGAGCAACATGCGCCCAGGCCACAGAAGCCGCCGCGTCGTGATGTGCACGGTGTGCTGCTGCTGGACAAGCCGATCGGCTGGTCAAGCAACGATGCGCTGATCCGCGCCAAGCGCCTGCTGTGGGCGAAGAAGGCCGGGCACACCGGCACGCTGGATCCGCTGGCTACCGGCTTGCTGCCGCTGTGCTTTGGTGAGGCGACCAAGTTTTCGCAGGATTTGCTTGATGCGGACAAGACGTACGAAACGGTCGTGCGTCTTGGTATCAAAACGAGTACCGCAGACGCGGAAGGCGAGGTGCTGAGCGAGCGGCCGGTATCGATCACGTCGGAGCAACTCCAGGCGGCCATCGCGCGCTTTGTCGGCGAGATCGACCAGGTGCCGCCGATGCACTCTGCGCTGAAAAGGGACGGCAAGCCCCTCTACGAGTACGCGCGAGCGGGTCAGACCGTGGAGCGCGCTGCACGTCGCGTCACGATTCACGCGATTGACTTGCTGGCGGCGGATCTTGCGTCGATCGAGCCGACGATCACCTTGCGCGTGTCATGCAGCAAGGGAACGTACATTCGCACATTGGGTGAGGACATTGGGGAGGCGCTCGGCTGCGGTGGGCACCTGGTTGCGCTGCGTCGCACGCAGGTGGGCAACCTGACACTGAATGGTGCAGTGACGCTCGACGCATTGGATGCTGCCGCTGAAGATGCGCGCACCGAATTGCTGGCGCCGGTCGATGCGCTGCTGCAGACACTGCCGCGCGTGGAGCTGGATGCGGAGGAGAGCCGTCGCTTCCTGCATGGTCAGCGCTTGCCATTGCGACTGCCCCTACCGAACGCAGATCAGGTGCGCGTCTACGGCGTGCGCGACGCGATAACGTCGGATGCCAAAGCGTCGCTGCTCGGGGTGGCTGCTTGGCAAGGCGGCGTCCTGCGGCCGGAGCGGCTCGTGCATTTGTAAGCCGATCGAGCGCAACAAAAAAGCCACGCGTTGCTGCGTGGCTTTCTGTTTGCGGGATGTCCGCTCAGTGCGCCCCGGCTGCCGCTTCCGCACCGCCCGCCGACTTAGCCGGTTTGGTCAGCCAGATGAAGACGATCAGCACGATAAACAGCACCGCCGAAATCCAGAAGATATCGTTGGCACCCAACATGGCGGCTTGCTGCGAGATCACACGTTCGATCGCGCCGTTGGCCTGCAAGTTGGGCATGCCAAGCTGCGTGTACTGGTTGATCGACGACGTGTAGGCGGGGTTGTACGCGTTCGCATGCTCGACCAGCTGGGCGTGGTGCAGGGCAGAGCGGTTGTCCCAGATCGTGGTCGAGATCGATGCACCGATACCGCCAAACATGATCCGCACGAAGTTCGACAGGCCCGATGCCGCCGGAATGCGCTCGGGCGCCAGACCCGACAGGATGATCGACGTGAGCGGAATGAAGAACATCGCCATCGCGGCGCCCTGAATGAGCGTTGGGATCAGCAGTGTCCACGTATCGATCTGAGTCGTGAAGTGGGAGCGCATCCAGAACACCAGCGCGAACGTCACAAACGCCGTTGTGGCCACCCAGCGCGCGTCCATCTTCGGCAGGTTCTTGCCGATGACGGGCGACAGGATGATGGCGAAGATGCCCACCGGCGCCATAATCAGGCCAGCGTCGGTGGCGGTGTAGCCGACGATGGTCTGCAGCCACAGCGGCAGGATCACCAGGTTGCCGAAGAACAGCCCGTACGCCACCGAGATGGCGACCACCCCGGCGCTGAAGTTGCGGCCCTTGAACAGCGTCAGGTCCACTACCGGGTGGTCTTCGGTCAACTCCCAGATCAGGAAGAAGGCAAAGCCCACGACGGCGACGACGGTCAGCACAATGATCTCAGTCGAGTTGAACCAGTCGAGTTCTTTGCCGCGGTCCAGCATCAGTTGCAGGGAGCCCACCCAGATGACGAGCAACGCCAGCCCGATCTTGTCGATCGGCAGTGAACGTGTTTGCGATTCACGGTCCTTGTAGATGACCCACGTTGCATACGCCGCCAGAATGCCCACCGGGATGTTGATGTAGAAAATCCACGGCCAGGTCATGTTGTCCGAGATCCAGCCACCCAGAATCGGCCCCATCACCGGCGCAACGAGCGTCGTCATACCCCATAGCGCAAGCGCCATCGAACTCTTGGCTGGCGGATAGGTTGACAGCAGCAGCGATTGCGACAGCGGGATCATCGGGCCGGCGACTGCGCCCTGGATGATCCGGGCGGTGATCAACGTGCCCATGTTGGGCGCCAGACCGCACGCCCACGATGCCAGCACGAACAGGATGATGGACGTAACGAACAGGCGCACCTGCCCAAAACGCTGCGTCAGCCACCCCGTAAGCGGCACCGAGATGGCATTGGCCACCGCAAACGAGGTGATGACCCACGTGCCCTGGTTCGGGGCCACGCCGAGGTCGCCCGAAATTGCCGGGATCGACACGTTGGCGATGGACGAATCCAGCACGTTCATGAAGGTAGCCAGCGACAGCGCAACTGTGCCGATCGCCAGTTTGGCGCCGGTCAGTGGCGGTAGCGGCTTGGGCGCGGCGGTAGCCATGCGTCAGACCTTGGGTGCGGGTTGCGAAGTGCGCGGAGCCGATACGGCCGGCACGTTGGAAGCGGCCGGCGACGTTGCACCGCCGCGACCTGCGTTGGCGCTGATGATGCTCGCGATGACCTGATCGGCGTCCTTGCCGGCCTGATCGTAGACGGTGGTTTGCAACGGCGATGCAACCGGTGCGGTCGCCAGGCTCTGGCCGCCTTCGTCATGGATGTCGACCTTGGCTTCCATCGACAGACCCACGCGCAGCGGATGGTCCTTCAACTCCTTCGGATCGAGCGACACGCGGACCGGCAGGCGTTGCACCACCTTGATCCAGTTGCCGGTGGCGTTCTGTGCCGGCAGGAGCGAAAACGCCGAGCCCGTCCCCGCCGAGAAGCCGACCACCTTGCCGTGGTACGTCACGCTGCTGCCATACACGTCAGCCACCAGTTCAACGGGTTGGCCCAAGCGCATGTGGCGCACCTGCACTTCCTTGAAGTTGGCGTCCACCCAGAGCTGGTCCAGCGGCACGATGGCCATCAGCGGCGTGCCGGGTGCGACGCGCTGGCCGACCTGCACCGAACGCTTGGCCACATAGCCCGTGACAGAGGCGGGCAGGCTCGTACGCGCATAGGCGAGATACGCCTCGCGGACCTTCGCTGCGGCTTGCAACACGTTCGGGTGCCGCTCCAGCGTGGTCTGCTCGGTCAGCACGCGGTTGCCCTGCAGTTGTTCCTTGGCGGCTTCCAGTGCGGACTGCGCAGCCTGCACAGCGGTTTGTGCGTGCGAGATTTCTTCCTGCGACACGGCGCCCGTACCGGCGATCTGCTTGCGGCGCGCCAAATCATCCTTGGCCTTGGCGAGATCGCTCTCACGCATGGCGAGCGTGGCGGTGTAGGCGCTGGTGTTCGAATAGAGCGTGCGTACCTGGCGCACCGTCTGCGCTAGCGCGGCTTCGGCCTGCTCGAGTGCGACGCGAGCATCGGCACGGTCCAGTTCGATCACGGGCTGGCCGGAGGTCACAAGCTGCGTGTCATCGGCGCGAATGGCGATCACGGTGCCCGCCACCTGCGGCGTCACCTGGACCACGTTGCCTTGCACGTATGCGTCGTCGGTGGACTCGAACCAGCGGCCGTACAGGCCCCAGTAGAGTCCGTAGCCGACGCCGGCAACCACCAGTGCGGCGGCCAGCGTTGTCAGCATGCGTTTGCGCTTTCCGTTGGCATTGCCGTTGCCGGGGGGCGTTGCCGCGGGGGCTGCGGGTGCGGGAGCAGCGGACGGTGCGGCTTGGGGCTTGTTGTCACTCATGATGTTGGCTCGGAAGAATGCGTTGGAACGGTCGGTTCAGTTCAGTTCAATTCGGTGCAGATCAGCCCTGCGATGCAGCGGCCTCGGGCTTGGCCCCTGGGAGCGCTTCGGCCGTGTAACCGCCGCCGAGGGCTTTGATGAGAGCCATTTGCGCGTCCAGGCGGCGCGCCTGCAGGTCGGTCGCGAGCTTGCGTTGTTGCAGCACGGTTGTTTCGGCGTTCAGCACGACCAGTTGGGTGCCGAGGCCAGCGCTATAGCGCGTGCGGGCCAAGCTGTATGCGCGCTCGGCCTCGCTCAGGGCAGTACGTTGGATCGCGATCTGAGCATCGATGCTATGCAACGCGGTGATCTGGTCAGCGGTGTCGTGCAGCGCTTCCGTTAGCGTCTGGTTGTAGCTGGCGACAGCAGCGTCATAGTTGGCGTACTTGCCGCGCAGATTGGCGCGCAGCTTGCCTCCCTGGAAGATCGGCAGCTTGAGCGCCGGGCCGATACCGAGCTGACGCGATGCGCCCAGCAGCAGGTTTTCCGGCGCAATCGAAGCCAGCCCCAGGAATGCAGTCAGGCTGATGTCCGGCAAGAACTGCGCCTTGGCCACGTCGATGTCCTTCGACGCGGCTTCCACGCGCCAGCGCGCGGCCACGAGGTCCGGGCGGCGGCCGATCAAATCGATGGTGAGGTTGTTCGGCAGCTTGGGCGTGGCTTGTGCAAGCAGCGTCGGGCGTGCAATCGCCAAACCGCGGTCCGGGCCCTTGCCCAGCAGCGCGGCGAGCTGGTTGCGTGCCAGCGTGATCTGCTCGTCGACCTGCTCAAGTTCCGTTTGCGCGGCGGCCACGTTGGCGCGCGCTTGCGTGGTTTCGACTTGCGTATCCAGGCCGGCACGCAGGCGTTGGCCGGCAAGGCTGGTCAGATCCTTGCGTTGCACGATCGCACGTTCGGCCACGTCGCGCTGCGCATAAAGCGCGGCCAGCTTGGCGTAGGTGCGTGCCACCGTGGTCGACAGCATCAATCGCGAAGCCTGGCTTTCCGCTTCCATGGCCTTGTCGTCGGACAAGGCGGCTTCCAGCGCGGAGCGATTCTTGCCCCAAAAATCGAGGTCATAGCTCACGCCAAGTTGGATCTTCGATTCCGTGAACCAGCGGCCGGCCAGTGGCGTACCTTCAAACATGTCGTATTCCGACAGGCGCTGGCGTGTCATGTCGGCATCGAGACCGACGCTCGGATACAGATTCCCGCGCACCACATCGGCCATCGCACGCGAAGCACGCACGCGAGCAAATGCGACCTGCAGGTTCGGGTTGTCCTTGATCGCCTCGTCTACCAGCGCACGCAGTTGCGGATCGTTGAACTGGTCGACCCAGTTCAGTGACGGCCATTGGCCGCCTTGCGAGGGCAACGATTGCGTGCTCGCCAGTTGCCCGGGCGTTGTCAGTGTCTGCGTGCTGTGCGAATTGCCGAGGTTGGCGCAACCGGCCAGCACGGCCAGCGTCGCGGCGGAAAGCGCCATGCCCAGGCGCGCCGGCCATTGCGCGCGCGTGCTGCCTGCGCGGCTTTGGGGCGAAAGTGCCTGAGGGGCGGAGTTCAAGGCGTTCATGTTATTTGTTGTATCAAGCGATCGAGGAGGGCGTTCGGTGCGGCCGGTGCAATATCGGTGAGCGCGCGTCAGTGACCGGCAGGGCGCGCGCGATGAACGTCCGTAGCGGCGCCGTTGCTGAGAATGCGCTTGAGAAGCTCGCGCAGCGTATCGACGTCACTGGGTGTAAAGCCGGCAAAAAAACGGTTCAGCACGTGGGTGTAGATGGCTGGCATGCGGTCAGCCAAGTCGCGGCCGGCTTCGGTCACTTCCAGATGCACGACGCGGCGGTCGGACTCGCTGCGCACACGCTCGATCAGGCCGCGCTTTTCCATGCGACTGAGCATGCGGGTCAGCGAACCGATGTCTGTATTCAGTTCGCGGCCGAGATCGGTGGCTGTCTGACAACGGCCGTTGGCAAGGAGTACCAGGCAACTGGCCTGCGAGTGCGTGACGTCCATCGCGGCAACTTCCTGCTCGATGGCCATGGACAGGGCGGTTTTGGTGCGCCCCACGAGGTAGCCAACGCTTTCGCACATGCGGTAGTCCTCCACCCGGAAGAGCGTTCCGGCTGCGGCAACTTCGGTGGCGGGTCTTGTCTGTTCGGACATCTTATGTATGCACAATCATTGTCCGGACAAATATACGAATTGGCGCAGCAAACGGCAAGGTACTGAATGTGTGATTCCAGTTTCAGAAATAATGAGTGACCTGGAAAGCGCTCGTGCGGCATTGCTTCCTGGTTTAGTCAGGGAGTGTCATCTCTTGCGCATCGCAGCATGCTAGAATGTCAGGTTATTCCGCGAGCTGAATTTGGGCGCTGTCCCGGGCTCGTGTCACGTCTTTTCGAGTTCACATTCCATGCGCGCGCTTCGCAACATCGCCATCATCGCCCACGTTGACCACGGCAAAACCACCCTGGTCGACCAGCTCCTCCGCCAAGCCGGCACGTTCCGCGAGAACGAGCAGATCGCCGAGCGCGTGATGGATTCGAACGACATTGAAAAAGAGCGCGGCATCACGATCCTGGCCAAGAACTGCGCGGTCGAATACAACGGCACGCACATCAACATCGTCGACACGCCGGGGCACGCGGACTTCGGCGGTGAGGTGGAGCGTGTGCTGTCGATGGTCGACGGCGTGCTGCTGCTGGTGGATGCCCAAGAAGGTCCGATGCCGCAGACGCGCTTTGTGACGCGTAAGGCGTTGGCCCTGGGCCTGAAGCCGATCGTCGTGGTCAACAAGGTGGACCGTCCGGGCGCACGTCCGGACTGGGTGATCAACGAGACCTTCGAACTGTTCGACAAGCTGGGCGCCACTGACGAGCAGCTCGACTTTCCGATCGTGTACGCCTCGGGCCTGAACGGCTACGCCGGCTTGACCGACGATGTGCGCAGCGGCGACATGAAGCCGCTGTTCGAGACCATTCTCGAAAAGGTGCCGCAGCGTGACGACGACCCGAACGGCCCCCTCCAGCTGCAGATCATCTCGCTGGACTACTCGAGCTACGTCGGCAAGATCGGTGTGGGCCGCATCACGCGTGGCCGCGTGCGTCCGCTGCAGGACGTGGTGGTCAAGTTCGGCCCGGAAGGCGCGCCGATCAAGGGCCGCATCAACCAAGTGCTGAAGTTCCGCGGTCTGGAGCGCGAGCTGGTGCAGGAAGCGGAAGCCGGCGACATCGTGCTGATCAACGGTATTGAAGAGCTGGGTATCGGCTGCACGGTGTGTGCGCCGGACGCCCAGGACGCGCTGCCCATGCTGAAGGTGGACGAGCCGACGCTGACGATGAACTTCTGCGTCAACACCTCGCCGCTGGCGGGCCGCGAAGGCAAGTTCGTGACGAGCCGCCAGCTGCGCGACCGTCTGGACCGTGAGCTGAAGTCGAACGTGGCACTGCGCGTGAAGGACACCGGCGACGACACGGTTTTCGAAGTGTCGGGCCGTGGCGAACTGCACCTGACGATTCTGGTGGAAAACATGCGTCGTGAAGGCTATGAGCTGGCCGTGTCGCGCCCGCGCGTGGTGTTCAAGGAAATCGACGGCGTGAAGTGCGAGCCGTTCGAGCGCCTGACCGTGGACGTGGAAGACAGCCACCAGGGCGGCGTGATGGAAGAACTTGGCCGCCGCAAGGGCGAACTGCTCGACATGGCGTCGGACGGCAAGGGCCGCACGCGTCTGGAATACCGCATTCCGGCCCGCGGCCTGATCGGCTTCCAGGGTGAATTCCTGACGCTGACGCGCGGCACCGGGCTGATCAGCCACATTTTCGACGATTATTCGCCGGTCAAGGAAGGCGACCTGGGCGAGCGCCACAACGGTGTGCTGATCTCGCAGGACGACGGCGCTGCCGTGGCCTACGCACTGTGGAAGCTGCAGGACCGCGGCCGCATGTTCGTGTCGCCGGGCGACGCGCTGTACGAAGGCATGATCATTGGCATTCACAGCCGCGACAACGATCTGGTCGTCAACCCGATCAAGGGCAAGCAGCTGACCAACGTGCGTGCGTCGGGTACCGACGAAGCCGTGCGCCTGGTCCCGCCGATTCAGATGTCGCTGGAATACGCGGTGGAATTCATCGCCGACGACGAGCTGGTGGAAGTCACGCCGAAGAGCATCCGCCTGCGCAAGCGTCACCTGAAGGAGCACGAGCGCAAGCGCGCATCGCGCGAAGAGGCGGTCTGATCGACATCGATCTGCCAGAAAAACGCCCCGAGATTCCGGGGCGTTTTTTTTTGCTCGGCGATAACGCTGGCGTTATGCCCGAATGCGCGTGAAGGCTCGTGCCGGATCTTCGATCGGCTCTTGCGCATATTCCAATCCAATGTGCAGGCGCACGATCGGGCGGGGCAAGCTGCAGACCAATCCGCGCTAGTAGGCGTGCCCGCCACATTGCTGACCGTTGCCAGGCTTTCATACCCGCCCGATGCCGAACGGCGTCAGCGCATCGACGAAGCGTTCGGCGGCGGCATGGTGCGTGGGTCTCAGGGGTGGGGCGTCACGGCTGCGCGGCAGCGGCGCCCACGCGAAAAGCGCCAAGTTCCTGCGCGTCGAGCTGGGCGAGCAGGCCGGTTTCCCAGGCCAGATATTGCTTTGCCGCAGCTTTATTGCCGTCATGCCGATCATGCACGAAGAAGAGATAGTCGATGCAAGCGGTGTCGGGCGGGACGTTCTCGGAACCTTCGGTGGCGTAGCCGGCAGCAGTCCACGCGGCAATGCCGCCCGCGAGCAAGTTTAGTCGCGATGCTGCCTGAGGTGCACTGGCGCTCCAATCTGCCGCTGCGAGTGCCGCGATGCGCGGGTCGTCGGCGATCAGCACGGTATCGCGGTCCGGGGCCAGGGCTGGCAAGCGTGGACGAATGGCCCATGTGGCACCGGGCACGTGGGCGCGGCGAAAGCTCATGCTGGGGCGCAGGTCGATCACATGTGCGGTGCCGGCCGCGAGCGCAGTGGCGAGTGCTTGTGCGCTGAACTCGGGCAACGGTTGCGGCGACGCTGTTGGGGTCACCGGCAGGCTCGCATGGCTGTCTAGGCCGTCGCGCAGCACATAGGCATCGTGACCGAGTTGCCGCAGCCAGCTGGCAACGATGGGCGCGCGGACGCCGTCGGCATCGAACAGCACGACGCGCGCGTTGCGCACGCCGACGTACTGATCAGTTGCCTGGATCAACTGGCCGCCCGGCGCATGCTGGGCGCCTTGTAGGCTGCCAGAGGCGAATTCCTCAGGTGTGCGGACATCGCACAGGAAGAGGCTGTGTTCGTCTTGTGCAACCCAGCGCGCGAGCGTTGCCGCATCCACGTCGGGCACGGCAAAGCGCACGGCAAGTTGCTGGCTGGCCTCGCGCATGTCCTTGACGGTAGCGGGCGCGACGACATCGGGATAGCGTCGCGTGCTGCCGTGTTCCAGTGGAAGGTCTTCCAGATACCAGCCTTGCGTGCCGTTCTCCAGCGCCATCACGGGGTTCGGGATGCCGAGGTTGATCAGCGTCTGCGCACCGATGATGCTGCGCGTGCGGCCCGCGCAGTTGACGACAATCGGCGTGCTTGCATCGGGGACAAGCTCGCGGATGCGCAGCCCCAGTTCGCCGTTCGGGCAGCAGATCGACGACGGGATCGTCATCTTCAGATATTCGCTGACGGGGCGGCCGTCGACGACGACGACGTTGTCGCCTCGTTCGCGCATGGCCGCTAGTTCGCGTGCGGTGACGCGCGGCGTGTGGTACGCCCTCTCCACGAGTTCTCCGAAAGTTTTGGACGGCACGTTAACGCCGGCAAACAGCGTAAAGCCTGCCTGCGCCCAGGCTTGTGCGCCGCCTTGCAGTACGTGCACGTTGGTGTAGCCGATGGCGTTCAGGCGATCGGCCGCGCGATCGGCAACGCCATCGTCGTCGTCATAAACGACCATGCGAACCGCGCCGCGTGGCGCAAGGCGCGGGGCGTCGATCTCAAGTCTGCTGTACGGCAGCGGGACGGCGTAGAAGAGGTGGGCTTCGCCGTACTGGCCGTGCTCGCGCACGTCGAACAGCGCGATCTCTGCGCCGTCGTGCAGCCACGCTTTCAGGGTCTGGGCGGTAACGAACGATGTCATCTCGATGGGAAACGAATCAAAAGGGGTTAGCGACGCCCCTCCGCGCAAGCAGCGCAAATTGCAGGCAACGCGATGCGGGTTGCGCCTGAAACCGATTCAGTGTCGGACTGCGATTTCCCTGCGGCTCGGTGTCTGCCCGAACGTAGTGTTTGTTCAGTGTTATTTGTGTATCGGGCAGGTTATCGGCCAGAATTGGGCCGCACAATTTAATTTTTAGCGGAAATCGATTAGAAAATCTGAAGTATCGGGATCAGGATGCGAAATCTGGACATCGATCTGCTGCGCACCTTCGTGGCGATCGCACAGTACGAAACATTTGCCGCGGCAGCGGCGCGAGTGGGACGCACGCAGGCGGCGGTTACGCAGCAAATGCAGCGGCTGGAGGAGGAAATGGGCTGCGCGCTGTTCGAAAAACGCGGCCGCCACAAGACGATGACGCCCGACGGCGTGCGGCTCGTCGCCTATGCGCACAAGATCCTGGCGCTGAACGACCAGGCCGTGCAGGTGATCCAGACCGGTGGCCTGATCGAGAAAATCCGCATCGGTTCACCGCACGATGTGGCCGATTCGATCCTGCCCAATCTGCTGCGGCGCTTGTCTAAGCTGTCGCCGGAATTGCAGATGGAAATCAACGTTGGCCGCAGCCCGTTCCTGATGGACGCGTTGCGCGATAAAACGCTCGATCTGGCGATCTCCACCCGCTATGACGATGCGTTTCCCGGCATCAAGCTGCGCACGTCGCCGATGGTTTGGATCTGCGCGGAAGATTTCATCTTCAATCCCGCCGCGCCAGTGCCACTGGTCATGGCCGACGAGTTGAGTCTGTTCCGCCAGTTGTCGATCGAATGCCTGGACGCGCACCACATTCCGTGGCGCACGAGTTACCTGTCGCCCACGCTGACGGGCATCAAGGCTGCGATCAGCGCGGGGCTTGGCGTGACGGCGCGCACGACCGAGTTGCTCGATGCCAACATGCGTGTGCTGACTGAAGCCGATGGCCTGCCGCGCCTGCCGGAGGTGGCGTTTTACCTGTACGTGCAGCCGACGTGCACCAGCCCCGTCCTGCGCGATCTGTTCGATTCCACCGATCGCATCGCCACCCGGTTCGGGCCGCCCTTCATGTGAGCGGCATCGCCTCGGCCGTGACCGCCGCGCGCGGGCTGCGCCACTCGGGCGGTTTCCACAGATAGCGAATGTCCCGATCGCGGAACACATCAGCCCACATGTCGCGCCATTCGTGGAAGGTAAGGGTGATCGGGTTGTGCGTGTGAACCTGCCGCGTGATGCCGAAAACGGGGGCGTCCTCCTCCGGCACGAAACTGCCGAACATGCGATCCCAAATGGTCAGCACGCCGGCGTAGTTGCGGTCGATGTACTGCGGGTTCTTGGCGTGGTGCACGCGATGCACCGACGGCGTATTCACGTACTGGCCCAGCCAGCGCCAGAATCCGGCGTAGCGCGAATCCAGCGCCCCCAGCCGCGTATGCACAAAGAACTGGAATGCCAGGTTCAGGCCCACGGCAAGGATCACCCAGTCCGGCGTAAAGCCGATCCATGCAAGCGGAATCCAGAACAGCCACATGCCGGAAACCGGATAGGTCAGGCTCTGGCGGAACGCCGTCGAAAAGTTCATGCCTTCCGACGAGTGGTGCGTCACGTGCGAGGCCCACATCCAGCGCACGCGATGGCTGGCGCGGTGGAAGAAGTAATACAGAAAGTCCTGCAACAGCAGGAGCAGGACGAATGACCACCACGTCTCGGGCACCGCGCGCAGGCCGTGGCTGTACGTCCATGCGTACACCGTCTTGATCATCAGCCACAGGAATAATGCATCCGACGCCTGGTGCATGAGCGCGAGGCAGGCGTTTGAAACGGTGTCTTTGAAGCTGTAGACGGACGGGTCGCGCTTGCGCCAGTACCATGCCTCGGCGCCGATGGTCAGGAGGAAAACCGGCGCAAAGGCCAGCAGGATCAGGCCGGGGTCGAAACTCGACGCGCCCGGGGCGGCGTTGGCAGGGGTCATTGGATTGTTGTGATGTGTGTCGTCTCCAACCGGCAGGTATACGCCCAACACCCGCGCTGCGAAAGGGGGCAGGCTAGAGCCATTCCTCGCTTCAATACGCTGTCGTGTACAGTGCGAGCCGTTATTCCCACAACAACATCCGAGACATGCAATCCACCGTTTCCATCGCGCCTCAGGCTGAAGTCCAACCCAACGTGATCGCCGAAGTACGCGGCGGCATCGGCTGGCTGACGCTGAACCGGCCGCAGGCGCTGAACGCGCTGTCGCTGGAGATGATCCGCGCGATGTCGCATGCGCTGCTGGCGTGGCAGCACGATCCGGAAGTCCACGCCGTCATCCTGCGTGGTGAAGGCGGCAAGGCCCTGTGTGCCGGCGGCGACATCCGTTTCTTCCACCGCGCGGCCACGGCCGGCGACCCGCAACTCATCACCTTCTTCACCGAGGAATACCGCCTCAACCACCTCATCTTCAGCTATGCCAAGCCCTACATCGCGCTGATGGACGGCGTCGTCATGGGTGGTGGCATGGGCATCTCGCAAGGCGCGTCGCTGCGCGTGGTGACCGAGCGCACGAAGATGGCCATGCCCGAAACCAACATCGGCCTGTTCCCGGACGTTGGCGGCGGCTGGTTCCTGGCTCGCGTGCCGGGCCATGTGGGCGAATACCTGGGGGTGACCGGGCAGATGATCGAAGCGGCTGACGCGCTGTCGGTCGGCCTTGCCGATTGCCACGTCACCACGCAGGCGCTGGCGGCCATCGTTCAGCTCCTGCGCGACGGCACCTGGGGCAGCGCCGACCAGATTACCGCCTGCTTTACCGAAGCCGCATCGGCGCCGGATGATGCCAAGGCGATCATCGCCCCGCACCGCGAGGCCATCGATGCCTGCTTCAGCCAGAGCAGCGTGCAAGGCATCTTCGCGGATCTGGCCGGCAGCACGGATGCCGAATGGGCCGCGCAGACCGCCGCGCACATGGCCAAGCGCTCGCCGTTGATGATGGCGGTGACGCTGGAGCTGATCCGCCGGGGCCGCCATACCACGCTGGCCGATGAGCTGCGCCGCGAACTCGACATGATGACGCACGTGTTTGCCGAAGGCGACGGTATCGAAGGCATTCGCGCACTCGCGGTCGACAAGGACCACACGCCCAAGTGGAAGCACGCCAGCATCGACGCCGTGCGTGACGACGAAGTGGCCGCCTTCTTTGTCTCGCCGTGGCGCCGTGAGCAGCATCCGCTGCTGGGGCTGTCGGACTAGAACCGGTAAACTGCGCGCCTGGATTTTGAATCGTTGACTTGCTGTGACCGCTGAACGCCCCACGCCGAACCCCCGCCGCTTGTCGGTGGCGCCCATGATGGATTGGACTGACCGACATTGCCGGTTCTTCCATCGCCAGATCTCGCGCCACACGTGGCTCTACACGGAAATGGTGACCACCGGCGCGCTGTTGCACGGCGACGTGCCGCGTCACCTCGATTTCGACGAAGTCGAGCACCCCGTGGCGTTGCAGCTTGGGGGCAGCGAACCTGACGACCTGGCCCAGGCTGCGCGCCTCGGCCAGCAATGGGGCTACAAGGAAATCAACCTCAACTGCGGTTGCCCGTCGGAGCGCGTGCAGCGAGGCGCGTTCGGCGCGTGCCTGATGGCCGAACCGAAGCTCGTCGCGCAGGGCGTCAAGGCGATGCGCGACGCGGTGTCGATTCCGGTCACGGTCAAGCACCGCATCGGCATCGACGCCATCGAGACCTATGATTTCGTGCGGGATTTCGTCGGCACCATCGCCGAGGCCGGCTGCGGGACATTCATCGTCCACGCGCGCAACGCCATCCTCAAAGGCCTGAGCCCGAAGGAAAACCGCGAGATTCCGCCGCTGCGGTACGAAGTCGTCTATCAGCTCAAGCGGGATTTCCCGCATCTGGAAATCCTGCTCAATGGCGGGGTGCAGACGCTGGAGCAGATCGACGCGCATCTTGCACACGTTGATGGCGTCATGATCGGCCGCGAGGCGTATCACCATCCGCATCTGATGGCCGCATTCGATGCGCGCTACTACGGCGCAGGCACGGAGGCCCCCACGCGCGCCGCGGTGGAAGAGGCGATGATCGCCTACGTCGGCCGTTGGGTAGAGCGCGGCGGCTATGCGGGGGCAGCGGTGCGGCACATGCTGGGGCTGTATCGCGGCGTAGCAGGTGCGCGCGGCTGGCGGCGTGTGCTGTCGGATTCCAAGGCACTTGGCCGCGTCAAGACGTTGGCAGACGCGCATGCGTTGTTTGATGAGGCGCGGGCTCATCTGCGGCGCGGCGAGGGGTCAGCCGACGAGGCGGTCGCAGCATAAATCGCACGACCCCCTAGGCACGCCGGAAGAATGTTTGTATAATTTCGTTTTTCGCCGAGCAGCTGTCAGTTTTGCTGTTCGTACGACGGTGGCTGTAGCTCAGTTGGTAGAGTCCCAGATTGTGATTCTGGTTGTCGTGGGTTCGAATCCCATCAGTCACCCCAAAGTTTCAGTAAAAAAGCCCGCTTTTGCGGGCTTTTTTGCGTCTGTGCGCAATGTCTATGCGTCTGCGACCACCGTGCCTTGGTGGTACACAATCTTCCAGCCATCCGGCGTCCGTCGCCACAACGTCGCCCGGCGCGTCGTCCGGTTCGTCTGCACCAGAGTGTAGGTCAGCAAGTAGTTATCCGGCGCAATCTCCTGGCAGCGGAAATCCCGCGTTTGCCAAAAATCCTCGCCGATGTGGCCGTGGCGCGCATCGAGAACACCGAGCACATAGCTACGGCTGTAGCGCTGACCCGAGGCACCCGTTTCCCAGAAATCTTCCGTGGTCATACGCTCGAAGTCTTCGCGGCGCGTGCCGAATTCCGGGCGATGAAAAATGGGTTCGCGCCGGCGCAGTTCGTCCAGCACGTTCAGTAGACCGGGGGCGGTGTCCAGAGACGGTTCCATGCGGCAAGCCTCCTGGGAAAGCTCCAAGCATACCGCGCAGCTGGCGGGGTTTAACGTTTTTCGCGCTGCACAATGCGTAGCTTGCACTTCGCCCCTATGATGGCGCCTTCGCCTTTCCCGGAATCCACTTCGATGCAACGCACTGCCCGTATTGGCCTGTCTTCGCTAACGATCGCACTGTCGCTGGCTTGCGGCGCCGGCGCCTTTGCCGCCACGCTTCAGAAACCGCAACTCGACGCGCTGCTCGCCGCCGAACAATCCAAGGCATCGGCTGACTTGAACAGCTTTCTCGTGGCAGCCGCGAAGGCCGATCCGCAAGTTGCAGGCAGTGTCGCCGCTTATCAGAAGAAAGCCCCGCTCGCCGGCGATGACCTCGTCAACATCGGGCGCCTGCTGGGCCTGTACAACCGCCTGCACAACCAGCAGGCCGTGATCGCCTCGATCGAGAAGATGGTCGCGCTGCCGACGGTGCGCGACGACAAGATCCCCCAGTACGAGAACCCCGCCATCGTCGCGTTTGGCAAGCTGGTCGAAGGCATGGCGCGCGACTTCGGTCTGAAATACCGTAACGTCGATAACCGCGTCTTTGAAGTCACGCTGCCCGGCACCGGCTCAGACGAATTCGGCATCTTGACCCACGCCGACGTCGTGCCCGCAAAGGCGGAAGAATGGGTGCTCGGCGACGGCACCAAGCTCGATCCGTTTAAGGTCACGCGTGTCGGCAATCTGCTGTACGGCCGCGGCACGATTGACGACAAGGGCTCGATTGCCGCTGCGATGTACGCCATGAAAACGGTCAAGGACAGCGGCGTGCCGCTCGCCCGCACAATCCGCCTGATGATCGAAACCACCGAAGAAACCGGTGGCGACGGCATGAAGTATTACCGTGAGCACACGCAATTGCCCGCGTACAACATCGTGCTCGACAGCAAGTATCCCGCCGTGGTTGCCGAGAAAGGTTCGGGTGCGCTCAAGGTGTTTTTCCCCGGGCAGGCTGCCGATACTTCGCATACGGCCATCGTTTCGATGACGGGCGCAGCGTCGGCCAGCTCCATCCCACAAACGGCCACGGCTACGCTCAAGGGCGGAGATCTGGGCGTGGCCGCCGCCGCGCTCGAACCCAAGCGCGATGCGTTTGTGAACAGCCTGGCTGCGCAGGGCAAGTTCTCGATCGACATCGCACGCACGGCTGACAGCATCGTCGTGAAGGTCACCGGCACGTCTGCACACGGCTCGCGTCCGGAAGAGGGCGTCAACCCGCTGCCGCGCCTGGCGTTGTTCCTGCGCGCAGCTGATCTCGGCCTGGCGGACAATGCCTACGCCCATGCCGTGCGCTACCTCAGCGACCTTTACGCCACCGATTACCTCGGCAACACCATGGGCGTCGCCTACAAGGACGACTTCATGGGCCCGCTCACCATTTCTCCAACGGTGATCGGCGATAAGAATGGCCGTGTTGAAGTGACCGCCAACGTGCGCATGCCACGCGGAAAAACGCCCGACGCGCTGCGCGGCGAGATCGCCGGCAAGATCAACGCATGGGCCAACGCCAACCATGTCGCCCTTGAGATCAACCACGATCAGGGCAACTGGATGGCGCGTGATCCGAAGGGCGCGTGGCTGTCGACGCTGCTCAACATTTTTGGTGACACCACGGGCCTCGATGCCAAGCCCGTTCCGACGGCCGGCAGCACGACGGCTAAGCTGATGCCAAACGCCATTAATTTCGGCCCTGCGATGCCTGGCAAGAAGTACACCGCGCACAACGCCAACGAGTACAAGGAAGTGCCGGACCTCGACCTCGATATGCAGATGTTCACCGAGATGCTTGTGCGCATTGGCAATCTGCAGTCGATGCAATAACCCACACCGACCCACGATCGCCATGAACATCATCCGCGCCAAATCGTTCACTGCCGGGCGTGCCTGGGGCGCGCTTGATATTGCCAATATGGGCGGCATCACCACGCGCCTGCACTGGACAGACCAGCCATACCGCTGGCACGTCAACGACGGCGAGGAGGTGTTCGTGGTGCTCGACGGCACGGTCGACATGCATTACCGCGAAGCCGGTGAAGAGAAAATTGCGATGCTGGAGCCCGGCGACATCTTCTTCGCCGGGGTCGGCTGCGAACATGTGGCGCACCCGCGCGGCGAGGCAAGGATTCTCGTCGTCGAGAAAGCGGGGAGCGTTTAGCCGCTCCAGCCGGCTGCAGCGAAAAAAAAGCCCGCAATCTGCGGGCTTCGAATTCAGCGATCTCATTGCCCCTGAGGGCATTGGCAATACTACTGTCACGTACGCCAAACAACATCGGGGTAAACGTCCGTTTTGCTAGCGAAACACTGTTGAATGTGTCGCTGCAGCTACTTCCGGACAGAAAAAACAGCCCGCTCAAATGGCGGGCCGAAAATCAGTTGAAGAAAGCCCTGTCCTCAGGGCACCGCAAGTGTATGAAATCAGTTGCGGCGGCAGCATTGGGGTATGCCCTGATCGGGCGCCCCGACGCGGTTTGCGGCCCTTGCGCGTCTTTCTTTTCCTCAGCAGCTTTCGGCGCCAGCGGTACGCGAGGCCACCGGGATCGCGTCCAGCATGCGGCAGATGGCGGCCATGCTGCCGACCATCGTACGGCGCTGCTCCCCCTGGTAGATGCGCACGCCCTGGGTTTGGCGGAAGGGCACCGGCTGTACCGGGCGGCGGTGGGAAGACATCGATCCGAGTCGCATGGCAGACCTCGTGAGTTCGGGTGAAAAAGCGAGTGGCAAGACTCCGCCCTGGCAAGCCAATGGCTCACCTAGGTTGGATCAAACAGCGAAGATTTGGCGCGGAGATGCGCCGAAGATTTACGGAGCTGCAGGCCGGATCAGACCGACGGCCAAGCCCTCCAGGTGAAACTCATCACGATCCAGATCAACGTGGATCGGTTCGAAATCGGGATTCTCGGCAATCAGTTCGACATGGCGGCCCTTGCGCTGGAAGCGCTTGACCGTGACGTCATCGCCAAGTCGGGCCACGACGATCTTGCCGTTGGTGGCTTCGGCGGCACGCTGCACGGCCAGGAGGTCGCCATCCAGGATGCCGGCGTCGCGCATGCTCATGCCGCGAACCTTCAGCAGAAAATCGGGCTGCGCAGAGAACAGCGACGGATCCACTTGATACTGGCGATCAATGTGCTCGGCAGCCAGAATCGGACTGCCGGCGGCCACGCGGCCCACCAGCGGCAGCGTCAATTGCATCAATCCCATCGACGGAAGCGAGAACTGATGCTGCGCCGTGTCGCCCGCCGCCCGCAGCCGAATGCCACGCGAAGCGCCCGGGGTCAGTTCGATCACGCCCTTGCGTGCCAACGCGCGGAGGTGTTCCTCGGCCGCATTGGGCGATGAGAAGCCAAACTCCGCGGCAATCTCGGCGCGCGTCGGCGGAAAGCCCGTGCGCTGGATCGTCTGGCGGATCAGGTGATAAATCTGCTGCTGGCGGGGGGTGAGGGTGGCCATCGGCGTACTGTATATTTGAACAGGTGCTGTGATTTTATACAGTGACGCAGGAAGCGCAAGCGATTTTGTTGTGACGTGTTGCGCGGGCGCCCAGTCCTTCTGACCGGCGTCAAAACCTACGCTACTGGTTAGAAGCTTATGCGCAATCCATGCAGGCGCAGCCGCGGCGAATCGCATAAAATCAAGACCTTGACCGATTTTTGCATCGCCACATAGCCCGATTGAGCTTCATTGGGTTGGCCCGAATGTCACCATGTCCGCCTTCAATCAAGAGACCGTTCTGAGCGTCCATCACTGGAATGACTCGCTGTTCAGCTTCAAGACCACGCGCGACCAGGCGCTGCGCTTCCATAACGGCCACTTCGTCATGATCGGGCTGGAGGTTGAAGGCAAGCCGCTGATGCGCGCCTATAGCATCGCGAGCCCGAACTACGAAGAGCACCTTGAGTTCTTCAGCATCAAGGTGCAAAACGGTCCGCTGACGTCGCGACTGCAGCATCTGAAGGTGGGCGACAAGCTGCTGGTGAGCAAGAAGCCCGTCGGCACGCTCGTGCTGGATGACCTGCTGCCCGGCAAGAACTTGTACCTGTTCGGCACCGGCACGGGCCTCGCGCCGTTCATGAGCATCATCCAGGACCCCGATACCTACGAGCGCTTCGAGAAGGTCGTGCTGCTGCATGGTGTGCGCCAGGTAAGCGAATTGGCCTATGCGGACTTTATTACCAGCGAGCTGCCCAACAACGAGTTCTTCGGTGATCAGGTGCGCGAGAAGCTGATCTACTACCCCACCGTTACGCGCGAGCCGTTCCGCAACATGGGCCGCCTGACGGACCTCGTCGACAGCGGCAAGCTGTCTGCCGATATCGGTCTGCCCCCGATGGACCCAGCAGTCGACCGCGCCATGATCTGCGGCAGCCCGGCCATGCTGGAAGACACCTGCAAGCTGCTCGACGCCCGCGGTTTCAAGATCTCGCCGCGTATGGGCGAAGCGGGCGACTACGTGATCGAGCGGGCCTTCGTCGAGAAATAATCGGTACGGCTTCTGCTGCAAGCGCCGGCCTGTGTGCCGGCGTTTTGTTTTTGCCCGCGCCCCGGGCAATCCCGCGTCGGCAAAGGCGCGGCGGGCGGCTACAATGCGCGCCTTGCCCACCACGCATGTCTGCAACGATGTCCTTGCCTACCATCGCCATCCTCGCCACCGGCGGCACAATCGCCGGCTCTGCCGACGACGCTGGCTCCGCCGCGCGCTATCGCGCTGGCGCCGTCCCCATCGATCAACTGCTCGCGGCCAGCAAGCTTGGTCTGGAGCGCCTCGCCAACGTGCGCGCCGAACAGGTCGCCCAGATCGACAGCAAGGACCTGACATTCGACGTATGGGAAGAGCTGGTGGCGCGTATTCGCCACTGGATCGACGTGGAGCGCGTGGATGGCGTGGTCATCACGCACGGCACCGACACGCTGGAAGAAACCGCGATGCTGCTGCACCTCACGCAGCAGACCGATACGCCGATTGTCCTGACGGCGGCGATGCGGCCGTCGACGTCGCTGTCGGCGGATGGTCCGTTGAATCTGCTGAATGCGGTGCGGCTGGCGGCCAGTCCGTCTGCGCGCGGGCGGGGCGTTCTGGTAGCCCTGAACCAGCGCGTGCATGCCGCCCGCGATGTGCAGAAAGGCCACACTTACGCGGTCGAGGCGTTTATTTCGCCGGATGCAGGGCCGGTCGGTTTCGTGCTCGACGCTCAGGTGCAGTTCCAGCGGGCAGCGCAACGTGTGGCTGCGGAAGATGTCTTGCCGATGCCGCCAGCGGGCCAATGGCCGTGGGTTGAAGTGCTGTCGAGCTATGCGCAGCCGGATGCGCGTGTCGTCGATGCGTTGGTTGCTGCCGGGGTGAAGGGGCTGGTGATTGCCGCAACGGGCGCCGGCTCCATCCACGCCAATCTTGAAGCGGCGCTGAACCGCGCGAGTCAGCAGGGCGTGTTCGTGCTGCGCTCCACGCGCACCGGTGCCGGCGTGGTGCCCGCGCAGCCGGGTGCGGAACGCTGGGCGGCAAGCGGCTCGCTCAATCCGTATAAGGCCCGTGTGCTGCTTACGTTGCTTCTGTCATCGGGTCGCGCCCAGGCAGAAGTTGCCTCCCTGCAGCAAGTCATTGATCGATATTGAAAAAATCGCCAAAGCCTGCGTATAATGGCAGGCTAACCAACCTTGCTGCACCGGAGTGTGACGCCCGGGCGGCTTAATCCACAAGGAGCGTCAATGCGTCATTACGAAATCGTATTCATCGTCCATCCGGACCAGAGCGAGCAAGTGCCCGCGATGATCGAGCGCTACAAGAGCACGGTCACCTCGCAAGGCGGCCAAGTGCACCGCGTCGAGGACTGGGGCCGTCGTCAACTGGCCTACATGATCCAGAAGCTCGCGAAGGCCCACTATGTGTGCCTGAACATCGAGTGCGGCAAGGAAACCCTGGCCGAACTCGAGCACGCGTTCAAGTTCAACGACGCCGTGCTGCGTCACCTCATCGTTCAGACCAAGAAGGCTGAAACGGCGCCGTCGCCGATGATGAAGGAAGTCGCACGCGAAGAGGCCAAGAAGGCCGCCGCTCAGACCGAACAGGCCGCCTGATGCCGCGCGGTGCTGCGCAGGCCTGATTGCGCATCACCAGCATGAACGAAACCCTCGGGGACAACGCCATCAACCGCCTGCAGCTCGTCGCCACTCTGGTCGAGCGCGAGGTGATGCGATACACCCCAGCCGGCGTACCGATCGTCAACTGTCTACTGGCATACAGCGGGCAAGCGGTCGAGGCGCAGACAGTGCGGCAGATCGAGTTCTCGATAGAAGCACTGGCGGCCGGCAAGATGGCTTCCGTTCTGGATCGCATCGCTCCGGGCACCGTCCTGGATTGCGTCGGATTCCTGGCTCGCAAGCACCGCAGCAGTAAGGCACTGGTCTTTCACATCTCCGGATGTAACGTATTCGTAAAGGATTGAATCATGGCATTCATGAACAAGAAGCAGCGCGACGCGAAGAACAAGAAGCGCTTCCAACAGCAAAACCCGTTGTTCAAGCGCAAGAAGTTCTGCCGCTTCACCGTGGCCGGCGTTGAGCAGATCGACTACAAGGATCTGGATACGCTCAAGGACTTCATCGGCGAGAACGGCAAGATCACCCCGGCGCGCCTGACGGGCACGCGCGCGATCTATCAGCGTCAGCTGGACACGGCCATCAAGCGCGCACGTTTCCTCGCGCTGATGCCGTACACCGATCAGCACAAGCACTAATCAGCGGGATAAGGAGAACTGACAATGCAAATTATTCTGCTCGAGAAGGTCGTCAACCTGGGTAACCTGGGCGACGTGGTGCGTGTAAAGGACGGTTACGCTCGTAACTTCCTGATCCCGAACAAGCAAGCCCGCCGTGCTACCGATTCCGCCATCAAGGAATTCGAAGCGCGCCGCGCAGAGCTGGAAAAGCTGGCTGCTGAAAAGCTGGCAGCTGCGCAAGCCGAAGGCGAAAAGCTGAACGGTCTGACGCTGCAACTGTCTCAAAAGGCTGGTGTGGATGGCCGTCTGTTCGGCTCCGTCACCAACCACGACATCGCTGACGCACTGGTTGCACAGGGCTTCAAGGTCGAGAAGGCGCAAGTGCGTCTGCCGAACGGCCCGCTGAAGACCGTGGGCGACCACGCGGTCGTCGTGTCGCTGCACACCGACGTCGCAGTTGACGTGAACGTGTCCGTGCAGGGCGAGTCGGTCTAAGCACGCACGCAGTACCTCGCGGCGCCCGGGTCACCGATCGACGCGAGTCAAGAAGGCAGGGACGAAAGTCTCTGCCTTTTTTTGTTGTCCTTTGTGTCAGGGGTTCAGATTGAAGACCGAGCAGCGCCGTTATAATCCCGCCATGAACGCGCCCTCCGATCCCCAGCTCGATTCCCTCAAGGTGCCCCCGCATTCCATCGAGGCCGAACAGTCGGTCCTCGGCGGGCTGCTGCTGGATAACGCCGCTTGGGATCGCATTGCGGATTTCATCAACGAGCACGATTTCTACCGCTACGACCACCGGCTGATCTTCCATAACATTGGCAAGCTGATCTCGCAGGCCAAGCCGGCCGACGTGATCACGGTGTACGAGCAGCTGCAGGCTGCCGGCAAGGCGGAAGAGGTGGGCGGCCTGGCCTACCTGAACGCCCTGGCGCAGAACACGCCGAGCGCGGCCAATATCCGCCGTTATGCGGAAATCGTCCGTGACCGCGGCGTATTGCGTCAACTGGTGACGATTGCAGATGAAATCTCCGCTGGCGCCTTCAACCCGCAGGGCCGCGATGTGCGCCAGCTGCTGGACGAGGCCGAGTCCAAGGTTTTTGCGATTGCCGAAGAGGGCTCCCGTGGGCAGAAGGGCTTTCTGGAGATCCAGCCGCTGCTGACCCAGGTGGTCGAGCGCATCGACGAGCTGTATCACCGCGACAACCAGAGCGACATTACCGGCGTGCCGACCGGCTTCGTTGATCTCGACCGCATGACCAGCGGTATGCAGGGCGGCGATCTGATCATCGTTGCCGGTCGCCCCTCGATGGGTAAGACGGCGTTCTCGCTGAATATCGGCGAGCACGTTGCCGTGGAGCAAGGCCTGCCGGTGGCCGTGTTTTCGATGGAAATGGCCGGCACACAGCTCGCCATGCGTATGCTGGGTTCGGTGGGGCGACTGGATCAGCACCGACTACGTACCGGACGCCTGCTTGACGAGGATTGGCCGCGCCTGACGCATGCCATCCAGAAGATGAACGACGCGCAGCTGTTCATCGATGAGACGCCCGCGCTGAACCCGATGGAATTGCGTGCGCGGTCACGCCGGCTCGCACGGCAGTGCGGGCAGCTCGGCCTGATCGTCATCGATTACCTGCAGCTGATGTCGGGATCGGGCGGCGGTGAAAACCGCGCCACTGAGATTTCCGAAATTTCACGCTCGCTGAAGGGCTTGGCGAAGGAACTCAACTGCCCCGTGATTGCGCTGTCGCAGTTGAACCGAAGCCTGGAACAGCGTCCGAACAAGCGTCCGGTGATGTCGGATTTGCGTGAATCCGGTGCTATCGAACAGGATGCCGACGTGATCCTTTTCATCTATCGGGACCAAGTCTACAACCCCGATTCTCCAGACAAGGGGACGGCCGAAATCATCATCGGTAAGCAGCGTAACGGCCCGATTGGTACCGTTCGTCTCACGTTCCTGGGTGAATACACGAAGTTCGATAATTTCACCGGGGGCAATGCCTTCTTTGACAACGATACGTAACGTGTAATTCGTGTCGATCTGCCACAACGTGCCACGCATGTCGCGGGGCCGGTTCCGGTAAAATATTTCGTTTTAATGACAGCGCCGGCGGTGATCCCGTCCGGCGTTGTTTTTACGACTTCCGCTTTTCCCGTTCCCAAGGATCATCATGTTCGGCCGCTTCATGCCCACCGAAGGCAAGTTTTTTGAGTACTTCAACCAGCACGCCGAGTGCGCCGTCAAGGCGGCCCACGCACTCACGGAACTGGTCAATGACTTGCCCAATGCCGAAATGCATGCACGCAATGTGCAGAACTTCGAAAAGAAGGCCGATCGCATCACGCATGACACGATCGAACTGCTGCACAAGACCTTCATCACTCCGCTCGACCGCGACGAAATCCACAAGCTGATCACGACGATGGACGACATCCTCGACTTGATGGAAGACGTTTCGCTCACCATCTCGTTGTACGACGTGACCAACCTGACGGACGAATCGCGCCAGCTCGCGACGATCTGTGTGGCGTGCTGCGAGGAAGTCCGCAAGGCGGTCGCGCTGCTCAGCGACATGAACAACGGTCGTCAGATTCTGACCATCGCCCAGGAAATCGACCGCCTCGAGTCGGAAGCCGATCGCGTGATGCGCGCCGCCATGGCCAAGCTGTTCCGCACTGAGAACGACATCAAGCTGCTGATCAAGCTCAAGGCGATCTACGAGCAACTGGAGAGCGTTACCGACCGTTGCGAGGATGTGGCCAACATCATCGAAGGCATCGTGCTCGAAAACGCCTGACGAGACGACGCCTCATGCATACGCTTCAGATCAGTCTCTGGGTGGTCGTCCTGCTGGTGGCGCTGGCCATCGTATTCGACTTCATGAATGGCTTTCACGATGCGGCCAACTCGATTGCGACGGTGGTGTCGACCGGCGTGCTCAAGCCGCAGCAGGCGGTGGCGATGGCCGCGGCCTGCAACGTGATCGCCATTTTCATCTTCCACCTCAAGGTGGCAACCACGGTGGGCCGCGACACGATCGATCCGTCCATCGTTGATCATTACGTCATCTTTGGGGCGTTGGTCGGCGCGATCGCGTGGAACATCATCACGTGGTACTACGGCATTCCGTCAAGCTCGTCGCATGCGCTGATCGGTGGCTTGGTGGGTGCGGCTGTGGCCAAGTCCGGCACGGGATCGCTGGTGGCAAGCGGTTTGCTGAAGACTGTGGCGTTTATCCTGATTTCGCCGTTGCTGGGCTTTATTCTCGGGTCGCTGTTGATGGTGGCGGTGTCCTGGCTCTTCTTCCGAACGCCGCCATCCAAGGTCGATCGATGGTTCCGGCGTTTGCAGTTGCTTTCGGCCTCGCTGTACAGCCTGGGCCACGGCGGCAACGATGCGCAGAAGACCATCGGCATCATCTGGATGCTGCTGATTGCGGGGGGCTACGCATCGGCCACTGCAACTGAACCGCCGATCTGGGTCATCGTCTGCTGCTATGTGGCGATCGGTTTGGGTACGCTGTTGGGCGGCTGGAGAATTGTGCGCACGATGGGTCAGAAGATCACCAAGCTCAAGCCGGTGGGCGGTTTTTGCGCAGAAACTGGCGGAGCCATGACGCTGTTCTTCGCCTCAGCGTTGGGTGTGCCGGTGTCGACGACGCATACCATTACGGGCGCCATCGTCGGTGTGGGGGCGGCGCAAAAAGCTTCCGCCGTACGTTGGGGCGTGGCAGGCAACATCGTCTGGGCGTGGGTGTTGACGATTCCCGCATCGGCGTTCATGGCCGCAATCGCCTGGTGGATTGGCCGCCACGTGCTGTAAGCCGGCGGCAGATCGACGCCAAAAAGCGAAACGCCCACCAAATCGGTGGGCGTTTTGCGTTTTGCGTTCGCGCGAGCGCGGCGTGAGCTATTGCGTGGCGAAGCGAGCGATGGGGTCGTCTTCTGCGGGAGTCGTTGCAGTGGCGGGCCCGCGCGTCGACATCAGGCTATCGGCTTGAGCATCGCGCGCGCGGGCAAGGGTACCGAGCGGATCATCATCGATCGGGCGAGCGGGGCTGGCCGGTGCCGGCGTCATCGGTGCGGTCGGCGCTGGTGAATCGGGCAGGTTGCTCACGGCCACGACGCGTCGTGCGCCCACATAGCGGCTGGCCCAGTACGTCTTGGTCATGTCTTCCAGTCGCACTGTGCCGCCGGTCGCTGGTGCATGAACAAACCGGTTCTGGCCAACGTAGATGCCCACGTGCGAATTCGGCTGGCCCGTCGTGTTGAAGAAGACGAGGTCGCCCGATGCAACGTCGCGGCGGTCCAATGACGTGCCGCGGCGACCCATTTCGGCGGCGGTGCGCGGCAGGTTCACGGCAGCGGCGCGCTGCACGACGTAGCGCACCAGTCCGCTGCAATCGAAGCCGCTGTCGGGCGTATTGCCGCCGTAGCGGTAGGGCGTGCCCACCAGCGCCATGGCTTCGATCGAGATTTCCTGCAGACCGGCGCTCGGATCCTGAATTGGTGCGCCACGTGTGCGCAGGCCCGCGTCGCGCGAGGCGGTGGAGCGGGTAGGCGTGGACGAACAGGCAGACAGCAGGCACACCAGCGCCAGCAGGGCAGCACCTGCCAGTCGGGTATTGGTGGGGGAAAAGCTGTGCCGCGTCAGCATGCGCCATCGGGAGAGTCCGGATAGCAAGCATGCTATGCGCGCCGCGTCGGAATGCCAAATTTCGTGTTGGCGAGGCGCAACGCCAAGCAGGGCGCGGGTCTGCGGATTTTGCCCAGATGGCGTCGCGTTTAGCGGGCAGTTTTACCAGCGCAGCTGGACGTTGCGCGTGCTGCCGGTCTGCACCGTCGCCCGCTTGGTGGCGCCCTGGTACGTGGCGATGACGTTATAGCTGGCAGGGGGTGCCTTGATCAGACAGCGGGGGCCGTCGGCGCGAAAGCTTGCGACCTCCTTGCCGTGTCGCGTGAGCTGGACGTCAACGTCGGCGAGATACTCGCCGCGCGCGCCTTGGGTGAACAGCAGAGAGAGGTTGTAGTTGTGCGCCTCACTGTTCAGCGCTTGCTGTTCGTCCTGTGCAACGCCGCCGCAGATGTAGCTGATCTGGCCGGCGGTCTTTGGCGTGAGGTCGGCGGCGAGCGCAATGGATGCGCCGGCGGTCAGCGTCATGGCCAGCGCGGCCGACTTCAGGGTCAAGCGCGATCGGGGCTGCAGGTTTTGCTGCATGGGCATCATTGGCCTCCATCAGGGTAGAAAAAGAGAGGTGCGAGACGTGCAGCAAAAAAAAGGCCACGCAATCGCGTGGCCTGATGGCACAACGGTTTGCGGCAGACAGCTGTGTCGCCGCGTGATTTTTACAGCACGTCGGATGCGTGATCTGCCAGCCGCGAGCGTTCGCCGCGCGCGAGCGTGATGTGCCCGCTGTGGCTCCAACCCTTGAAGCGATCCACCACATAGGTCAGGCCCGACGAGCCTTCAGTCAAATACGGCGTGTCGATCTGCGCGATGTTCCCCAGGCAGACGATCTTGGTGCCCGGGCCCGCGCGCGTGACGAGCGTCTTCATCTGCTTGGGCGTCAGGTTTTGCGCTTCGTCGATGATCAGGAATTTGTTGACGAAGGTGCGGCCCCGCATGAAGTTCATGCTCTTGACCTTGATGCGAGAGCGGATCAGCTCCTGCGTGGCCGCGCGGCCCCATTCGCCGGCATTGTCGTCGGATTTCTGCAGCACTTCGAGGTTGTCATCGAAGGCGCCCATCCAGGGCTGCATCTTTTCTTCTTCCGTGCCGGGCAGAAAGCCGATGTCTTCACCCACGGGCACCGTGGCGCGCGTGATGATGATCTCGTTATAAAGCTTCTGATCCAGAACTTGCTCCAGGCCCGCAGCCAGTGCCAGCAGCGTCTTGCCCGTGCCGGCCTGGCCGAGCAGCGAAACGAAGTCCACCTCGGGATGCATCAGCAAGTTCAGCGCGAAGTTCTGCTCGCGGTTGCGCGCGGTCACGCCCCAGACGTTGTTCTTCTGGTGCGTGTAGTCCTTGAGCGTCTGCAGCACCGCAGTTTTGCCGTTCAGCTCCTTGACTTGCGCATACAGCGGCAGGCTGCCGTCATTCGGCTCCAGGAAGACGAACTGGTTGACCAAAAACGACGGCACGAGCGGGCCGGACAGGCGGTAGAACGTCGTGCCCGTCTTGGGGTCCTGCCAGCTCTCGATGTTCTTGCCGTGCTTTTGCCAGAAGTCGGCGGGCAAGGCCATGATGCCGCTGTAGAGCAGGTCGGTGTCTTCCAGCACCCGATCGTTGAAATAATCCTCCGCGGGCAGGCCGAGGGCGCGTGCCTTGATCCGCATGTTGATGTCTTTCGACACCAGCACGACTGAGCGGTCCGGACGCTGCTGCTGCAATGCGGCCACCACGCCAAGGATCTGGTTGTCCGCCTTGCCCTGCGGCAGGCCATCGGGCAGCTTGATGTCGTTCAGGCGCGTCTGAAAGAACAGGCGCCCCTGCGCATCGCGATTACCGAGCTTGGCAAGCGGCAGACCGTCGTCCATGGCCCCATCGGTCCCCGCCACGAGCTGGTCGAGCGTGCGGCTCACCGTGCGGGCATTGCGTGCGACTTCGCTCATGCCCTTCTTGTGGTTGTCCAGCTCTTCCAACGTCATCATCGGCAGATAGACGTCGTGTTCTTCAAAACGGAAGAGGGAGGTCGGATCGTGCATCAGCACGTTGGTGTCGAGCACGAAGAGCTTGGTGGGGCCCTCATCGCGGCGGGTGCGGCGGCGGGCAGCGGTTTCGGTCGATTTGCCCGTCGAGCTGACTGTGTCGACGGCCTTGGCGAGAATGCCCGCATGTTCGCGCGAACTGTCTTTCGCCATGGGGGATGCTTCGCCCGAACGGGCGCGTGCCGTGCTGGTTGCGCTGCGTTTGGGTTGCGCACGGCCGGTTTCTGACAACGCCTCGCGCTCGAGCGCTGGCACCGGTTTTCGAGGTTCCTGACCCGCCTTTGGCTTTCCGGCTTTGCCGAAAGGCTTGAATTCAGCCGGGTCAAGCAATTGGGCTGGCTGGGTGGGCATGGTCGGCAGCGGCATGCTTCGATTACCTCTCTGGGTGGAACAACGACGAAACACCGCCCGCGCACATGGCGAGACGGTGCTGGCGGAAAGCGTAGGGAAACGGATGGACGCGTCGCAAGGTTTGATGCATGGACGACGGCCACAAAAAAGCCGCCATGACCTGCGAGAGGTGGGGCGGCCTAGGTGAACGCCACGACAAGCTGCACGATTCGGACGTCCTGCCCGGCCTGTTTGCCGGGAAAAACGCAGAAGCGGTATCAGGCCAACTTGGCCGCCGGTACCGTCGTGGGCTATCGGAATGGCATCCGGATTTCGTACTCATCGGTTCCGACTGTATCGGAAGCGTTTGTGATTTGCAATCGGTCACATGTGACGTGTGGTGCGGTGCAAACTGGTCACCGCGGATGACGTGAAACCGACCGGGAAGCTACGGCCCGGATGGGCTGGGCGGCGCTTCCCCAAGAGCTGGCGCTACTTGGAGTCACAGCGCGCGCACCGCCGCGAGAACATCGTCCACATGGTTGGGGACCTTCACGCCACGCCATTCCTTGCGCAACACGCCCTTGCTATCGATCAGGAATGTGCTGCGCTCGATGCCGCGCACGTCCTTGCCGTACATCTTCTTCATCTTGATCGTGTCAAAGATGTTGCAGACAGCTTCGTCGGTGTCGGAAATCAGCTCGAACGGCATTTCGAGTTTCGCTTTGAAGTTTTCGTGCGATTTCAAGCTGTCGCGCGAAATGCCGAACACCACGGCGCCGGCGGCTTCAAAGGCGTCGTATTGGTCGCGGAAATTCATCGCCTCGGTGGTGCAGCCGGGCGTGTTGTCCTTCGGATAGAAATACAGCACGACAATCTTGCCGCGCTGCGATGCCGGTGAGAAGGTGATGCCGCTGGTTGCCGGTGCGGAGAAATCGGGAAGAGGCTTGTCGATCGTGACGGGCATGGTGTGTTCCGGAAAACCGCGAGAAGAGAGACGGGAAGCAAATGGACGGGCAAAGCCGAAGATACCGCGCCCGCTGCCAAACCGTAGATCGGAAGAATCAGCCCGGTTGGACGATCAGGCTGCCGCTGCGGCCCGCAACTTCGCCCCACGTGACGGGCTGCACGGGGAGCGTACTGCGATCCAGCGTTGCGTAGTAATCGCCCATCGACCCCAGCCGATGGCCCTGCGCGCGCCAGCCTCGCAGCAACTCGCGGAAGATCGGGGCGAGTTTCTGCCCTTCAAGTTCCGCATGCAAGGTAAATACCTGGTCACGGTCGGACTCGGTCATCTTCAGGATGTGCCTGGCGACGTTGTCGAGGGTGATGTCTCCCACCCCAATGAGTTCGTCCAGCGTGGGCAGCGTGGTCGGCAATTGCACATGGTTCAGGGCGTTGCCGTCGACGCTCGGGATGTACGGATGCGTGCCCCGCCCGTCGGAGGCATACGCCATGCCCCAATTGTCGATCTGGCGGAACGCGTGGTCGTTCATCTGCCAGCCCGCGGCGCCGTGCGTCACGGGTGGCTTGCCGAATACCTGGATGAAACGCGCGTGGGCGGCTGTCATCTGCCGGGCGGTCCAGCCGGCATCGCGCTGGCGCACGTTGTCTTGCCAGAGCACGTGATCCCACGTGTGGATGCCGGTCTCAAAACCCGCCTCGGCAATGGCGCGCATTTCGGCAGCGGCTTTGCGGCCGATATCGGGGCCGGGCAGCAGCACGCCGTACATCAGCGTGCGAAGGCCATAATGCTCGACCACCGACGTACGGGAAACCTTTTTCAGGAAGCCGGGGCGGAAGGCCCGGCGCAGCGCCCAGCCGGTGTGATCCGGGCCGAGGCTGAAAAGGAAGGTTGCGCCGGCCTCGTGCTCGCGCAGCATGCGCGCGAGGTTGGGCACGCCTTCGCGGGTGCCGCGCAGGGTGTCGACGTCAATCTTGAGGACGATGAGGGCCATGAACCTGCGCGGAAGGTGCGACTGAGTGCGGCTTTACTTGTTGCCGTTGCCGTCTTCGACCAGGCTGCGAGCTTCAGCCACGTGCGTGCGATACGCTTCGAAGATGTTCGCCAGCGCGTCCTTCATCACGGTGGTCGGCTTCCAGCCGAGGTCTTCCATGGTGTTGGCGATCTTCGGCACGCGGTTTTGCACGTCCTGGTAGCCGTTGCCGTAGTAGGCGCCGGAGGTCGTTTCCACGAGTTGGACCTGCTTGGCGGTGTCCTTGTACTCGTCGATCTGGGCGGCTTGCTCCAGCATCATGTTGGCCAGCTCGCGCACCGAGTAGTTGTTCGATGGGTTGCCAATGTTATAGATCTTGCCCGAGGCCACGCCATCCTTGTTGGCGATGATGCGCACCAGCGCGTCGATGCCGTCGTCGATATACGTGAAGGCGCGCTTCTGGCTGCCGCCGTCAACGAGCTTGATGTTCTCGCCGCGCACGATATGGCCGAGGAACTGCGTCACAACGCGCGACGAACCTTCCTTCGGGGTGTAGATCGAGTCGAGGCCCGGCCCGATCCAGTTGAACGGACGGAACAGCGTGAAGTTCAGGCCTTCCATGCCGTAGCCCCAGATCACGCGATCCATCAACTGCTTGGAGCAGGCATAGATCCAGCGCGGCTTGTTGATCGGGCCGTAGATCAGCGGCGAGGCTTCCGGATCGAATTCCGAATCGCTGCACATGCCGTAGACCTCGGAAGTCGACGGGAAGACCAGGTGCTTGCCGTACTTGGCGGCCGAGCGAACGATCGGCAGGTTGGCTTCAAAGTCCAGCTCGAACACGCGCAGCGGGTCTTTTACGTAGGTCGACGGCGTGGCGATGGCCACCAGCGGCAGGATCACGTCGCACTTCTTCACGTGATACTCGACCCACTCCTTGTTGATGGTGATGTCACCCTCGAAGAAATGCATGCGCGAGTGGTTGACCAGGTCGCCCAGACGCTCGGTGTGCATGTCCATGCCGTAGACCTCCCAGTCGGTGGTCTCCAGGATGCGCTTGGACAGGTGGTGGCCGATGAAGCCGTTGACGCCGAGGATCAGTACTTTTTTCATGAAGGCAAACTCAAGATCAGGGTAGGGCGAGCTGGCTGGCGAGCTGCTGCGCGGTCACGACAGACGTTCCGCCGGCAGCTTGGGGCTCGACGCGCCAGAGCTCGTGAATGGCGATGGCTCCCCCATCGCCGCACACGCCGAACATCGCATTATCCACGACGTGCAGGCCCAGCTGCAAATTCGTAAAGGTTTGATGCGCCAGACGGGCCCGCGCGACAACGTAGCGCTCGCCGCCGGCGTCGGTAAAGGCACCGGGATAGGGCGGTGCCACGGCACGGATCAGGTTATAGACCTGCTGGGCAGGTTTGGACCAGTCGATGCGCCCGTCTTCGGGCTTGCGCCCGCCGAAATAGCTGCCATTGGCGAGCACGTTCGGGTGCTGCGGTATTTGCCCGGCAATCATCGCGGGAAGCGCGCGCCACAGCGTTTGCTCCGCCGCCACGGTGGCTTTTTCGAACACTTCGTGGGAGGTGTCGTCCGGCAGGATCGGCACGATGGTTTGGTCGACGATGTAACCGGCGTCCGGCTTTTCGACCATTTCGTGCAGCGTGGCGCCGGTTTCGGTCTCGCCGTGCAGCACCGCCCAGTTGATGGGCACTCGGCCGCGGTACTTCGGCAGTAGCGAACCGTGCATGTTGAACGCGCCGAATTTGGCGAGGCTCAGCAGCCGCATCGGGATCATGTGGCGGTAATAGAACGAAAAAATGAAGTCCGGCGCGATGGCCGCGATGCGTGCGTACAGGTCTTCGCCGCTTGCGTTGTCGGGGGTGATGTAAGGGATACCCAATTCCTGTGCTGTGGCGCGCACGCTGCCGAACCAGATGTTCTCTGCTGCGTTGTCCTCATGTGTGACAACGAGTTCGACCTGAATGCCGCGCGCGGCCAGCACACGCAGGCACCGTACACCGACGTTGTGATACGCGAAAACGACGGCGCGCCGTTTGGTGTCAGGACTCATGCAACACCTCGTTGCGCGCCCGTCTTCAGATCGGCGGCGCCGGCTTCATGCAGTGGCGACGTTTCTTCCAGCACCCCTTGCACCAGATAGCGGGGGCGCTCGCGCACCTGCTGATAGATGCGGCCGATGTATTCGCCCAGCAGGCCAATGCCGAACAGCAGCACGCCCATCAGGAAGAACGTGATGGCGAACAGCGTGAACACGCCCTGGACTTCCGCGCCCAGGATGAAGCGACGCACCACCAGCAGGATGAAAAGCACGGCGGAGGCAAACGACAACAGCATCCCGATCGCCGAGAACCATTGCAGCGGTACCACCGAAAAGCCCGTCACGAGGTCGAAATTCAGGCGCACGAGCTTGTACAGCGAGTACTTCGACTCGCCGGCGAAACGCTCTTCGTGGTCGACTTCGATTTCGGTGGGATTCTTGCTGAAGGTGTACGCGAGCGCCGGGATGAAGGTGTTGACTTCGCGGCAGCGGTTGATGGTGTCGACGATGGTCCGGCTGTAGGCGCGCAGCATGCAGCCCTGGTCGGTCATCTTGATGTGCGTGATGCGCTCGCGCAGCGAATTCATCGCCCGCGATGCGGTGCGACGGAACCAGCTGTCCTGGCGCACGCGCCGGATGGTGCCGACGTAGTCATAGCCTTCGTCGAGCTTTTCGACCAGGCGGCCGATTTCTTCCGGCGGGTTCTGAAGGTCGGCATCGAGCGTGACGACGCGTTCGCCGCGCGCGTGTTCGAAGCCGGCCAGGATCGCCATGTGCTGGCCGTAATTGCCGTTGAACAGGACGACGCGCGTGCTGTCCGGACGCGCGCGGAACTGTTCGGCCAGCATGGCGGCGGAGCGGTCGCGGCTGCCGTCGTTGACGAACACGACCTCATACGAGATGCCGAGCGCGTCGAGTGCGGGATACAGACGCGCAAACAGCGCGGCGAGCCCGTCTTCTTCGTTGTAAACAGGAATGACGACCGAGAGAGCGGGTGTCTTCATTATTGGATTATTGGTACTGGGCGCAAAGTTGGCGGACCGCGCTGACCACGCGATCCACATCGGAATCTTCCATGCCGGCAAACATCGGCAGCGTAACGATGGCACGGCCAATGCGCTCGGCCACCGGGAACATGCCCGGCTTCCAGCCGAGTTCACGATAGAGCTTGAACAGGTGGATCGGCGGATAGTGCACGCCCGCGCCGATGCCCAGCGCCTTCAGGCCAGCCATGAACCCGGCGCGATCGACCTTCAGTCGGTCCAGCGGCAGCACGATCTGGAACATGTGCCAGTTCGTATTCGTGAAGTTCTCCACCGGCAACTCGACGCCGAACGACTCGATGTCTGCGGCGCGCATGCCGTCAAAGTAGCGGCGGGCCAGCGCTGCGCGGCGCGCAGTCACGGCTTCCAGCTGTGCGAACTGCCCCAGGCCGATCACCGCATTCACGTCGGTCAGGTTGAACTTGCCGCCCACCAGATCGACTTCCATGCCGTCAAAGCCGGTGCGCACGACGCCTTGCAGGCGATATTTTTCGGCCAGCACGGCTTCTTCAGGCGTGTTCAGGACGAGTGCGCCGCCTTCGATGGTGGTGATGTTTTTGTTGGCCTGGAAGCTGAAGCTGACGAGATCGCCGATCTCGCCGATGCGCTTGTCGCCCCAGCGCGATCCGATGGCCTGTGCGGCGTCTTCCACCACGCGCAGCTTGTGGCGGCGGGCGATGTCATACAGGCGATCCATGTCGACGGGCAGCCCCGACAGATAGACCGGAATGATGGCCTTGGTGCGCGGCGTGATGGCGGCCTCGACCTTGTCCAGGTCGATGTTGCGCGTCACCGGGTCGATGTCGACGAAGACCGGCTTGGCGCCGACCGTCAGCACGACGTTGGACGTGGCGACCCACGAGATCGGCGTGGTAATGACCTCATCGCCGGGGCCAACGCCTGCGATGCGCAGCGCAACTTCCATCGTGGCCGTACCGTTGGCGAAGGTGCGGACGATGCGGCCGCCGAAGTACTCCGACAGCGCGGCTTCGAACGCGGCGACCTTCGGGCCCGAGGTGATCCAGCCTGAGCGCAGCACATCGGCCACGGCGGCGATGGTCGCCTCGTCAATGGTTGGGCGCACGAAAGGCAGGAACGGAAGTTCGGCAGTGGCGGTGGTTTGCGTCATGACTTGAATGAGGTTGGGTGCTGGGTGGGCAGATCGGCTCACGAGCGGGCCAGCACGAGTACGCCGACGAGAATGATCGCGATGCCGATCAGGCGCTGCACCGACAGCACTTCGCCAAACAGATACCACGCCAGGAAGGCGTTGACGACATAGCCCAGCGAGAGCATCGGATACGCGATGGTCACATCCACGCGCGACAAGCCGAGAATCCACACCACCACCGAGATGACGTAGCACGACAGGCCGCCAATAATGGGCCACTGCGTTGCAAGCTTGATGCCGATCGGCAGGATGTTGTCAGCCGAAAACGCAAAGCGGCCGATGTTGTTGACGCCCGCCTTGAGCAGCAGCTGGGCGCAGGCATTGAGCATGACGCCCGTCAGGATCAGCCCGAAAGTGACCAGATTCATGTGTTCTTTTGGTGTTTTGCAGACTGCGGCGGTTTCCCCGTATGAACGTTTTCAACCTCGCCGCCGGGGCGCATGTTACGACAATTCCGCTCGCGCGCCCCTTTCGAGAATCCGTGGCGGTAAAACCTAGTTGCGCCGGACGATGACGCGGCGGGCATCCCGGGCGATCACGATCATCGGTACGCCTTGGGCCGTGAGCCGATCATAGGTTCCCGGTCCCATCATCGCGATGGCCTGGCCGCCGGCCTTCCAGTGGGACACGAACGCGTCTGTGGTCGGCACCCACTTGGTCGGCTCCTGCTCCACGCCAAAAGCCAGTTCATCCGGTTCCTGCACCATGATGGTGGGCCTGCCCAAGTAAAACGGCATTGTATGGTCCAGACGCTCTACCGCATAGAACGGAACGTCGGGCTTGAGCCAGGCTCTGACGGCAGGCACGAGATCGATACCCGACATGGAGACCCCGAATGCTTCGTGGCCGAGCATCGCCGCCGTAAACGTCAGGAACCATGCGCATGCGAGCGCGGCCACGCTCTCAAAGCGTCGGTTCGCCAAGCGGAGTGCGAGCCACGTGAATCCTGCTCCCGCCACGAACGCTACGGCCAGGAAGATCGCAAATCGGGAAAACACGGCGTTCGGGTACATGCCGGACGACATTCTCGCCACGTAACCGCTGGCCGCAAGGCCGAGCAGTGCCAGCGCCAGGAGGCCCTTGAGCTGCCAACGCCACGCGCGCTCGCTGGTGCGTTCCAGCATCAGGGCGGCCAGCATCGCCAGCGCCGGGACGATCGGGAAGATATATCCCGGCAGCTTCGAGTCCGAAATGCTGAAAAACGCGAAGATCAGGATGGCCCACAGGCCGAGCATGAGCGTGGGGCGAAAGCCATTGGTGGCGGTTTCACCGCGGGCGAAGGCCAGACGAGCGGCGCCGGGCAACTGGGCGAGCCACGGCAGGAAGCCGGCCACCAGAAGTGGCACGAAATACCAAAGCGGCGCATTTCGATTGTGCACGGTCGACGTAAAGCGCTGGAAATGCTCGTGTACAAAAAAGAACCACGCGAACTCCGGGTTGCGCATCGAGATCAGCACGAACCACGGTGCCCCTACGGTAAAGAAGATGATCAGTCCGGTCACGAGATGCAGGCGCTTCCAGAGCGCCCAGTCGCGCGCGATCAACGTGTAGACCACCAGCACAAAGCCGGGCAGCACCACGCCGATCAGGCCCTTGCTCAGGACTGCGAGCGCCATCGATGCCCAGCACGCCCACATCCAGCCGCGTTGTTGCGCGCGTGTGGCACCCGGATGCTGCGCGAGCAGCAGCGAGCCCAACGCCATCGTCATGCAACCGGCCACGCCCATGTCCAGCGAATTAAAGTGCGACCCTACATTCCACAGAGGCGCGCTCACCAGCACCAGGCCGCTGATGACGGCTGTCCGCTTGCCCCACCAGCGCGCCGCCGCCAGCATCGTGAAAACAATGCCGACGATGCCGGAAAGCGCGGTGAACAGCCGCGCCTGCCAGTCGCCGATGCCGAACAGCGTGTAGGCAAGTGCAGTGCCCCACATCTGCAGTGGCGGCTTCTCGAAATACTTCAGGGCGTTGTAGCGGATGGTCACCCAGTCGCCGGAGACGAACATCTCGCGCGCAATTTCGGCGTAGCGGCCTTCGTCGGTGGGAATCAGGTGCCGATAGCCCAGCGTACCGAGCCAGATGGCGAGCAACGCAGCAGCCAGCAGCCACACGGAGGCATTGCGCCAGGGTAGGGTGGGCGCTTGAGCAGAGCGGTCGATCGGCATGCGGTCAGGCACGCTCGATCAGCAGGGCGGCGGCCACCTTGCGGCCTTCCAGCATCAGGATGTTGTACGTGCGGCCGGCGGCCTGCAGGTCCATCGCGTCTACGCCGATGCGCTTCTCGGTAAGCGGCACCGTCAGGCGCGGGTGCGGGAAACGCAGCTTGTTGCCCGTTCCGAAGATCACCACTTCGGCGCCCAGCTCGAGCAGGCGGGCGAAATGTTCGGGCGTCAGGTCTTCAAAACGCGCAAGGTCCCACGGCACCACCGCGCCTTCGGGCATCACCAGCACGGAGTGCTCGTAACGCACCTTGTTGATTTCGATATAGCCGTCGCCATAGCCGGTAACGGTATTGAGAATGGTGGACGAATCGGAGGAATGGAGCTTCAAGGCGGGAATCCCATCGGGCGCGACCACTGCGGCGCATGCGGCGGCACGCTGCCAACGGCGCTAGGTTTTCAGACGTTTGAGCAGGCTTCGCTGCGTTGCAAAAATGCCCGCCTAAGTCTGTCATAATGGGCTAAATTATATCTTTTTCTCTCCTTCGCCCGCCGCGCCATAAGCGATGCCCGGCAAGGAACAAGCGCAGCGGAGCCTGCCGCTGCGTGTGGCGTTACCGTCGCCGCTGTGCTGTGCCACAGAATGCCCGTAGTTCAAGCCCGTTCAACGTCGCCCATCGCCGCCTTGCCCGTGAAAACGATCCAGAAATCCGCCAAGCTCAATAACGTCTGCTATGACATTCGCGGCCCCGTGCTCGAAAAGGCCAAGCAGATGGAAGAAGACGGCCACAAGATCATCAAGCTGAATATCGGCAACCTCGCCCCATTCGGTTTCGATGCCCCGGAAGAGATCCAGCTGGACATGATCCGTAACCTGCCGAATTCGGCCGGCTATTCGGATTCCAAAGGCATCTTCGCGGCGCGCAAGGCGGTGATGCACTACACGCAGGAACAGGGCATCAAGAACGTCACGCTGGACGACATCTATCTGGGCAACGGCGCGTCCGAGCTGATTTCGCTGGCCACCAACGCGCTCCTTGACGCCGGCGACGAGTTGCTGCTGCCGGCTCCCGACTATCCGCTGTGGACCGCCGTGACCAGCCTGTCGGGCGGCACGCCGGTGCACTACACCTGCGACGAAGCCAACGGCTGGATGCCGGATCTGGACGATATTCGCGCCAAGATCACGCCCAATACCAAGGGCATCGTCGTCATCAACCCGAACAACCCGACCGGCGCGCTGTATTCGGACGAACTGCTGCTCGGCATCGTTGCCATTGCGCGCGAGCACGGCCTGGTGATCTTCGCCGATGAGGTGTACGACAAGGTTCTGTTCGACGACAACAAGCACACCGCGATCGGCTCGCTGTCGGAGGACGTGTTGACGGTGACGTTCAACAGCCTGTCGAAGAGCTACCGCTCGTGCGGTTATCGCGCGGGCTGGATGGTCGTGTCCGGCGACAAGCGCCCGGCCAAGGATTACATCGAAGGCCTGAACATGCTGTCGTCGATGCGCCTGTGCGCCAACGTGCCGGGCCAATGGGCGATCCAGACTGCGCTGGGCGGTTACCAGAGCATCAAAGACCTGGTGGCGCCGGGCGGCCGCATGCGCCGTCAGCGCGACCTTGCGCACGAACTGATCACGGCGATCCCCGGCGTGACCTGCGTGAAGCCCAAGGCTGCGCTGTACATGTTCCCGCGTCTGGACCCGGCCGTGTACCCGATCGAAGACGATCAGACCTTCATCCGCCAGCTGCTGGAAGAAGAGCGCGTGCTGCTGGTGCAGGGCACGGGCTTCAACTGGCACTCGCCAGACCACTTCCGCATCGTCTTCCTGCCGCACGAAGACGACCTTCGTGAAGCGATCGGCCGAATTGCGCGCTTCCTGGAGCGGTACCGTCAGCGTCACGGTACTGGCATCCGGGCCGCATAGGATCGGTCTTCCGCCAGACCAGTCACTGCGGGGCAGACCGAGGCGTCTGCCCTGTGTGTTTTCTGCTTCTCCGCTTTTTCGTTTTTCTACGACACGTCTCATGAATCCCATCAAGATCGGCCTGCTCGGGCTCGGTACCGTCGGTGGCGGTACCCTCAAGGTTCTGCAACGGAACCAGGAAGAAATCCGCCGTCGCGCGGGTCGCGGCATTGAAGTCGCCATGATTGCCGTGCGCAATCTCGACAAGGCTCGTGCCATCGTGCAGGAAGCCGGTGCGACCGTGCCGGTGGTGAACGACCCGTTTGCGATTGTGGATTCGCCCGAGATCGATATCGTGGTGGAACTGATCGGCGGCTATGACCTGACGCGCGAGCTGGTGCTGCGTGCCATCGCCAACGGCAAGCACGTTGTCACCGCCAACAAGGCGCTGCTGGCCGTGCATGGCAACGAGATCTTCAAGGCCGCGCAGGACAAGGGCGTGATGGTGGCATTCGAAGCCGCCGTGGCCGGTGGCATCCCCATCATCAAGGCGCTGCGCGAAGGGCTGACGGCCAACCGCATCGAGTGGATCGCGGGCATCATCAACGGCACCACGAACTTCATCCTGTCCGAGATGCGTGACAAGGGCCTGGATTTCGACACCGTGTTGAAGGAAGCCCAGCGCCTGGGCTACGCCGAGGCCGATCCGACCTTCGACATCGAGGGCTTTGACGCCGCGCACAAGCTCACACTCATGAGCGCCATCGCGTTTGGCGTGCCGGTGCAGTTCGACCGCGCATACGTGGAAGGCATCACCAAACTGGAAGCCGTCGACATCCGCTATGCGGAAGAACTGGGATACCGCATCAAGCTGCTGGGCATCACGCGCCGCGCCGAGGCGGGCATCGAGCTGCGCGTGCATCCGACACTGGTGCCGGCCAAGCGCCTGATCGCCAATGTCGAAGGCGCGATGAACGCCGTGGTCGTCAACGGCGATGCTGTGGGCCCGACGCTGTACTACGGCAAGGGCGCCGGCGCCGAGCCGACCGCTTCGGCTGTCGTCGCCGATCTGGTGGACGTGACGCGCCTGCACACGGCCGACCCGGAACATCGCGTGCCGCATCTGGCGTTCCAGCCGGATGCGCTGTCCGATACTCCCGTGCTGCCGATCGACGAAGTGCGTTCGAGCTACTACCTGCGCATGCGCGTGGCCGACGAGACCGGCGTGCTGGCCGACATCACGCGCATCCTGGCCGAAGGCGGCATCTCGATCGACGCGATGCTGCAGAAGGAATCCCGCGAAGGCGAGCCGCAGACCGACATCATCATGCTGTCGCATGTGACGGTGGAAAAACGCGTGAACGCCGCCATCGCCGCCATCGAAGCGTTGCCGACCGTGCTGTCGAAGGTCACGCGCATCCGCATGGAAGAACTGAACTAAGTGCAGGACACGAGCATGCAATACCGATCGACCCGCGGCCACGCAGAGCCGCAAAGTTTTTCCCGCATCTTGTTGGGCGGCCTCGCGCCGGACGGCGGCCTGTACCTGCCGGAGCAATACCCGCAGGTCAGCGTTGACGAACTGACCCGCTGGCGCGACCTGCCGTACGCCGACCTCGCGTTTGAAATCCTGCGCAAGTTCGCCACCGACATTCCCGAGGACGACCTGCGTGCGCTGACCCGCCGCACCTATACACCCGACGTCTACTGCAACGCGCGCGCTGGCGACAATACCGCCGACATCACGCCGCTGCACAAGCTGGGCGAAGAGGGCGGCACGTCGCTCTCGCTGCTGTGTCTTTCGAATGGCCCGACGCTGGCCTTCAAGGACATGGCGATGCAGCTGCTGGGCAACCTGTTCGAATACGCGCTCGACCGTGAACACGCCGAGTTGAACATCCTGGGTGCGACTTCCGGTGACACGGGCAGCGCAGCCGAATACGCGATGCGCGGCAAGCGCGGCGTGCGCGTGTTCATGCTGAGCCCGCACCGCAAGATGAGCGCGTTCCAGACTGCGCAGATGTTCAGCCTGCAAGACAAGAACATCTTCAACATCGCCATCGAAGGCGTGTTCGACGACGCGCAGGATATCGTCAAGGCGGTGTCGAACGATCTAGACTACAAGGCGCGCCAGAAGATCGGCACGGTCAATTCAATCAATTGGGCGCGCGTTGTTGCCCAGGTCGTCTACTACTTCAAGGGCTACCTGCTGGCGGCCCCGAAGATCGGCGACAAGGTGTCGTTCTGCGTGCCGTCGGGCAACTTCGGCAATGTCTGCGCCGGCCACATCGCGCGCATGATGGGTTTGCCAATCGACAAGCTGGTCGTGGCCACCAACGAGAACGACGTGCTCGACGAGTTCTTCCGTACCGGCACGTACCGCGTGCGTTCGGCCGCCCAGACGTATCACACGTCCAGCCCCAGCATGGACATCAGCAAGGCGTCGAACTTCGAGCGCTTCGTGTTCGACCTGCTGGATCGTGATCCGGCGCGCCTCGCCCAGCTCTTCCGCGACGTGGACGAAAAGGGCGGCTTCTCGATGACCGGCAAGCCGGAGTTCGACCGCATCGCCGAGTTCGGCTTTGTCTCGGGCCGCAGCTCGCACGACGACCGCGTCGATACGATCCGCGATGTGTTTGCCACCTACGGCACGATGATCGACACCCACACCGCCGATGGCGTGAAGGTGGCGCGCGAGAACCTGACGCCGGGCGTGCCGATGGTGGTGCTGGAAACGGCGTTGCCGGCCAAGTTCGGCGACACCATTCGCGAAGCGCTGGATCGGGAGCCGGAGCGGCCGGCTGGTTACGCCGATATCGAGTCGCTGCCGCAGCGCTTTGAAGTCATGCCGGCCGACGTTGACCGCATCAAGGGCTACATCGCCCAGCACACCGGTCTCTGAAGCGATGGAAGCAGCAGTGCCGGATGACGTGGCCGGAGCATCGTTTGCGCGCTGCCTGCACGATATCCGCGCCTGCCGCGTGTGCAAGGGCGCATTGGCGCACGAGCCTCGCCCGGTGGTCGTGGCGGACCGCCGCGCCCGTGTCCTGATCATCGGACAGGCGCCCGGCCGCATCGTCCACGAAACCGGTATCCCCTGGAACGACCGTTCTGGGGACCGCCTGCGCCAGTGGCTGCAGATCTCATACGACGATTTCTATGCCGACAGGCGCATCGCCGTGGTGCCGATGGGTTTTTGCTTCCCGGGCACCAGTGCGAATGGCGACTTGCCCCCCCGCCCGGAATGCGCACCCAGATGGCACCGGCCGCTGCTGACGGCGATGCCCGAGGTGAGGCTCGCGCTGCTGGTGGGCACGTATGCCCAGCGCAACTACCTGGACGTGCCGCGCGACTGGACCTTGACCGACGTCGTGCGCAACGGGCCTGCGCATGACGCTGACGGCCGCGTGTTGTTTCCGCTGCCGCATCCGAGCCCGCGCAATCTGGCCTGGTTCAAACACAACCCGTGGTTTGACGCGCACATCGTGCCCGCGCTGCGGGCCGCGCTGGCCGACGCATTCGCTTGATACGCCTGGGCTGATGCATGGCATCGGCCTGGAACCGATACAATCGAAATCTCCCGTTCGATTCCGCTTTCCCATTCCAGCATGTCCGCCAACGATGCTCCCGCCGTCAAACCGTCCTTGCTGACGCTCGATGCGGCGCTGTCGCAACTGCTTGCCGCAGTGCGCGCCTTGCACGAGACCGAAACCGTGTCGACGTTGCACGCCAACGGGCGCGTTCTCGCGCAGGCCGTGCGCAGCAGCTTGAACGTGCCGCCGGCCGACAACACGCAAATGGACGGATACGCTGTACGCGCCGCCGACATCACCGCGCCGGGCACGCGCCTGAAGGTGGCGCAGCGCATTCCCGCTGGTCATGTCGGCCAGCCGCTGAATGCGGGCGAGGCGGCGCGCATCTTTACCGGCGCGCTGATTCCGCCTGGCGCCGATGCGGTCGTCATGCAGGAGCAATGCAAGGCTGACCCGGACTCGGGCACCGTCGTCATCGACCACGTACCTGAATCGGGCGAGTGGATCCGCCGCGCCGGCGAGGACATTGCCGACGGCGCCGAGATCCTGCCGCGCGGCACGCGTCTTGGCCCGCAGCAACTTGGCCTGGCGGCTTCGGTCGGCTGCGCCAACCTGCACGTCGTGCGCCGCCCGCGCGTGGCCGTGTTCTTTACCGGCGACGAACTTGCCAAGCCCGGCGAGCCGCTCAAGCCCGGCGCCATCTACAACTCCAACCGCTTCACGCTGCGCGCGCTGCTGGAAAACCTCGGTTGCGACATCACCGATTTCGGCATCGTGCCCGACACGCTGCAAGCCACGCGCGACACGCTGCGCGAAGCGGCTGAGGCGCACGACCTCATCATCACGTCCGGTGGCGTGTCGGTGGGGGAGGAAGACCACATCAAGCCGGCGGTGGAAGCCGAAGGGCGCCTGAATCTCTGGCAGATCGCCATCAAGCCGGGCAAGCCGCTGGCCTTTGGCGAAGTGCGCCGGCCCGAAGGCATGGTGGGTGGTCCGACCGCGTTTTTCATTGGCCTGCCGGGCAACCCGGTGTCGAGCTTCGTCACCTTCCTGCTGTTCGTGCGGCCGTTCATCCTGCGCCTGCAGGGCGTGCAAGACGTGGCCCCCAAGCGCATCCCGATGCGCGCCGATTTTGCATTGCCCAAGGGCGATCGCCGCAACGAGTTTCTGCGCGCGCGCATCAACGCGGGCGGCGGGCTGGAGCTGTTCCCCAATCAAAGCTCGGGCGTGCTGACCTCCACCGTGTGGGGCGATGGCCTGATCGACAACCCGCCAAACCAGCCGATTGCGCCGGGCGATGTTGTCAGCTTCCTGCCGTTTGCAGGCCTGGTGTAAGGAGCGATGGCCATGCAGATCGAGCTTCGTTTCTTTGCCAGCGTGCGTGAACAACTCGGAACCTCGCAGGAGCAGGTTGTGGTGCCGGAGGCCGTGCGCACCGTGGGCGATGTGCGTCGCTGGCTGGCGCAGCGCGGTCCGGTCTGGGGCGAAACCCTGGCCGAAGGTCGTGCGCTGCGCATGGCGGTGGACCACCAGATCGTGCCGGCCGATACCGCCGTGCACGACGGCTGCGAAGTGGCCTTCTTCCCGCCCGTGACTGGCGGCTGAGCGGGGGAGACCGACCATGTCCGTCCGCGTTCAGGAAGCCGACTTCGACCTCGGCGCCGAGATTGCAGCGCTCCGCGCCGGCCGTCCGAACATTGGCGCGGTGGCCAGCTTCATCGGCACCGTGCGCGACATCAACGACGGCACCGGTGTGTCCGAGATGGAGCTGGAGCACTATCCCGGCATGACCGAAAAGGCGCTCGCCGGCATCGTGAGCGCGGCCATGCAGCGCTGGGAGCTGATCGACGCACTCGTCATCCACCGCGTTGGCAAGCTCAAGCCGCAAGATCAGATCGTGCTGGTGGCGGTGGCGTCCAAGCACCGCGGCGAGTCCTTTGCCGCGTGCGAATTCATCATGGATTACCTCAAGAGCGAGGCGCCGTTCTGGAAGAAGGAACAGACGCCCCAGGGCGCGCGCTGGGTCGATGCACGCGTTACGGACGACAAGGCGCTTGCCCGCTGGGGCATTGCTTCCAACAACGCCGCGACAAGCACGGCCGATCAGCCCGGCGTATCGGCGCAACCCAACGACTACGAATAACAAGGACGCGACCGCATGAGCGGAATGGGCTTTCTGGCAGTTGGGGTGGGTGCTGCGCTGGGAGCCTGGTTGCGCTGGGCGCTCGCCGTCTTGTTGAACGCCATCAATCCGGCCTTGCCGTACGGCACGCTGGCAGCCAATCTTGTGGGTGGCTATCTGATCGGCATCGCGGTCGGATTTTTCGATACGCACGCGGGGCTGCCGCCGGAATGGCGTTTGCTGGTCATCACCGGTTTTCTGGGCGGGCTGACGACGTTCTCGACGTTTTCCAGCGAGGTGGTCGCCAACATCCTGGCCGGCGACCACCTGATGGGCGCGCTGCACATCGTGGCGCATCTGGGCGGCTCGCTGTTCCTCACCATGCTGGGACTCTGGACGGTGCGCACGTTCAGTTGATCGCAAGGGCGGTCGCGCCAATTGAGTTGCGAATGAGAAGTTGGGTTCACATACTGGTAGTGCCTGCGGTGGCTTAGGGACGTCCGGACGTCCACTAGGGACGTGCAGTATCGAAGGCCGCCGCGGGTTGCTTTGTGTTGTTCCAACCATAACGAGAAGGAGACGCAATGAAACCAACCCGAACGGCGCGCCTGCGACGGCACGTCTCACCAAGCAACCTGATCGCCGCCGGTGCCGTGCTGCTGGCCGGCTGCGGCGTGCTAAGCGCCTGCGGCGGCAGCAATGATGGCAACAACGTGCCGGGCAATACCAAGCCGGCCTTTGCCGGCAAGGTGTCCATCAACCGGTACGACGGCGTATCCGACGACCTGCTGACCGCTGGCCTGGGCGCAAGCGGCCTGGCTTCGGCCACCGCGCCGACCATCGCCAACCCCACGGCGCCCACCGCAGCCGAGCTGCGCCGCCTGGCGATCTACGCCAATTACCGTGCGCTGGTCGACACGGCGGCCAAGGGCGGCTACGGCACGCTCTATGGCCCGAACGTCGATGCCAGCGGCAACGTCACGCAGGGCTCCGGCATGATCCCCGGCACCGAATACGTGACTTACTCCGACGACGGCACAGGGCAGCAGAACGTCGTGCTGCTCGTGCAGATTCCGGACAGTTTCGACGTCAACAACCCCTGCATCATCACTGCCACCTCGTCGGGCTCGCGCGGCATTTATGGCGCGATTTCCACTGGCGAATGGGGCCTGAAGCGCAAGTGCGCCGTTGCTTATACCGACAAGGGCACCGGCGCCGGCCCGCACGACCTGGCTACGGACACCGTCGCCCTGCAGGACGGCACACGCACCACGCGCAGCGCCGCCGGGTCTAACGCGCACTTTGCCGCGCCGCTCACCAGCAGCCAGTTGGCTGCCTTCAACGCGGCCACGCCGAACCGGCTGGCGTTCAAGCATGCGCATTCGCAGCGCAACCCAGAGAAGGATTGGGGCCTGTTCACGCTACAGGCCGTGCAGTTCGCGTTCTGGGCGATCAACGACAAGATCGCTGGGACGAGCGGTGCGCTGGTCGGCAGCGCACTGCCGGTCCGTCCGGACAACACCATCGTCATTGCGTCGAGCATCTCCAACGGCGGCGGCGCGGCCATTGCGGCGGCCGAGCAGGACACCGGTGGGTGGATCGACGGGGTGGCCGTAGGCGAGCCCGGCCTGAACCTGCCGCCCAACACCGGCGTGCAGGTGGTGCGCGGCGGCACGACGCTGCCGACGACCGGCAAGCCGCTGTTCGACTACGTGAGCTACGCCAATGTGTTCCGGCTGTGCGCGGCATCGTCTGCGAGCGTTGCCACTGCGCCGGCACAGGCATTCTTTGGAAGCCTCACGACGTTCCCGGCAGGCGCGCAGGCCAACCGCTGCGCCGCGCTCAAGGCGGCCGGGTTGCTGACGTCCACCACGGCGGCTGCGCAGGCCGACGAAGCCCTGCAGAAGATGCGCACCTACGGCTGGGAGCCAGAGTCGGATCTCGTGCATGCCTCGATGTCGTTCTACGAGATCGACCCATCGGTGGCGACCACCTTTGGCAACGCACTCTCGCGCGCCAGCGTGACCGACAACCTGTGCGGATTGAGCTTCGCGGCAACCGACGCGTCGTTCCATCCGACGGCCGTGAGCGCCACGGCGCTCGCGCAGATGGCGGCGGTTGGCAACGGCATTCCGCCCACTTCCGGCGTGCAGCTCGTCAACAACAACGCCCAAGGTGGCCCGACGCGGAGCAACCAGTCGGTCGACTCCACCGGCACGCAAGCCGCCAACCTCGATGGCGCGCTGTGCCTGCGCAACCTGCTGACGGGCGCCGATGCGGCTTCGCAATCGCTGCAGGCCGGCATCCGGCAGACGCTGCGTACCGGCAACCTGCAGGGCAAGCCGGCGCTGATCGTGCAGGGCCGCAACGACGCGCTGCTGCCGGTCAACCATGGTTCGCGGCCGTATCTGGGGTTGAATGCCAAGGTGGAGGGTGGCTCGAGCAAGCTGTCGTACATCGAGGTGATGAACGCGCAGCATTTCGACGGCTTCATCGACCTGGTGCCCGGCTACGACACGTTGTTCGTGCCGCTGGTGCTGTATGAGCAGCGCGCGCTGGACGCCATGTACGCGAACCTGAAGAACGGCACGCCGCTGCCGCCTTCGCAGGTGGTGCGCACGACTCCGCGCGGTGGCACGCCCGGTGCTGCACCGGCCATCAACGCGGCCAACGTGCCGAACTTCACCAGCACACCGGCGGCGGGCGACCGCATCTCGGTGAGCGTGTCGGGCGGCGTGGCGACGGTATCGGTGCCCAACTGATGCGATAGCCAGGACGGCTTCGGCTCACTTGGGACGGCGGCGTAGCCAGTAGGCGCGCCGCCGTTTGTTTTGGCGCAAATCTGCATCAAAACCGGCGTTTCCACGCTTGAAATGCCACCGAAGCTCCCTATCTTTCGGAGCAGTGAAACATTTTCCGCAAGGGGTTTTTAATGCGTTTGGACAAATTGACCACCCGCTTCCAGGAAGCGCTGGCCGACGCGCAGAGCCTGGCGCTGGGCAACGACAATCCGTACATCGAACCGGTCCACCTGCTGCTGGCCATGCTGCGCCAGCCGGATGGGGCCACCAAGAACCTGCTGGCCCGTGCGGGCGTCAATACCGGCGCCCTGGACACGGCGCTGGACCGCGCCATCAAGCACCTGCCGCAGGTGCAGGGTGGCGAACAGGTGCAGGTGGGGCGAGACCTCGGCAGCCTGCTGCAGGCGACTGAGAAAGAGGGCATCAAGCGCGGCGATCAGTTCATCGCCAGCGAGCTGTTCCTGCTGGCCGTGGCCGACGACAAGGGCGAGGCTGGCCGCATTGCGCGCGAGCACGGCCTGTCGCGCAAGCCGCTCGAAGCCGCGATCGACGCTGTACGCGGCGGCCAGACCGTCGGCAGCGCCGAAGCCGAGAGCCAGCGTGAAGCGCTCAAGAAGTACACCATCGACCTCACCGAGATGGCCCGGATCGGCAAGCTCGACCCCGTCATTGGCCGCGATGATGAAATCCGTCGAGCCATCCAGATCCTGCAACGCCGCACCAAGAACAACCCGGTGCTGATCGGCGAGCCGGGCGTCGGCAAGACGGCCATCGTCGAAGGGCTGGCGCAGCGCATCGTCAACGAAGAGGTGCCTGAAAGCTTGAAGAACAAGCGTGTGCTGGTGCTCGACATGGCGGGTCTGCTGGCCGGTGCCAAGTATCGCGGCGAGTTTGAGGAGCGCCTGAAGGCGGTGCTCAACGACATCGCCAAGGAAGAAGGCCGGACCATTCTCTTCATCGACGAAATCCACACGATGGTGGGCGCGGGCAAGGCCGAAGGCGCGATGGATGCCGGCAACATGCTCAAGCCGGCGCTTGCGCGCGGGGAGCTGCATTGCATCGGCGCGACCACGCTGGATGAATACCGCAAGTACATCGAGAAGGACGCCGCGCTGGAGCGCCGCTTCCAGAAGGTGCTCGTGGGCGAGCCGACCGTGGAGGCAACCATCGCCATCCTGCGTGGCTTGCAGGAGAAGTACGAACTGCACCACGGTGTGGAGATTACCGACCCGGCGATCGTGGCCGCGGCTGAACTCAGCCACCGCTACATCACCGATCGCTTCCTGCCGGACAAGGCCATCGACCTGATCGACGAGGCTGCGGCGCGCATCAAGATGGAAATCGACTCGAAGCCCGAGGCGATGGACAAGCTCGACCGCCGCCTGATCCAGCTCAAGATCGAGCGCGAAGCCGTCAAGAAGGAAACCGACGAGGCATCGCAGAAGCGCCTGGAGCTGATCGAGCAGGAAATCGAGCGTCTGCAGAAGGAATACGCCGATCTGGATGAAATCTGGAAGGCCGAGAAGGGCGCCGCGCAAGGTGCGGCTGCGCTCAAGGAAGAGATCGACAAGATCAAGCTGGAGATCACCAAGCTGCAGCGCGAAGGCAAGCTCGAGAAAGTGGCCGAACTGCAATACGGCAAGCTGCCCGAGCTGGAAGGCAAGCTGAAGGCCGCCACCGCCGCCGAGTCGGCCGGCCAGAAGCAGCCGAACAAGCTGCTGCGCACGCAGGTGGGCGCGGAAGAGATTGCCGAAGTCGTCAGCCGCGCCACGGGCATCCCCGTGGCGAAGATGATGACCGGCGAGCGCGAGAAGCTGCTGAAGATGGAAGACCGCCTGCACGAACGCGTGGTCGGCCAGGACGAAGCCGTGCGTCTGGTGTCGGATGCCATCCGCCGCTCACGCGCCGGTATCGCGGACGAGAACAAGCCCTATGGCTCGTTCCTGTTCCTGGGCCCGACGGGCGTCGGCAAGACCGAGCTGTGCAAGGCGCTGGCCGGCTTCCTGTTCGATTCGGAAGAGCACCTCATCCGCATCGACATGAGCGAATTCATGGAGAAGCATTCCGTGAGCCGCCTGATCGGCGCGCCGCCGGGCTATGTCGGCTACGAGGAGGGCGGTTACCTGACCGAAGCCGTGCGCCGCAAGCCGTACAGCGTGGTGCTGCTCGATGAAGTAGAGAAGGCGCACCCGGACGTCTTCAACGTGCTGCTGCAAGTGCTGGACGATGGTCGCCTGACCGACGGCCAGGGCCGCACGGTCGACTTCAAGAACACGGTGATCGTGATGACGTCGAACCTCGGCTCGCAGCTCATCCAGCAGATGGCGACCGAACCGGCGGACGTGATCAAGGGTGCCGTGTGGCAGGAAGTGAAGACGCATTTCCGCCCGGAGTTCCTGAACCGGATCGACGAGGTGGTGGTGTTCCACGCACTGGACCAACGCAACATCGAATCGATCGCGCGGATCCAGCTCAAGCGTCTGTCTGCACGCCTGGCGCAGATGGACCTCGCGCTGGAGATCAGCGACGAGGCGGTGGCCAAGCTGGCCTCTGCCGGTTACGACCCGGTGTTTGGGGCACGGCCTTTGAAGCGGGCCATCCAGCAGCAGATCGAGAATCCGGTGGCACGGATGATCCTGGAGGGCAGGTTCGCGCCCAAGGATGTGGTGCCGGTGGATTATCGGGATGGGCAGTTTTCGTTTGAGAGGGTTGTGCACTGACGCTACGTTAGCGCTTCGAAAAACCGCTCTGGCTTCGCCAGAGCGGTTTTTTTTTGTTCTTTGTTTTTGGTGCATCCCTTGTTTCATCCCCTGCCGGGGCTGACTCACTTTCTTTGTCTTGCCAAAGAAAGTAAGCAAAGAAAGGCGCGCCCGAGATGGCGACCCCTTCCTTGAATTTGTGTAACCGGGCGGAGAACGGGAAAACTCGCTGCGCTCAAACAGTTCCCCGCCTTTTTTCCGCCCGCTTACGAAAATTGAAGGCGCCATCAAGGGCAGGAACGTCAAGGACCAAACCGGTGGTTTGCGTGTCCTGTCGGAGTTTCGTTTCTTGCGGTGTATTGCTTCGCTTTGTCCGCTATCTCAACGTGTTCTTACTGCTTTGCCTCGCGTCTTGCCGCTCATCCCACTACTGCGGTTGTGCTCCGATGGTGTGGCCGTACCTTGCCCTAGATGGCGCCTTGAATTTCTGTTGCAGAGAGGAAAACGGAAGGGAAACTGTCTGAGCGAAGCGAGTTTTTCCCTTCCCCTCTCTGCAACAGAAATTCAAGGGGTGGGTCGCCATCTCGGGCGCGCCTTTCTTTGCTTACTTTCTTTGGCAAGACAAAGAAAGTGAGTCAGCCCCGGCAGGGGATGAAACAAGAGATGCACCACCAACAAAAAAACCGCCCCGAACACGGAAATCCTGACAGCCCCTAACACTGCCCCCGTGACCCCAAAACCCAGGCCCCGCCCGAAACCCCTAAACCTCCACCCTCCAAGACCCGAACTCCACCCTCCAACACCCGAGCGCCACCCTCCAAGGCTCGAATTCCACCCTCCAAGGCTCGAATTCCACCCTCCAAGGCTCGAATTCCACCCTCCAAGGCTCGAATTCCACCCTCCAAGGCTCGAATTCCACCCTCCAAGGCTCGAATTCCACCCTCCAAAACTCGAACGCCACCCTCCAAGGCTCGAACGCCACCCTCCAAGGCTCGAACGCCACCCTCCAAGGCTCGAACGCCACCCTCCAAGGCTCGAACGCCACCCTCCAAGACTCGAACTCCACCCTCCAAGGCTCGAACGTCACCCTCCAAGACTCAAACTCCACCCTCCAAGGCTCGAACGTCACCCTCCAAGACTCAACCTCCACCCAAAACCCCCGAAGTCCCGCAGTCCAAAGCCCAAGCGCGGGTCTCCGACATCCAACACCGAGCGTTTGACCCTCAATCGCCGCGCCAGCCCCCCGCACAAAGCCCTTTGCCCCGCATCCGCGCAGCCCCAACCCCGCCTTTATGCAAAAAACGATGAACATTCCCTGAAACCATTCGTTCCCCGTACAAGACCCGCTCGGTAGTCTTGCTCCTATTCCAAATCCATCAGAGATCAGAAACGGAGCCTGCAAGATGATTCGCAAGTTTGTTTTCAACACGCTTGTACGTGCTACAGCGGCTGCCATCGTGGCGGGGGGAACCGTGGGTGCGCATGCGGCGACGACACTGTTGAATGTGTCGTACGACCCGACGCGCGAGTTGTACAAGGAAATCAACACCGAATTCGCCAAGAAGTGGAAGGCCGAAACGGGTGAGGACATCACCCTGCGCGCTTCGCATGGCGGTTCGGGCAAGCAGGCGCGCTCCGTGATCGACGGGCTGGATGCCGATGTGGTCACACTGGCGCTGGGCTACGACATCGACGCGATCGCCGAGAAGGGCTTGACCGGCAAGGACTGGCAGAAGCGCCTGCCGCACAACGCCTCGCCGTACACGTCGACCATCGTGTTCCTGGTGCGCAAGGGCAACCCGAAGGGCATCAAGGACTGGAATGACCTGATCAAGCCGGGCATCGCCGTCATCACGCCCAACCCGAAGACCTCCGGCGGGGCACGCTGGAATTACCTGGCCGCCTGGGCCTATGCGCTGAAGCAGCCGGGCGGTTCGGATGCCACCGCCAAGGACTTTGTGCAGAAGCTCTACAAGAACGTGCCGGTGCTCGATTCGGGCGCGCGCGGTGCGACCACCACCTTTACCGAGCGCGGTATCGGCGATGTGCTGATCGCGTGGGAAGACGAAGCGCTGCTGGCTGCGCGCGTGGAAGGCAAGGACAAGTTTGACGTGGTGGTGCCGTCGATTTCCATCCTGGCCGAGCCGCCGGTGGCGGTGGTGGACAAGGTGGCCGACAAGAAGGGCACGCGCAAGGCCGCGGAGGCGTATCTCAAGTTCCTGTACACGCCGCAAGGGCAGGAGATCGGTGCGAAGAACTTCTATCGCCCGACCGATCCGGCCGTGGCCAAGAAGCACGAGAGCGAATTCCCGAAGGTGAAGCTTGTGACCATCGACGACACGTTCGGCGGCTGGCAGAAGGCGCAGAAGACGCACTTTGCCGACGGTGGGCAGTTTGACCAGCTCTATCAACCGGGCAAGTAAGGCCCCAAGCGACGTAACGACATCGGGTGATCCGCATCATGCAAATCCTGACGATTTCCGGCAGCCCTTCGGCGCAATCGCGATCTGCGCGCCTGCTGGGCCACGTGCGTGCGCAGCTCGAGCGCGCCGGCGAGCAGGCGGACCACCTGGACCTGCGCAGCCTGCCAGCCGACGCGCTCCTGGGCGCGCAGGTGTCCGACCCCGCTATCGCCGATGCGGTGGCGCGGGTGGAAGCGGCGGGCGTGGTGATTCTTGCCACGCCGGTCTACAAGGCGGCCTACAGCGGGCTGCTCAAGACGTTTCTCGATCTGCTGCCGCAGAGCGGTCTGCGCGACAAGGTCGTGCTGCCGATTGCCACTGGCGGCAGCCTCGCCCACACGCTGGCAATCGACTACGCGCTGCGCCCCGTACTGACGGCGCTGGCGGCGCGCTCGATCCTGCCCGGCATCTTTGCTGTCGACTCGCAGATCGTTGTGACCGATGACGGCGTGACCGTCGACCCATCGCTGCAGCAGCGCCTGGATGACGGCGTGGAGCGCGTGCACCAGGCACTGGCGCTGGCACGGCACCCGGCCGTGGCGCAGGTCATCGTTTCAAGCCGCACCGCGGTGCGTGCCACGTTCCAGGCCGCCGACGAAGAACGAATGCGATGTCTGGCGTGATGCGCTGAACGCGCCGCCGTAGACACACGCTCGCTGGATTTTTCCGTTGTTGTCACGCCGCGCAGCCGCTGCGCGCGAATCGTGTCGCCCATACACCCTGCATCGATCGAACTTGCCATGAAAACCCACTCGCCCCTGCGCAGGACTCTGACCATTGCCGCCACGCTGCTTGCAACGCTTGGCGTGCCCGCCGCATTTGCCAACAGCGATGCCCCGCCTCCGACCGCTGCCAAGCAACTGCGCATCGGCTATCAGAAGTACGGCACGCTGACGGTGCTCAAGGCGCGCGGCACGTTGGAAAAGCGTCTGGCCGCCCAGGGCATCGAAGTGAAGTGGACCGAGTTTCCGGCCGGCCCGCAGCTGCTGGAAGGCCTGAACGTGGGCGCCATCGATTTCGGCACCACGGGTGAAGCACCGACGATCTTCGCGCTGGCTGCCGGGGCGCACCTCGTCTATGTCGGCAACCAGCCGCCCGCGCCGGCCGGCGAGGCGATCATCGTGCCGAAGACTTCGCCGCTCAAGAGCGTGGCCGATCTCAAGGGCAAGCGCGTTGCCTTCAACAAGGGCTCGAACGTGCATTACCTGCTGGTGAAGCTTCTGGAAAAGGCCAATGTGCCCTACAGCGATATCCAGCCCGTATACCTGACTCCCGCCGATGCGCGTGCCGCCTTCGAGCGCGGTGCCATCGACGCCTGGGTGATCTGGGATCCGTTCTTTGCCGCGGCCGAACAGCAACTGGGCGCGCGCGTGCTGGCCGACGGCACGGGCGTGGTCAACAACTCGCAGTACTTCCTGGCGTCGAAGGGCTATGCGGGCGCGCGGCCCGATGTGCTGAACATCGTGCTCGATGAACTGAAGAAGACCGACACCTGGGCAGCGGCCAACCCGAAGGAAGTCACGACCATTCTCGGCCCGCAGCTCGGCCTGGAACCCGCCGTGGTGGCGCGTTCGGTGTCGCGCATTTCGTATGGCATCCAGCCCGTGGGCGCCGAGGCGTTGGCCGACCAGCAGCGCATTGCCGATACGTTCCACGCGCTCAAGCTGATCCCGCGCCCCGTGAAGGTGGCCGACTCTGCGTGGCAGCCCACGACGCAACAGGCAGCGCGCTGATTGCCATGACCATCGATTTCCAACGCCGCCGCCTGCTCAGCGCTACCGTTGCCGGCGCATCGCTGGCCACGCTTGGGCCGGTTGCGCATGCCGCCAATGCCGCTACCGCCGCTCCGGCGGCTGCAGCTTTGCCGAAGGTGACGCCGCCCGCGCAACTGCGCATCGGTTTTCAGAAGAGCGCAGTCAACCTCGTCATCGTGAAAGAGAACCGGGCGCTGGAGCAGCGCTTTCCGGGCACCAAGATCAGTTGGCTGGAGTTTCCGGCCGGGCCGCAGCAGCTTGAAGCGTTGTCTGCGGGCAGTCTCGACCTCGCCATCACGGGCGATACGCCGCCGGTGTTCGCGCAGGCTGCCGGCAAGGACCTGCGCTACGTGGGCGTGGAGCCGCCCAAGCCGGACAGCTCCGCCATCCTCGTGCAGCAGGATTCGACCCTCAAGACGCTGGCCGACCTGAAGGGCAAGCGCGTGGCGCTGCAGAAGGGTTCGAGCGCGCATTTCCTGATCGTGCGCGGCCTGCAGAAGGGCGGGCTGAGCTTTGCCGACATCCAGCCCGTGTACCTCACGCCAGCCGATGCCCGCGCCGCCTTCGAGCGCGGCAGCGTCGACGCCTGGGGCATCTGGGATCCGTACTACGCCGCCACCGAACTGGCGATCAAGCCGCGCGTGCTGGCCACCGGGCGCACGCTGTCGTCCAACAACTCGTTCTACTTCGCGCCGACGGCCTTTACGGAAAAGCACGGTGACACCATTGCCGCCATCTTTGCAGAGCTGTCGCGCGCCGATCGCCTCGTGCAGGAGAACCGCAAGGAAGCCGCGCAGCGCATTGCAGATTTTTCGGGGCTGTCGCTGGCGACGGTGCATCTGTTCCTGTCGCGCCGGCCGCCTTCGCCGGTGCGGCCGGTGACGCCTGAAGCGATTGCCGAGCAGCAGCGCGTGGCCGATGCCTTTCACGGGCTGGGGCTGATTCCGCGCCCGGTCAAGCCGATCGAACTGGTCTGGCACCCGACCCCCGCGCAGCTGGCCATTGCCCGCGCTTGAGTTGTTGCGTTGATCTGAGAACAACACAGTCCAAGGAGCTGTCATGCAAGTTTTCTGGTTCATCCCGACGCACGGCGACAGTCGCTATCTCGGCACCGCCGAGGGCGCGCGCCAGGTCGATCAAACTTATCTGCAGCAGGTGGCCGTGGCCGCCGATACGCTCGGCTACGAGGGCGTGCTGATTCCCACCGGCCGCTCGTGCGAAGACCCGTGGATCGTGGCCGCGAGCCTGATTCCAGTCACGAAGCGCCTGCGCTTCCTGGTGGCAGTTCGTCCGGGGCTGATGGCGCCCACGCTGGCTGCCCGCATGGCCGCCACGTACGACCGTCTGTCGAATGGCCGCTTGCTGGTGAACCTCGTCACGGGTGGCGATCCTGCAGAGCTGGCTGGCGATGGCCTGTTCCTGGATCACGCACAACGCTACGAAGCCTCGGAAGAGTTCATCCGCATCTGGCGCGAAACGCTTGCGGCAAGCCACGAAGGCGCCGCGCTGGATTACACCGGCAAGCACCTCAGCGTGAAGGGCGCGAAGGTGCTGTATCCGCCCGTGCAGCGGCCGCATCCGCCCGTGTATTTCGGCGGGTCGTCGGAAGCGGCGCACGAACTGGCAGCCGAGCAGGTCGACACGTATCTGACCTGGGGCGAACCGCCTGCCGCGGTGGCCGAGAAGCTGGCCGACGTGCGGGCGCGCGCTGCCAAGCATGGCCGCACCGTGCGCTTTGGTATTCGCCTGCACGTGATCGTGCGCGAGACGGAAGACGAAGCCTGGGCGGCTGCAGACAAGCTCATCAGCAAGCTTGACGACGACACCGTTGCGCGCGCGCAAGAGGCTTTCCGCAAAATGGATTCGGCCGGTCAGCAACGCATGGCCGCGCTGCATGCCAACGGCGTCAAGCGCACGCGTGCCGATCTGGAGATCAGCCCGAACCTGTGGGCCGGCGTGGGGCTGGTGCGCGGTGGTGCCGGCACGGCGCTGGTGGGCGATCCGCAAACCGTGGCCGCGCGCATGAAGGAGTACGCCGATCTGGGGATCGATACGTTCGTGCTGTCCGGCTATCCGCATCTGGAAGAGGCCTATCGGTTTGCCGAACTGGTGTTCCCGCTGCTGCCGCGCTCGGTGCGCGACAAGCTGCCGGGCAATGTGCTGAACGGCCCGTTTGGCGAAGTGATTGCCACCGGCATCGTGCCGCGCGTGGCGGCAAGCTGAGCCAGGAGGAGCAGGGCAATGGCATCCGCGTCGAAAACCAAATCCAACCCGAAGGCGAAGGCCCTTCTGCGTACCGCGCGACAACGACTGGCGCCGTGGATCGTGCCGTTCGTGCTGCTCGTGCTGTGGCAGGCCTCGGCCCAATGGGGCTGGCTGTCGAACCGCATCCTGCCGGCACCGCTGGACGTGGCGAAATCCGCCGTGGCGCTGGCGCGCTCGGGTGAACTGTGGACGCATGTCGCCGTGAGTACCTGGCGCGCACTGCTCGGATTTGCGATCGGCGGTTCGCTGGGATTGGTGCTGGGCTTGCTGACCGGCACCTTCCGCACCGCCGAGACGCTGCTCGACACCACGCTGCAGATGGTCCGCAACATCCCGGTCCTGGCGTTGATTCCGCTGGTGATCCTGTGGTTCGGCATCGATGAATCGGCCAAGCTGTTCCTGGTATCGCTGGGCGTGTTCTTCCCGATCTATCTGAACACGTATCACGGCATCCGCTCGGTTGATCCGGCCCTGGTGGAGATGGCCCGCAGCTACGGCCTGTCGCGTGCGCAGTTGTATCGCGAGGTGATCCTGCCCGGTGCGCTGCCGCAGATCCTGGTGGGCGTGCGTTTCTCGCTCGGCCTGATGTGGGTGACGCTGATCGTGGCGGAAACGGTGTCTGCGCAGGCCGGCATCGGCTACATGACGATGAATGCGCGTGAGTTCCTGCAGACCGATGTGGTGCTGCTCGGCATCCTGCTGTATGCGCTGCTTGGCAAGCTTGCGGATTGGTTGTCGCGCGGGCTGGAACGTTACTGGCTGCGCTGGCACCCCGGTTATCAAGCGGCGGCCTGAGGCTGAATTGGAGAGACGCATGCAAAGCAATGCCACTGAACACGCCGCGCTGGCCGGCACCGCGCTGCATATCGAACAGGTCGTCAAACGCTACGGCGATCGTGAAGTGCTGCATGGCATCGATCTGGACATCACGCCGGGTGAGTTTGTTGTCATCGTCGGCCGAAGCGGATGCGGCAAGAGCACGCTGCTGCGGCTGATTGCCGGGTTGGAAGGCATTGACGATGGCCACCTGCGTCGCGATGGCGACGCCGAAGGCGGCCTGCACGACGATGCCCGCGTGATGTTCCAGGATGCCCGCCTGCTGCCGTGGAAGAAGGTGCTCGACAACGTCGCGCTCGGATTGCCGAAAACGCAGCGCGCCCAGGCCGCTGAAGTGCTCGCGCAAGTCGGTCTGGCCGAGCGGGCGGGAGAATGGCCGGCACGCCTGTCGGGCGGGCAGCGCCAGCGCGTGGCATTGGCGCGTGCGCTGGTGCATCGACCGCGCCTGCTGCTACTGGACGAACCGTTGGGTGCACTTGACGCGCTTACCCGCATCGATATGCAGAACCTCATTGAAGGCCTGTGGCAACGCCTGGGCTTTACCGCCGTGCTCGTCACGCACGATGTGGCCGAAGCGGTGGCACTGGCCGACCGTGTGGTGCTGATCGAAGACGGCCGCATTGCGCTGGATGAGCGCGTCGATCTGCCGCGTCCGCGCCATCGGGGTTCGCCCGCGTTTGCGCGGCTGGAAGAAGCCATCCTCAACCGCGTGATGCAACGCAAGAGCGATCCGAGCGAAGTGACCGATGTGCATTCGCACACGGCGTGGCAATCACCCTTTGACGTGTCCGCCACCGCGGTGCGCTGGGCCGTGTAAGGCGCTGCAAACCTTTCTCCTGAAAACATTCATTGGCACGTAGTGCCGTTGTCATCTAAGAAGGAACATCATGAGCATCCAAGCGATTAACGTACGCAACCAGTTTCGCGGGCAGATCAAAGAGATCATCCGGGGCGACGTGCTCTCGGAGATCGACGTGGAGACCCCGGCCGGCATCGTCACCTCGGTCATCACCACGCGCTCGGTCGACAGCCTCGGCCTGAAAATCGGCAGTGAAGTGGTTGCGCTGGTGAAGGCGACTGAAGTCTCGATCGCCAAACTGTAAGGACGGGGAGGAGACGGCGACCCAACAAGGAGCCTCACCCATGAGCCTGATGCACACCACAGCAGTCGCACAATTTCTCGGCACGCTGCCGAACGCGCCCGCGCCAGATCGCCACTTGTGGCGTGATGCCACGGGCCGCGTGCAGGGTCAGTTCTTCCACTGCGCGCTCACCAGCCTGTTTGAACCGGTCTGGCAGCTTGCCGCCGATGGCGCCTTGACCCCTGCGGGCCACGAAGCCCTGATGCGCACCTGGACGCGCGACGGCGATCTGGGCCTGAACCCGTGGAAGGTGTTTTCGCTGGCGTCGGATGACAGCACGCTGGTCGAACTGGACCGCCTGTGCCGGCTGGTGCATACGCTCAACTATTTTTCGCGCACCGATGCGGGGCGACTGGTCGTCAATGTGCATGGCCGGTTGCTGGCAGCGGTGGCGGCCGATCACGGCAAGGCATTCCACCGTGCGGTGACGGCGCTGGGGCTGCACCCGGAGCAATTCGTCATCCAGGTGCCGTCCACAGCCAATGACGATCTGGGGCTGCTGCTCTTTGTGGTCGACAACTACCGGCGCAACGGTTTTGCCGTGGCGGTGCAGGCATCGGACCCGGCGGAAGCCGGCGCGCTGCTCGTGCATGCCCGGCCCGCCTATCTGAAGCTCGATGCACGGCGCGACTGGCGTACACGAAACGTGGTGTCGCTGGCCGATTCCGCACGTGAGCTGGGCGTGACGCTGGCCTTGCGGCGTTGCGAGCGCCCAAGCGACCTGGAACTGGCACGCGCAGCGGGTATCACGTATGTGCAGGGCAGCATCCTGCCCGGCGCGGAATCGGAGCCGGAACCTGCGCCCACGCCACAGGTGGTGCCGATGGCGCAGGCCCCGCTGGTGCAACAGCAGCAAAGCGCCACCGGCCTTTCTCTGACGCAGTGAGCACGACCTCATGGCACGCAGCGCACCCGCAACCACATCGGACGCACCTGTCTGGCAATGGCCGGCAGACGCCGTCATCCTGACCGTTCCCGGTTTGCATGGCAGTGGCCCGGGTCACTGGCAGACACGGTGGGAGCAGCGCTTCCCGGCCTGGCGCCGGGTGGAGCAGGCCGATTGGTCAACGCCCGACTTGCCGCGCTGGTCCGCCCGTGTAGGCGAAGCGGTGCGAGCGGCGCTTGCTGAGCGTCCGCCCACGCGCAGCAAGCGCCCTGTGATTCTGGTCGCGCACAGCTTTGGCTGCCTGGCATCGTTGCATTGGGCGGTGCAGACCAAGGAAGCCGTGGCGGCGGTGTTGCTCGTCGCGCCGGCCGATCCGGACAAATTTGGCGTACGGGATCTGCTCCCGGGCCGCACGCTGCCGTTCCCAGCCACCCTTATCGCCAGTCGAAACGACCCCTGGATGCCGCAAGGCAGCGCCATCGACTGGGCCGCGCGGTGGGGCACCGAGTTCATTGACGCTGGCGAGGCCGGCCATATCAACGCAGATTCCAATCTCGGCGAATGGAACGACGGCTTGGCAATGCTCGATCGCCTGATCGGCAGAGCAAGTGCACAGGACACCACCCGCGACGGCGCCGACTGGCAAGCGCAATGGGATGTCCTACCGAGCACCCCTTATATCTAAAACGATGATGCACATGCGCAAATATTCGTTTTCGTCATAAGAACAGTCCGCCACAATCGGTTCATCTGCAGATCGGCCGCAGTGTTGTGCGCTGCGGCCATTTTTATCGGTGCGCTGATGAGCCTGTCTTCCGCGTTTTCTCTCCCCAAGCGGCGTAAGCCCGCCAACGTGCTCCCGGGGTTCGGGCTGGCGCTGGGGTTCTCGCTCCTATACCTCGCGCTGATCGTCCTGATCCCGCTGTCGGCAACCGTCCTCAAGACGTTCACCATGACGTGGGATGCGTTCTGGACGACCGTCACCGCGCCGCGCGTGGTAGCGTCGTACAAGCTGACCTTTGGCGCATCGCTGATCGCCGCGGTGATCAACCTCGTGTTCGGGCTGATCGTGGCGTGGGTGCTGGTGCGCTATCGCTTTCCGGGCAAGCGGTTGATCGATGCGCTGGTGGATCTGCCGTTTGCGCTGCCGACTGCGGTGGCCGGCATTGCGCTGACCGCGTTGTATGCACCGAATGGCTGGATTGGCTCGCGGCTGGAACCGCTGGGGCTGAAGGTCGCGTTCACACCGCTGGGCATCGTGGTGGCGCTCACGTTCATCGGCTTGCCGTTTGTCGTGCGCACGGTGCAGCCGGTGCTCGAAGATCTGGAGACCGAACTGGAAGAGGCGGCTGCCAGCCTGGGTGCCACGCGCTGGCAGACCTTCATTCGCGTGATCCTGCCGACCTTGCTGCCTGCATTGCTGACCGGTTTCGCGCTGGCGTTTGCGCGTGCCACGGGCGAGTACGGCTCGGTCATCTTCATCGCAGGCAACATGCCGATGGTCTCCGAGATCACGCCGCTCATGATCTATTCGAAGCTTGAGCAGTTCGACTACGCGGGCGCCACGGCCATTGCCGTCGTCATGCTCGGCATCTCGTTCACGCTGCTGCTGGTGATCAACCTGCTGCAAGCCTGGACGCGCCGCCGCGGCGATCGCAACGACACCATCGAACGCGCCCCTGAACCTTCCACCGCCCACGCGGCAGCTGGAGCCTGACATGGCCGGTACTGTTTCCCGTCAACTTGGTCAGGTGCCCGCTGTGGGCCGCCGTGGCGCGACGGCTGAATCCGCCTGGGTGCGGGTCACGCTGATCCTCGTTTCGTTCGTGTTCCTGGCATTGTTCTTGTTCGTGCCGCTGGCGAGCGTGTTTGTCGAGGCGTTCAAGAAGGGCGTCGACGTCTATCTCGAAGCGCTGGTGGAGCCCGATGCGCTTTCGGCCATCTACCTGACGTTGACCACCGCAGCGATTGCCGTGCCGCTGAACGTGGTATTTGGCGTGGCAGCGGCATGGGCGATCGCCAAGTTCGAATTTCGCGGCAAGAACCTGCTGCTCACGTTGATCGACTTGCCGTTTTCGGTATCGCCCGTCATTGCCGGCCTGATTTATGTGCTGCTGTTCGGCGCGCAGGGCTGGTTCGGGCCGTATCTGTCGGACCACGATTTCAAGGTCATCTTTGCCGTGCCGGGCATTGTGTTGGCCACCGTGTTCGTTACGTTTCCGTTTGTGGCCCGCGAGCTGATTCCGCTCATGCAGGCACAGGGCAGCGAAGAGGAAGAGGCGGCCATCGTGCTCGGCGCTTCGGGCTGGCAGACGTTCTTTCGCGTGACGCTGCCGAACATCAAGTGGGGCTTGCTGTACGGCGTGATCCTCTGCAACGCGCGGGCGATGGGCGAGTTTGGCGCGGTGTCGGTGGTGTCGGGCCACATTCGCGGGCTGACCAACACGATGCCGCTGCACGTGGAAATTCTCTACAACGAATACAACTTCGCGGCCGCGTTTGCCGTGGCGTCGTTGCTGACGTTGCTGGCGCTCGTGACGCTGGCGCTGAAGACGCTGGTCGAATGGCGCAGCCGCCGCGAGCTGGCTGACGCAGATGCCGGCGTGGGCGAAGGCCCCGGCGCACGCGTCGCAGCGTCCTCGTCATCGTCGAATCCGAATTCGCACATCTCCGTGCAATCTCCGCTCGAAGGGAGCGCAGCATGAGCATCCAGGTTCAACACATCACCAAGCGCTTCGGCAATTTCGTTGCCCTCAACGATGTCTCGCTCGACTTCAAGCAGGGCGAGCTCACCGCGCTGCTGGGGCCGTCGGGCTGCGGCAAGACCACGCTGCTCCGCATCATCGCGGGCCTGGAGCATGCCGATTCGGGCACGATTCACCTCAACGGCGAAGACGCATCGGACCAGCATGTGCGCGAGCGCCAGGTCGGCTTCGTGTTCCAGCATTACGCGCTGTTCAAGCACATGACGGTGTTCGAGAACGTGGCCTTTGGCCTGCGTGTGAAACCGCGCGCGCAGCGGCCGAGTGAAGCGCAGATCCGCGCGAAGGTGAAGGAACTGCTGGAACTCGTGCAGCTGGATTGGCTGGCCGATCGCTACCCGCCGCAGCTCTCGGGCGGACAGCGCCAGCGGATCGCCTTGGCGCGTGCGTTGGCGGTGGAGCCGCGCGTGCTGCTGCTTGACGAGCCGTTCGGCGCGCTCGATGCCAAGGTGCGCAAGGAACTGCGACGCTGGCTGCGCCGCCTGCACGACGATCTGCATGTCACGAGCCTGTTCGTCACGCACGACCAGGAAGAGGCGCTGGAAGTGGCCGACAACGTGGTGCTGATGAACCGCGGCCAGGTGGAGCAGGTCGGCAGCCCCGCCGCGGTCTACAACACGCCGGCCACGCCGTTCGTCTATGGCTTCCTCGGCAACGTGAACCTGTTCCACGGGCGCCTGGAGGAAAGCGAGGGCGGCAGCGTGCTGCACGTGGGCGATTCGGCCATCGCCGTGCCGTCAGGCGGGGTGGATTCGTCCCGCGCAGATCAGGCGGTGGCCTTCGTGCGCCCGCACGAGATCGACCTGGAGCGCTATGCGCCGGGCGCCGAGGGCATTCCCGTAACGCTGCGCCGCGCGCTCACGCTGGGCGCCATCGCGCAGCTTGAGCTGGAGCGCGAAGACACCGACGACATCATCGAAGTCTCCCTGCCCATCGAGCGCTTCCGCGCCGAGGGCTTCCGTGAAGGCGAAACGCTGGTGGTGCGCCCGCGCGCGATCCGCGTGTTCGCGCAAGGCAACGCACGGCCCGTCGCGCAAGCCGCCGTGTAACACGACGCTCCGACGACAACCAATACGAGAGGACACGAGCCATGAACTTCCAGCAACTGCGTTCCATCCGTGAGGCGGTGCGCCGCCAGTTCAACCTGACTGAAGTCGCCAACGCGCTGTACACGTCGCAGCCCGGCGTGTCGCGCCAGATTCGCGAGCTGGAGGATGAACTTGGCGTGGAGATTTTCGAGCGCTACGGCAAGCGCCTGACGGGCTTGACCGAACCGGGCCGGGAGATCGTCCGCATTGTCGAGCGCCTGCTGCTCGAAGCCGAAAACCTGCGCCAGGCCGGCGAGGAATTCTCCGGCCGACAATCGGGCCGCCTGACCGTGGCGACGACGCACACGCAAGCACGCTATGCGCTGCCCAAGGTGGTGCAGTCGTTCCGCAAGGAATATCCGCACGTCACGCTGGCGCTGCAGGAAGCATCGCCCTCGCACATCGTCGAACTGCTGCTGACGGGGCAGGCCGATATCGGTATCGCCACCGAGGCGGTGGCCAACGAGCCGGGGCTGACGTCGTTCGAGGCGTACCGCTGGCGCCACGTGCTGGTGGTCAGCCCGGACCATCCGCTGACCAAGAACCCGCTCCCGACGTTGGAAGACGTGGCGCAATACCCACTCATCACGTACGACGCCGGTTTTACGGGCCGACGCAACATCGACGCGGCATTTGCCAGTGCCGGCCTGCACCCCGAGATCGTGCTGACCGCCATGGACGCCGACGTGATCAAGACCTACGTGGCGCTGGACGTGGGCGTGGGCATCATCGCGTCGATGGCGTATGACGGACGCAAGGACGACAACCTTGTCTGCATCGGCGCGGACCATCTGTTCGAGCCGAATACCACGCGTGTGGCGGTGCGCCGTGGCGCGTACCTGCGTGGCTATGCGCACGACTTCATCGGGATGTTTGCGCCGCATCTGTCGCGCGAAACGGTAGCGGAGGCCGTGGCTTCGACGGTGGTGTCGCAGTCGGTGCGAGAGGTGCTGGCGGCGTAATCCTCCCGCCCTCGGGGCCGGCTGCGCGCCGTTCATCCGTCCAATCGCACCATTCGTCGCATCCGGATGGCGCCTGCCCAGGCGCCGTTTCTATACTGCGGACATCTTCGGCTCCATCAGAGACCGCCATGTCCGCCATGCCTTACACCCCGACTTCCCCATCCGCTGATTCCGACGAGGCGCTGCTGCGCCGCGCTCGACACCGCGCTGGCGCGCGCCTGGGGTTCCGCATTCATCTGCTGGCGTTTCTGGCCGTGAACGCCGGGCTGGCGGCGATTGCGCTGTCACGCGGGCAATTCTGGTTTGTGTGGCCGCTGCTGGGCTGGGGGTTGGGCCTGGCCGCGCACGGCCTGAGCCTGGCCTGGAGCCAGGGCAACGGTTACCAGCGCATGGTCGACCAGGAACTCGCCCGTTTGCGCGACCAGGCCGGCCGCCGGTGATGCGGGAAACCCCACGCTTCAACGCCGGAGAACCGTCCGGTAAGATCGCCCGCATGTTCGCCAATGTGTCGTTCCCTTCGCTTGCCGATTGCCTGCGCCTGGTCCGGCGCTGGGTGATCCGCTACGCCGTCATCATCGTCATCAATACGCTGATTGCGGCGGTGCTTGCGTTCGGCATCCGGCCGGAAGAGACGTTCTGGAAAGACTTCATCTTCAGCCAGGCAATCGGGCTGTCGATGTTCTCGCTGATCGGCATCCCGCGCCACGTGCTGTGGGGAGACGGCCCGCCCAACAAGAAGATGTTTCCGTGGATCGTCGTGGGCGCAGTGCTGATCGGCGTGCCGCTGGGGCAGTGGATCGCGCGGACGATCCTGTGCCTGAACAACCCCAACGCGGAACCCTGGCGCGCCGACAGCCTGCGCATGAGCTTCATCATCGCCATGCTCGCCGCGCTCGGGGCAACGTATTACTACTGGTCGCGCGGCAAGCTGGCTGCGTTGCAGCGTCAGGCTGCGCTCGATGCGCTGGAGCGCGAAGAGGCCGAGAAGCAGATGGTGCGTGCGCAACTGATGGCGCTGCAGGCGCAGATCGAACCGCACTTCCTTTTCAACTCGCTGGCGCACGTCGATGTGCTGATCGCGCGCGACCCGGCCGGCGCGCGGCGTCTGCTGCAGCATTTGATCGGCTTTCTGCGCAGCTCGCTTTCGCACGCACGTGCCGAGCAGTGCACGCTAGCGCAGGAATTTGCGCTGCTGCGCGCGTATCTCGACATCCAGGCGCTGCGCTTCGGCAATCGCCTGCGTTTCTCCTTGGCGCTGGACGACGCCATCGCCAACATCGTCATCCCGCCGATGCTGATTCAGCCGCTGGTGGAAAACGCCGTGGTGCACGGTATCGAGCCCGCACGCGAGGGCGGCGAGATCGCCCTGTCTGCGCGCCTGGCGGCCGGCAGCGAGGGCGAGCGGCTCGTGCTGGAAGTGCGCGATACGGGTGTCGGCTTCGGCAACGATGGCACCAAGGGATCGGGGCTGGGCCTTACGCACGTGCGTGAACGCCTGTCGCGCTTGTTTGATGGCGATGCACGCCTGACGATCACAGAGACCGTTCCGCACGGCGTGACGATCATTGTCGAGCTGCCGTTGGCGCACGAAACCGCACGCGCGCCGTCCCAGCCCGACGCGCCGGAATGGCGTTGCCGCTTCTCCCGCTCAACCGCTAACGCCACCGGCGCGCTTTCTTCGCGCGCGTCCGCCGGAGCCTGACCGATGCCTGCTTCCCCACGCGTGCTCATCGCCGACGACGAACCCGCACTGGCTGAAAACCTCGTCGCTGAACTGGCGGCGCTATGGCCCGAGGCCACGTTGCTGCCGGCCGTGCACGACGGTCAGTCCGCTCTCGACGTGATTGACGACGCGGCCGACGGGCAGGGGCCCGATGTGGTCTTTCTCGATATCCGCATGCCGGGGTTGTCGGGCATTGATGTGGCGCGCGAGCTATCGCAGCGGGATGTGCGTCCGCTGGTGGTGTTCGTCACCGCGTATGACCAGTTCGCGCTCGATGCCTTCGAGCAGGCCGCGGTCGACTACGTGCTCAAGCCCGTGCAGACCGAGCGCCTGGCTGAGACCGTCAAGCGGCTGAAGGACCGGCTCGGCACGCGCCCGAGCGGCAACGCCGACGCCCTTGCCACGAACCCCGCGCAGACGCTGGCGGAACTCGTCGAGCGCCTTGCCGGCCTGCAGGGCGCTGCCCAAACGCGTGCCACGCCGCAGGGTGGGTATCTGCGCTTTATCAAGGCGCTGGTCGGGCAGGAGGTGCGCTTCATCCCCGTGGATGACGTGATCTATCTGGAAGCGACCGACAAGTACGTCAACGTGGTGGCGGGCAGCGGCGAATCGCTCATCCGCACCAGCCTGCGCGAACTGCTGACCCAGCTCGACCCCGAGCACTTCTGGCAGGTGCACCGCGGTACGGTGGTCAACGTGGCGCATGTGTCGAGCGCGGTGCATCTGTCGCTGGGCCGCCTGGGGCTGAAAATCCGCGGACGCACCGAGACGCTGCCCGTCGCGCGGCAATACGCACATTTGTTCCGCCAGATGTAGTCGCCGCGGCGGCGCGTTCCGCTATGATCCATTGTGTCGTCAACGGATCGAGAGCGCGAGCACCCGCCATGGAGACACCAGCCGCACGCCCTGCCAGCCTTGTCGTTGAGCCCCGCCACGGCGGCCAGATCCTTGTGGATGCACTGCTGGCCCACGGCGTCGACATGGCCTTCGGCGTGCCCGGCGAGAGCTACCTGTCGGTGCTCGAAGGCTTCTACCAGCGCCGCGACCGCGCCCGCTTCATCGTCTGCCGGCAAGAGGGCGGCGCGGCCAACATGGCGGATGCGTACGGCAAGCTCACCGGGCGCCCCGGCATCGTCTTTTGCACGCGCGGGCCGGGCGCCACCAACGCCAGCATCGGCGTACACACTGCATTTCAAGACTCCACGCCGCTGATCCTGTTCATCGGGCAGGTCGGCCGCGATTTCGTCGACCGCGAAGCGTTTCAGGAAATCGACTACCGCCGCATGTTCGGCCAGATGGCCAAGTGGGTCGCGCAGATCGATAGCGTCGAACGCATCCCCGAATACATCGCACGCGCCTTCCAGACTGCCACCGCCGGGCGTCCCGGCCCCGTGGTGCTGGCGTTGCCCGAAGACATGCTGACCGACGTTGCGACCGTGCAGGATGTGCCGCCGGAGTTTGCAACGAAAGCTCGCGTGATGGCCTGGCCCGGCCCGCGTGATCTTGCCCAACTGAAGACGCTGCTGCAGGACGCCGAGCGTCCGATGCTGCTGCTGGGCGGTTCCGGCTGGACGCCGCAAGCCGCCGCCCGCATGCAGGCCTTTGCCGAGCGCTGGAATCTGCCCGCGGGCTGCGTGTTCCGTCGGCAAGACCTGTTCGACAACCGCCACCCGAATTACGCCGGTGATGTCGGTATCGCCATCAACCCGAAGCTCGCGACGCGCGTGAAAGACGCCGACTTGGTGCTCGCTATCGGCACACGCCTGGGCGAAATGACGACCTCGGGCTACACGCTCTTCGACGTGCCGCGCCCGAAGCAGACGCTGGTGCATGTGCATGCCGGCGCGGAGGAGTTGGGCCGCGTCTACCAGGCGGACCTGATGATTCACGCGTCGATGCCCGCGATTGCCGAAGCACTGGACGGCGTATCGCCGGATGCGCCGCCGCGCTGGTCCGCCTGGACAGAGGCCGCCAATGCCGATTACCGCGCCAACATCGCGCCGCCGCCGTTTGGAGGCAAGGGCATCGACATGGCCCGCGCCATGCAATGGCTGCGCGAGCGCCTCCCGCAGAACAGCATCCTGACCAACGGCGCAGGCAATTACGCCACGTGGCTGCATCGCTTCTATCAATACGGTGCGCTGGCGGCAGGCTCGCGTACGCAATTGGCGCCGAGCAGCGGTGCGATGGGCTATGGCGCACCCGCCGCAGTGGCGGCCAAAATCATCTGCCCCGACACACCCGTCATCTGCATGGCCGGCGATGGCTGCTTCCTGATGAACGGCCAGGAACTGGCGACCGCGATGCAGTACAACGCGCCGGTCATCTTTATCGTGGTCAACAACGGCATGTACGGCACCATCCGCATGCACCAGGAACGCGAGTATCCCGAGCACGTGAGCGGCACCGACCTTCGCAACCCGGACTTCGCCGCATTAGCGCGGGCCTACGGCGCTGAAGGGCACACGGTGCGCTCGCTCGAAGGTTTCCAGTCGGCGGTGGAGGCGGCGCTCGCGGCAAGCGTTGCCTCCGTCATCGAGGTGCAGACCGATCCGAACATCATCAGCCCGCGTGCGACGATCGACTCGTTGCGTGCACAGTCGCGCAGTTGATTCCGCCTTCGTTTCTTGTTTCTTATTTCGCCAACGCCAATCCCAAACCCTCCATTGCCATGACGATGATTCCCGTGACTGATTTGTGCGACATGCACGAAGACAAGCTGGTGTACGGCAGCCTGCGTGTGCTCGCGCCGGTGTTCCGCAGCTTTGGCAAGCGCGCTGCATTTGCCGGCCCGGCTTCCACGCTCAAGGTGTTTGAAGACAACGGCCTGGTACGCGCCGCGCTGGAAGAACAGGGCGCGGGCCGCGTGCTGGTGATCGATGGCGGCGGCTCTTTGCGCTGCGCCCTGGTGGGCGGCAACCTGGGCAAGCTGGCAGAAGAGAACGGTTGGGAAGGCATTCTGCTCAACGGTTGCGTGCGCGATACGCGCGAGCTGGCCGAATGCAACGTCGGCATCCACGCCCTGGCCGTGCACCCGCGCAAGAGCATCAAGAAGAACGCCGGGCAGCGCGAAGTCGGCGTGCAGATGCCGGGCGCGTACATCCAGTCTGGCGAGTGGATCTATGCCGACGAAGACGGCGTGCTCGTTTCGCAGGACATGCTCGAATGACCCGCGCCAATGCCATCCACGTATTCGTCTACGGCACGCTGCGGGCCGGTGAGGCGAATGATTTGCGCGTTGCCGCGGCCAGGCGCGGCATTCCCGAACCGGAGCTGCTCGGTACCGCCACGTTGCACGGCCGTCTGTACGACTTTGGTGCGTACCCCGGCCTCGTGCTGGACCCGACCGGCACCGCCGTACGTGGCGATGTATATCGCATCGATGCGGCGCTCGTTCCGGTGCTGGACGAGATCGAAGAGGTCTACCCCGGTGGGGACGCGCTGTTCCTGCGCGAGAACCACGCCGTCATGCTGGGCAGCGAACCGGTCGACTGCATTGTCTATCCGGTCAGTCCGCAGCACATTGCCGGGCGGCCCGTCATCACGGGCGGGGATTGGGTGGCGCATCGCTTGTCTCGAGGCTGATTCCGATTTGGAGGGGGAGGGGCGCACGATATAATTCGCGCGCTGTTTATTCGAGCAGCCGGGTTTAGCAGCCCACCAGATGTGCCATCTAGACGGACAATGTCCGGTGCTTGTGCACGCCTATGCTTCATGGCGGGCCGGGCGGTGAGACCTTCGGGTCTGCCGGTTTCTAGATGGCCGGTCTGCTAACGCCGTCGTCAGGCCCGCCACCCTCGTTTAGCAGCGAACGGCTGGCCTCTTCATCTAGGAGACGTCATGTCTATCGCATCAAGCGGGCATCGCCCCGCGTCTTATCCCTCCCCACCGTCTTGCATCCCCTGGCATCCGCTTTATGGAGGTGCACGTTGAACGCGCTACGGCACTACCAATCTGGCGCCCTGGCAGCCAAGGATTTTCTTTGCCGTACGCACGTTGATGCGCGTGCCGGCCGGCCCTTTGTGGCCATGCGCCTACGCTCGAAAATCGACGGCATCACGCATGCACTGCCGCGCGAGTTTCGGGCCGGTTTCATCGATGCGATTTATCTGTTCGTAACAGCGGCCCTGCGGGGCAAGGCGCCGGATCTTCTGCAATGGGATGTGTTGGCGGACTTAGAGCGCCCGTCCTGAGCGCACACGCGATCATCGCCATCCTGAACGCCGCATCTGCGGCGTTTTTTGTGGCACCGCGATGTGATGGAGAGATCTCCACGATTTTTCATAATGCGGAAAGGGGTTTTGGTCCGCAAAAATTCGCACCGCGCGGCACCATCCCTGCCTTTCATGATAGAAAAAATCTTTCCGCATCATGAAATATTGTTGGTAAGTACTTGAAAAACAATAGATAAAAACTTCCGCCTGCACACATGTTCTCCTTGTTGCGCTGCACCCGCCCTTTCTACACTCTTATATAAGACATATGACTTGAGCCAACCAGCAGCGCCCCAAGAAGGCGCCAGCGGCTCAAGGCGCAGAGTGAGATACCGGTTTTTATTTGATGGATGCGATCAAACAGGAGAGTGCGATGTCACGCGAACTCGAAGTGCAAAAGCTGCAGAAGGAATGGGATACCAATCCGCGTTGGAAGGGCATCAAGCGCGGTTACACCGCCGAAGATGTCGTGCGCCTGCGTGGTTCGCTGCAGATCGAACATACGCTGGCCAAGCGTGGTGCCGAAAAGCTGTGGAACCTGATCAACAACGAACCCTTCGTCAACGCCCTGGGCGCACTGACGGGCAACCAGGCCATGCAGCAGGTCAAGGCCGGATTGAAGGCGATCTATCTGTCGGGCTGGCAGGTCGCGGGTGATGCCAACAGCAACGGCGAGATGTATCCGGACCAGTCGCTGTATTCGGTGGACTCGGTGCCCAAGGTCGTCAAGAAGATCAACAACACGTTCCAGCGCGCTGACCAGATCCAATGGTCGGAAGGCAAGGACGACATCGACTTCTTCGCCCCGATCGTGGCCGATGCAGAAGCCGGTTTCGGCGGCGTGCTGAACGCGTTCGAACTGATGAAGGCCATGATCGAGGCCGGTGCGGCCGGCGTGCACTTTGAGGACCAGTTGGCCGCCGTGAAGAAGTGCGGCCACATGGGCGGCAAGGTGCTGGTGCCGACCCGCGAAGCCGTGAGCAAGCTCGTGGCCGCGCGTCTGGCTGCCGACGTGATGGGCGTGCCGACCGTGCTGATCGCCCGCACCGACGCAGAAGCCGCTGACCTGCTGACCACCGATGTGGACGAGAACGACAAGCCGTTCTGCACCGGCGAGCGCACCGTCGAAGGCTTCTACCGCACCAAGCCGGGTCTGCAGCAGGCCATCTCGCGGGGCCTGGCCTACGCGGAAGTGGCTGACCTCGTGTGGTGCGAAACCGGCAAGCCGGATCTTGAATACGCCAAGAAGTTTGCGGAAGCCATTCACGCCAAGTTCCCGGGCAAGATGCTGGCCTACAACTGTTCGCCGTCGTTCAACTGGAAGAAGAACCTGGACGACGTGACCATCGCCCGGTTCCAGAAGGAACTCGGCGCCATGGGCTACAAGTTCCAGTTCATCACGCTGGCCGGTTTCCATGCCCTGAACTACTCGATGTTCAACCTGGCGTACGGCTATGCCCGCAACCAGATGAGCGCATTCGTCGAGCTGCAAGAGGCTGAATTCAAGGCGGCGGAAAAGGGCTTCACCGCGGTGAAGCACCAGCGCGAAGTCGGCACGGGCTACTTCGATGCCGTGACGCAGACCATCGAGCGCGAGGCGTCGACCACGGCGCTCAAGGGCTCGACCGAAGACGAACAATTCTTCGAAGAAACGGCGCAAGCCAAGAAGGTTGCCTGAGGCCGCCGACGCATCCGGCACCCAGGTATCCGGGCCGGCCGTGCTGACCACACGCCGGCCTCTCGAACCGCGCTCCCTCAACGGCGCGGTTTTTTTTCGTCTTGGCCGACCGAAAAAGAGAAGCCGCCCGGGGCGGGGCGGCTTGCGTAGCGGGAGCGCCGCAGGCTTCAGCGATAGACGATCACCGGAATCTCGGTATGCGTGAGCACCTTCTGCGTTTCGCTGCCGAGCAGCAGCCCGGCCAACCCGCGCCGGCCGTGCGAGGCCATGAAGATGACGTCGCAGCCATGGCGCTCGGCCGCGTCGATGATGCCCATGTACGGGACGGCGAAGCAGCTCATGTCGGTGTCGCAGCGGATACCGGCGCTGACGGCGGCGTCCTCCACGTCCTTGAGCACCACGCGGGCCTGCGCTTCGACCCGCTCTTTGAACGCCTGCGGTGTCTCCACGACGATCTCGGAAAATGGCGTGTACGGGTATTCCTCAAGGCAGGTGTAGGCCGTCAAGCGCGCGCCCAGCGTCTTGGCAAAGTCGAGCGCGCCCGCCACCGCCTTGCGCGACAGCTCGGAACCATCGGTGGGGATGAGGATGTGCTGGAACATGCGGCCTCCTGAGGTGGGATGCGGGAAGACGTTCTTGTCTTGATTGTAGGCCGCATGCGGCGTTTCACCCACTCGGGGTGATTGCTAATCCATCCCGATCAAGGCGTCCGCCCGGCGCCAGTAGGCCGGGTTGCCATACGTGTTCTTGAGGAAATCGATGAACAGACGCACGCGCAGCGGCAGGTGCTTGCGCTGCGGAAACACCGCATGGATGCCAATCGGCGGCGCTTCAAAGGCATCGAGCACCGTGACCAGCTTGCCCGTGGCAATGTCGTGGCCGACCTCCCACCACGAGCGCCACGCCAGGCCATAGCCTTGCAGGCACCACTCGCGCAGCACGGCGCCGTCGGTGCATTCCATCGTGCCCGACACCTTGACAGTGACGGCCTTGCCGCCTTGCTGGAAGACCCAGCCGCGCTGCACGTTGGCACTGGCGCCAAAGGCCAGGCAGTTGTGCGTCGAAAGCTGCTCCACCTGCGTTGGAACGCCCCGGCGCTCCAGGTACGACGGCGCAGCCACCACCACCCGGCGGTTTTCCCACAGGCGGATCGACACGAGGCTCGAATCGGGCAGGTCGCCCAGGCGGATCGCGCAATCGAAGCCTTCGTTGACGAGGTCGACGACGCGGTCGCCCAAGTCCAGCGTCATCGAGACATCCGGATGTGTCTCGATGAAATCCGGCACCATCGGCGCGACATGGCGGCGGCCAAAGCCGGCGGGGGCCGTCACGCGCAGGTGCCCGCTGGCTTTCACGCCACCGGCCGAGACGCTGGCCTCGGCGTTGTGCAGGTCATTGAGAATGCGTTGGCAATCCTCGAGGAACGCCGAGCCCTCGAACGTCAGCGTGATGCGCCGCGTGGTGCGGACGAGGAGTTTGACACCGAGGCGTTCTTCCAGCGCGTCGATGCGGCGCCCGATGATGGCAGGCGCCACGCCCTCAGCGGCGGCGGCGGCGGATAAGCTGCCGCGCGTGGCGACGGCGACAAAGGTTTCGAGCTGCTTGAAATGATCCATGCCTGATGTATACCGTGCCCACCGGGGTCTGCGGGATTGTGACGAATATAAAGGTTATCACTCGTCATTCCACCGGTAAAAGTTAAAGATCAAGTGACCAATGCCGTCTTTGTGCGGTGCGTCAGCTTTTCTACAATGGCCCTCGTTGCGAAGGTCGGCAAGGCGTTCTGCGTAATGGAACGTGCGAGCGCGTGGCCTTCGGGTCCGTGGAGCTTCTGATGCGTTCGATTCGCGCAGTGGTGTTTGATGCCTATGGCACGTTGTTCGACGTGTATTCCGTGGCCGCGCGCGCCGAGCAACTGTTTGCCGGCAAGGGCGAAGCACTGTCGATCCTGTGGCGCGACAAGCAGATCGACTACACGCGCATCCGTTCGCTGGCCGGCCCTTCGGGCGAACACTACAAGCCGTTCTGGGACATCACCGTCGATGCACTGCGCTATGCGGCGGCGCGCCTGGGCGTAGAGCTATCCGCCCACGACGAAGCCACGCTGATGCGCGAATATGCGTGTCTGTCGGCGTTTCCCGAGAATGTGCCTGCGCTGCGCCGCCTGCGCGAGATGGGGCTGCCGCTGGGCATCCTCTCCAACGGCAACCCGCAGATGCTCGACATTGCCGTGAAGAGTGCCGGTATGTCCGGGCTGTTCGATCACGTGCTGTCGGTCGACGCGGTCAAGCTCTACAAGACCGCGCCGCAGGCCTATGCGCTGGCGCCACAAGCCTTTGGTGTGCCGGCGGAACAGATTCTGTTTGTCTCGTCCAATGGCTGGGATGCCTGCGGCGCGACGTGGTACGGCTTCATCACGTTCTGGATCAACCGCCTGGGGCATCCGCCCGAGGCACTCGACGTGGCGCCCACCGCGGCTGGCCACGACATGCGCGATCTGCTGCAGTTCGTGCAGGCAAGGCAACTGACGTAAGACATACCAAATCGGCCAAGGTATAGGACCGAACCCGTTCAACCCTCACATCAACCTCTGGAGAACAACCATGGCGCTCACGCTGCCCCAAGGCATGGAGATCAAGGCCGAGATTCTGCCGGCCTACGAAGACATTCTGACCCCCGACGCACTGGCGCTGGTCGCCAAGCTGCACCGTGCCTTCCAGCCGCGTCGTAAAGAGCTGCTGGCTGCCCGTGTCGAGCGCGCCAAGCGCCTGGATGCCGGCGAGCGCCCGGATTTCCTGCCGGAGACGAAAGCCGTGCGTGAGGGCGACTGGAAGGTTGCTCCGATCCCGCCGGCACTGCATTGCCGCCGCGTGGAAATCACCGGCCCGGTCGATGCCAAGATGGTCATCAACGCGTTCAACTCGGGCGCGGACAGCTACATGACCGACTTCGAAGATTCGAATTCGCCGAGCTGGCACAACCAGATCCAGGGCCAGGTCAACCTGAAGGCTGCCATTCGCCGCACGCTGACGCTGGAGCAGAACGGCAAGACCTACAAGCTCAACGACAAGATCGCCACGCTGCAGGTGCGTCCGCGCGGCTGGCACCTGGACGAGAAGCATGTGCTGATCGACGGCGAGCGCGTGTCCGGCGGCATCTTCGACTTTGCGCTGTTCCTGTTCCACAACGCCAAGGAGCAGATCGCGCGCGGCGCCGGCCCGTTCTTCTACCTGCCGAAGATGGAAAGCCATCTGGAAGCACGTCTGTGGAACGACATCTTCGTGATGGCACAGAACGAGATCGGCCTGCCGCAAGGCACGATCAAGGCCACCGTGCTGATCGAAACCATCCTCGCCGCGTTCGAGATGGAAGAAATCCTGTACGAACTGCGCGAGCACAGCGCCGGTTTGAACGCCGGCCGCTGGGATTACATCTTCTCGTGCATCAAGAAGTTCAAGGTCGACAAGAACTTCTGCCTGGCCGACCGCGCCAAGGTGACGATGACGTCGCCGTTCATGCGTGCCTACGCGCTGCTGCTGCTCAAGACCTGCCACAAGCGCGGTGCACCCGCAATCGGCGGCATGAGCGCGCTGATCCCGATCAAGAACGATCCGGAGAAGAACGCCATCGCCATGGCCGGCATCATCAACGACAAGAAGCGCGACGCGACCGACGGCTACGACGGCGGCTGGGTGGCGCACCCGGGCCTGGTCGAGCCGGCCATGAAGGAATTCGTGGCAGTGCTGGGCGAGAAGCCGAACCAGTTCGAGAAGCAACGCCCGGACGTGGAAGTGAAGGCTGCGGACCTGCTGGACTTCCAGCCGGAAACGCCGATCACCGAAGGTGGCCTGCGCATGAACATCAACGTCGGCATCCACTACCTGGGTGCCTGGCTGGCCGGCAACGGTTGCGTGCCTATCCACAACCTGATGGAAGATGCCGCCACGGCGGAAATCTCCCGCTCCCAGGTGTGGCAGTGGATCCGCTCGCCGAAGGGCAAGCTGGAAGACGGCACCAAGGTCACGGCTGAACTGGTGCGCAAGCTGATCCCGGAAGAATTGGCCAAGGTGAAGGAGACGGGCGCGGTGGGCCACTTTGACCGCGCTGCAGAAATCTTCGAACAGATGTCGACGTCGGAAGACTTTGCCGAATTCCTGACACTGCCGCTGTACGAAGAAATCTAAAAAAATCGCTCACGGTCCTACTGCGCGCCCCGTTTTTGGCTCTGCGATGCTCGCCGTACTCATGTACGGCTGCGCTTCTCGCGCCAACCTCGGGTCGCTCGCTGCGGACCGTGAACGATTTTTAAGCGACGCTTAAAGCGCGCAACGGAAACGCCGGCTGGGGCAACCCGCCGGCGTTTTTTCATTTGGCGAAGGCAGGCGAAGCCGCGCGATAATGTCACGAAATCTTGCGGAGGCCGCTTTGCGCTTTGAACACCTGGTGGAAGTCAACGATCCACTGAACCCCCTCATCGACACGCTCACCCTGAACCAGATCTGGCAAGGCCTGGTGCTGCGCGTGCGCGAGCAAACCGAATTTGTCGAAAGCCTGGACGCATGCATCATCACCGCTGAAGGTGACGGCTGGGTCGAGCGCGAACTCGTCTTCGGCAAGGCGCGCATCCAGGATCGCGTGACGCTCGAGCCGCACAAGCGCGTGACCTACACCACCGCAGCCACCGGCGAACACGCCGGCGGGTCGCTGACGATGACAATCGAGAGCAACGAGGCCAACGCCGCGTTCATCCGCTTCGTCTACGACACGACGCTGCCCAATGCCGACGAAACCGGCGACACGCGCTACGCCGAGATCGTCAAATCCGCCTACCGCGAATCCGACATCGACACCGTACGCCGCATCCGGGAGATCGCCGCCACCGGCCGCCTCGGCTGACGTGTCCAGCCCGGCGGGCGCTGGAGGAGGCGCCCGCCGGGTTTGCTCTGCTTGCACCCTGGTCGTCTCACACATCACGACAACGAGACCATGACGACATTCACGCCCACCCTGGAGGCGCTGCGCGCACGTTACGGCGAGCGCTTCAAGTGGCTCGTGCTCTTCACGCTGATGGTGGGCGCGGTGTCGTCCGTCATCTCGGCCACCATCGTCAACGTGGCGATTCCCGATCTGAGCCGGCACTTCGTGCTTGGGCAGGAACGCGCGCAGTGGGTGTCGGCCAGCTTCATGGTGGCGATGACGCTGTCGATGTTGCTCACACCGTGGCTGCTGTTGCGTTTCGGGCTGCGTCGTACGTTTATCGGCGCGTTGCTGCAGCTGGGCGTCGGCGGGCTCGCGGGCGGCCTGTCGCCCAATTACGAAGTGATGATCGCCATGCGGGTCGTGGAAGGGGTTGCGGCCGGCATCATGCAGCCGCTGCCCAACATCCTGATCCTGCGCGTGTTTCCCGAGCGGGAGCAGGGCAAGGCGTTCGGCCTGTTCGGCTTTGGCGTGGTGCTGGCGCCGGCCGTGGGTCCGAGCGTGGGCGGTTTCCTGGTGGAGCTGTTCGGCTGGCGCTCGATCTTTTTCGTGGTGATGCCGTTCACGCTGATCGGCTGGGCGATGGCGCGGCGCTTCATGGCCATCAATTCGTCGATGGCGGGCGAGCCCAAACCGCTCGATTGGCGTGGCCTGCTGCTGATCGGTGGTGCGACCGTCACGCTGCTCAACGGGCTGGTCGCGCTGCACGGCGATGTGACGCACGGCGTTGTGCTGATGCTCGTGTCGGCCGTGTGCCTGGCGGGCTTCGTGTTCTGGCAGCGGCGGGTGGAGTCGCCGTTGCTGAATCTGCGGCTGTTCAGCTACCGGCAGTTTGCGATGGGGGCGGTCGTAGCCTTCATCTACGGGGCAGGGCTGTATGGCTCGACGTACCTGGTGCCCGTGTATATGCAGGTGGCGCTGGCCTATGCGCCGTCGCGCGCCGGGCTGGTGCTGCTGCCGGCTGGCCTCGTGCTGGCCGCGACGATCATGCTGGCTGGGCGCCTGACCAATCGCGTCGAGCCCTTCCGGCTTGTGTCGTTCGGGCTGGCCGCCCTGGCGCTGTCGTTTTTCCTGATGGCCACCAACACCCGGGCAACGAGCTATCTGCTGCTGATCGCCATCGCCGTCATCGGGCGGGTTGGGCTCGGTTTCGTGCTGCCATCGCTGAGCCTTGGCGCCATGCGCGGTGTTGATTTCACGTTGATCCCCCAAGGCTCCAGCGCCGTCAACTTCCTGCGCCAATTGGGCGGGGCGATCGGCGTGTCGGCGACGGGCATCTTTCTGCAATGGCGGCTCGCCACGCGCGGTATCGAAACTGTGCATGGCGCCGCGGTCGACCCCGGCGCGCGCATCCTGGCCTTCGACGAGACGTTCGTCTTTCTCGGCACGTTGTGCGCGCTGGCCGTGCTGGCCGCGTGGCGCATGCGTCGCCGGGCGCTGCCGTCCGTCATTCCTGCGGCGCAATAAAAAACCGGGCGCCGGGCCCGGTTCTTCGTGTGGAGATTTAACGATCAGGTCGTCGCGCCGCTCTTCAGTTCTTCGACGAGGTCGATGTACTTTTGCTTGGCTTCGTCCTGCGACGTGCCTTTCAGGCCTTCCCACGCCTCAAACTTGTAGCGCCCGACGATGTCGGTAAAGCCCGGCTTGTCGCCATGCGCGTCGCCTTCGGCGCCTTGCTTGTACAGCGCGTACAGGCGCAGCAGCGTCATGTTGGCGGGGCGCTCGGAGAGGCCCTTGACGTCGATTTGGGCTTGGTCGAAACGGGCTTGCAGGTCGCTCATGATGATTCCCGGCTGAAAACAATGGTCTGACGATGATAGCGCCGGGGTTGGGCGGTCGGGCCGTTTGAATTCGAGGACGGCTTCGGTTTTCTACACGATGTTTGGCCCGGTTTCTCGAGGCGCAGCCACGGGTTTGCGCATTCAGGCGCCACACCAGCCGGTACAATGCCGCCATGCCCTGGATTCTTGCTTTCGATACCTCCACCGAGTTCTGCTCCGTCGCCCTTGGTGACGGCACGCGCACGTTGTTCCGCCACGAACATACCGGCCCGCGCTCCAGTAGCCGCGTGCTGCCGGCGGCTGCCGAATTGCTGGCCGAGGCCGGTATCGCCCTGGCCGATTGCGCGGCGATCGCCTTTGGTGCTGGTCCGGGTTCGTTCACCGGCCTGCGCACGGCGTGCGGCGTGGCGCAAGGTTTGGCGTTCGGTGCTGATCTGCCTGTCGTGCCGGTCAACTCGCTTGTTGCCTGCGCCGAGCAGACGCGCGCAACGCTGCCGGCCGGCACGGCCGTGACCGTCGCTCTCGATGCGCGCATGGACGAGTGCTACTGGGCCAGCTTCGTTCCCGTTGACGCGGCGCAGGATGCCGCCGGCTGGCAGGCACTTTCCGCCATTCAGGTGAGTGGGCCGCAGAGTGTTGCCGCGCCGGCGCAGCCTTACTGGCTGGCGGGCAATGCTGCTGCAGTATTCGGCGATCAGTTGCGCATTGCGGCAGGCGCCGCCGCCATGTTGCCGGAAGTCGCGCCGCACGCCCGCGAGATCATCGACTTGGGTCTGCGCCTTTTGGCTGCTGGCCATACGGTGCGGCCTGAAGATGCGGCGCCGCTCTATGTGCGTGACAAGGTCGCGCTCACCATTGAAGAGCGGCAGGCCGTGCAACAGGCCAAAGTGGCCGCCGCAGGTGCGCAGTCATGAGCCTGATCGACAACGCACTGGCCCGCGTCATCACGCAGACGCCGCTGCCTGCGGGCTGGCGCGCAGAGCGCATGACGGCACTCGATCTGGCTGGCGTTGCGGCGGTGGAGCAGGCGGCGTTCAACTTTCCCTGGTCGCGCGGCAACTTTGAGGATTCGCTCAAATCCGGCCACCTCGCCATTGTCCTGCGCGATGGCGGTAACGAAATCGCGGGCTATCTGATCCTCATGCCGGTGGTCGATGAGATGCACCTGCTCAACGTGACCGTGGCGCCGGCATGGCAGCGCCAGGGGCTGGGGCATTGGCTGCTGCGTCTGGCGCGGGCGCTGACACTGGCGCATGGTTTCGGCAGCCTGCTGCTGGAAGTCCGCCCATCCAATGCCGGGGCGGTCGCGCTGTATCACCGCAGCGGGTTTGCAGAGATCGGCCGGCGCAAGCGCTATTACCCGGCCGAAAACAACACGCGCGAAGATGCGCTCGTCATGCGCATGGTGTGCGAGGCGAGCGGGGTGGAGACAGCATGAATCGTCGATCCCGAATGCTCGAAGCGCTGGGCGTTTCGACCGAATGGACCTTGCGTGGGGCTGCGCCGACTGTCTTGCAAGCGGTTGAGACTATCGAAGTGGCTGTCGCCGAGCCGGTTACCGTGGAAGCTGAAGCCCCCGCATTGGTGGCTGCGGCTGCGCAATTCGAGCGGGCTGTCACGGATGCGCCCTCGGACATGGCCGCCCCGCGCGCGGAGCGCATCGCCGCCTTCGATTGGGCGCAGCTCGAAGCCGCCGTTTCCAACTGCACCTCGTGCAAGTTGTGCGAGCGTCGCACAAATACAGTCTTCGGCGTGGGCGATCGCGAAGCGGAATGGATGTTGATCGGTGAGGCCCCTGGCGAGCAGGAAGACAAGCAGGGCGAGCCGTTCGTCGGCCAGGCCGGCAAGTTGCTCGACAGCATGCTGCGATCGATCGGCCTGTCGCGCGAGAAGGGCGTGTTCATCGCCAACGTGCTCAAGTGCCGCCCACCCGGCAACCGGGATCCGGAGCCGGACGAAGCCGCGATGTGCGATCCGTATCTCAAGCGTCAGATTGCGCTGGTCAAGCCGCGCATCATCGTCGTGCTGGGTCGCATTGCAGCGCAAAACCTGCTGCAGACGCAAACGCCTGTCGGCAAGCTGCGCGGCAAGGTGCATGAAGTGGAGGGTGTGCCCGTGGTGGTGACGTACCACCCGGCGTACCTCTTGCGCACGCTGACCGACAAGGCGCGCGCATGGGAAGACCTCTGCCTCGCACGCAAGATTTACGCGGAGCGCGGCGGCCAGTAGTCAGCTGCCCGCCAGTGGGGCGGGCACTGCGTCAGTGGTGCTTGTCTTCGCCGATGAGGGCGGCGGTGTGAAACATCTTTTCGTTTCGGCGATGCCGGCGCATGACTAGCGCCATCGTCAGGCAGACGAAGATGCCGAACGACACGATCACGACGCTTACCGACACGTTGAGCTTGATGAGCAGCGCGTACAGGCACAGCATCAGCAGCACGGAGACGTTCTCGTTGAAGTTCTGCACCGCAATCGAGTGCCCGGCCGAGAGCAGCACATGCCCGCGGTGCTGCAGCAGCGCGTTCATCGGCACCACGAAAAAGCCCGACATGGCGCCCACGATCATCAGGAACAGGTAGGCGATCATCATGTACAGCGGCAGCTTCATGTTGCCGATGTGGAATGTGACTTCCGGGATCGTGTGCTTGGTGTAGAACGCCATCAGCATCACAACTGCGCCCATTGCCACGCCCACCGGCAGCACGTCGAGCGAGCGTCGCAGCGGAATTTTCACGGCAGCGGCCATGGCGCCGGCGGCCACGCCCACGGCCACCACGGCTTGCAGAATGGCGCCCTGCGAGAGGTTCAGTTCCAACGATTGCTCGGCCCACTTCAGCACGATGAATTGCAGCGTGGCGCCCGCGCCCCAGAACAGCGTCGTCACCGCTAGGGAGATCTGGCCCAGCTTGTCATGCCACAGTGCGTTGAAGCAGTCGGCAAACTCCGAAATAAGACGTACTGGGTTTTTTTCCTGTTGCGGATAGCGCGCGCCGGTATCGGGAATGCGCGTGTTGAACAACGCCGCGATCAGGTAGATCACCATGATCACCAGCATCGCCGCTTCAGCCGGCGTGTCGATGCGCTCGAGCCCGGGAATGTCGAAAGAAAGCAGCCAGGCCGACACGTGGTTGGAGATCAGCGCACCACCCAGCACCGTGCCCAGGATGATCGAGCCGACGGTCAGGCCTTCGATCCACCCATTGGCGGCGACGAGTTTTTCAGGGGGAAGAAGTTCGGTGAGAATGCCGTACTTGGCCGGAGAATACGCGGCCGCACCAAAGCCAACCACGCCATAGGCGAGCAGCGGATGCAGACCGGTGAGCATCACGCCACAACCGACCAGCTTGATGGCATTGGTAATGAGCATCACCTTGCCCTTGGGCCGGGAATCGGCAAACGCGCCAACGAACGCGGCAAGCAAAACGTAAGAGAGTACGAAGAACAGCTTGAGCAGCGGGGTCATCCACTGCGGCGCATGCATCTCTGTCAGAAGGGCGATGGCGGCAATGAGCAGCGCATTGTCGGCGAGCGACGAGAAAAACTGCGCCGCCATGATGGTGTAAAAACCCTTCTTCATACCTTCGAATTCGTCCCCGTAGACCGCGGTGCCATCTTCCTCTTCACGACCTGCCGGCAGCATGCCGACATTCGGAAGTGCCCCCCGGGGGTGCCGGCCAGGCGTTGCGACGGCTGACCGGCCGTGCAGCGCACAGGTGCGCGGTGGTGGCATCGAAGCCTGTGCCCGCGCGGGCTCCCCTGGTTGTGGTTCCCTTGGACGGGGCCCATGCACTGCTGTGAGACATGCATCGCCGGGCAACCGCGGGAATCTTCACTGACAGGCGTTCGGGCCATGCGTTCCGCCCGGAGTGTGTTTTGGTCTCGCCTGTTCGCATGGTCAGACCGGATGTGACCGCATCGCGCAAAAAGAAGTGGCGGGTGCCCAACTTTCCTTATGCTCACAGCGCATCACGACGGTTTTCCCATGCCTGAATTGAACGGCTTTATATCATGAAACTTGTGCGCTTCCGGTGACGGCCGCGCACTTTCTTTTTGGCGCGCCGATGACAGCCGCGAACCAGTTGGCGTCCTGTGGTCAAATAGAACGCTCATCGCGTGAGGCCGGGCGCACGGCCCGCTCACAGCCTATTTGCCTGTTGCATTGCAGCACCGACGCCGCGCCACGAGCGCGCCATCGCATTCACGTTTTGCAGGTTTGCCGTCATGCCAAGACCCATCCAGGCCGTCATCCACGGCCCAGCACTTGCCAATAATCTCGAGGTTGCCCGCCGTCATGCGCCCAACTCGCGCGTGTGGGCTGTCGTCAAAGCCAACGCGTACGGTCACGGCATCGAACGCGTGTATGAAGGCCTGCGCCAGACCGACGGTTTCGGCCTGCTCGATCTGGACGAGGCCGTCCGACTGCGACAGCTCGGTTGGCAGGGGCCGGTTCTGTTGCTGGAAGGTTTTTTCAAGCCGGAAGACCTGGCCATTGTCGAGCAGTACCGCCTGACCACCACCGTCCACTGCGAAGAGCAGCTTCGCATGCTCGAACTGGCCCGCCCGAAAGGGCCCATCAGCGTGCAGCTCAAGATCAATACGGGCATGAGCCGCCTCGGCTTCGCGCCAGCTGCCTACCGCGCCGCGTGGGAGCGCGCCCGCGCCATTTCGGGCGTCGGCACGATCGTTCACATGACGCATTTTTCGGATGCCGACGGCCCGCGCGGCATCGAGCATCAACTTGTCGCGTTTGAACAGGCCACGCAGGGTTTGCCCGGCGAGGCGTCGCTGTGCAACTCCGCGGCAACGCTGTGGCATCCGAAAGCACATCGCGACTGGGTGCGCCCCGGCGTGATCATGTACGGCGCATCACCGACGGGCGTGGCGGCGGACATCGACGGCACGGGGCTGATGCCCGCCATGACGCTCAAGAGCGAGCTGATCGCCATTCAGGATCTGCAGCCCGGGGCGACGATCGGTTACGGCTCGCGCTTTACCGTAGAGCACCCGATGCGCATCGGCATCGTCGCGTGCGGTTATGCCGACGGCTACCCGCGCCATGCGCCAGGTTGGGACGGCAACCACACGCCGGTGCTGGTGGACGGCGTGCGCACGCACATCGTGGGCCGCGTGTCGATGGACATGATTACCGTTGACCTGGCCGGGGTGCCCGAGGCGCGTGTCGGCACGCCCGTCACCCTGTGGGGCGAGGGCCTGCCGATCGACGACGTTGCACACGCTTCGGGCACGGTCGGGTATGAGCTGATGTGCGCCCTGGCGCCCCGCGTACCGGTGTCGGTCGAGCCCGTCAGCACTGCGGACGCCGGCGCCCTGGGCAAGGCTGCCTGAGCGCAGCATCGTCAATACAAAGATCAAGCGGCGGCCGCCCATGCGCGGCGCCGTAAGCAGGGGGTTGTTTGGCCAAGAGCAAGACGGTCTATACGTGCACCGAATGTGGCGGCACGGCACCGAAGTGGGCGGGGCAGTGCCCGAATTGCCAGCAATGGAATACGCTGGTCGAAACCGTCGCGCAGCCGACGTCGGGCGCTGGCGCGCGCTTCCAGTCGCTGGCTTCAAGCGCGACGGTGCGCAAGCTGTCGGACATCGACGCGGTGGATGTGCCGCGCTTCTCCAGCGGCATCGACGAATTTGACCGCGTATTGGGCGGTGGCCTGGTCAGCGGCGGTGTGGTGCTGATCGGCGGCGACCCGGGGATCGGCAAATCGACGCTGTTGCTGCAAGCGCTGTCCAACCTGTCAGCCGACCGACGGGTGTTGTACGTGAGCGGCGAAGAGTCCGGCTCGCAGATTGCGCTGCGTGCGCGTCGCCTGGGCATCGAAAGCCCGAACCTCGCGCTGCTGGCAGAAATCCAGCTTGAGCGCATCCAGGGGACCATCGAGGCGGAAAAGCCGGAAGTCGTCGTCATCGATTCGATCCAGACGCTGTACTCCGAGGCGCTGACTTCGGCGCCGGGCTCGGTGGCCCAGGTGCGCGAATGCGCGGCGCAGCTGACGCGCATCGCCAAGCGGCTGGATGTGACCACTATTCTGGTCGGCCATGTGACCAAGGAAGGCGCGCTGGCGGGCCCGCGTGTGCTCGAACACATTGTCGATACGGTGCTGTATTTCGAGGGCGATACGCATTCCGCCTACCGGCTCGTGCGTGCGTTCAAGAACCGCTTTGGCGCGGTCAACGAGCTGGGCGTGTTTGCGATGACGGAGCGGGGCCTGCGTGGCGTGGCGAATCCATCGGCGCTGTTCCTCTCGCAACACGAGCAGGTGGTGCCGGGTTCGTGCGTGCTGGTGACGCAGGAAGGCACGCGGCCGCTGCTGGTGGAAATCCAGGCGCTGGTGGATACGGCCAACGTGCCGAATCCGCGCCGCTTGGCGGTGGGGCTGGAACAGAACCGGCTGGCGATGTTGCTGGCGGTGCTGCACCGTCATGCCGGCATTGCGTGCTTTGACCAGGACGTGTTTCTCAACGCGGTGGGCGGCGTGAAGATTACCGAGCCCGCGGCGGACTTGGCGGTGCTGCTGGCGATCCATTCGTCGATGCGCAACAAGGCGCTGCCGCGCGGGCTGGTCGTGTTCGGCGAGATCGGCCTGGCCGGGGAAATCCGCCCGACGCCGCGTGGCCAAGAGCGGTTGAAGGAAGCTGCCAAGCTGGGCTTTTCGATTGCCGTGATCCCGAAATCCAACGCCCCCAAGCAGGCGATCGACGGGCTGGAGGTCATTGCCGTCGAGCGCATTGAACAGGCGATCGACCGGGTGCGGTCGCTGGAGGCTTGATCGTTCAACATTTCGCAACGGTATCGCGGGTGCCCTTTGAAAATGCATGTGCCGTTGCGGTGCGATAATCCGCAAACTTTTCTCCATGACTCCTCTGAACTGACGCCGCCATGCAAGCCAACTCGCGCGCCTTTTTCCTGCTGATTGCCGTGATCTCCTTCGGGGTGGTCGGCTATGCGCTGTACCTGCAGCACGTTGAGGGGCTGCAGCCATGCCCGCTGTGCATCCTGCAGCGGTTTGCGTTCCTGGGCATCGGCGTGTTCTCGCTGCTGGCGGCGCTGTCGTCGGCCACGCGGCTGCTGTGGCACGGGCTGGGCATGCTGTCGGGGCTGGCCGGCCTGTGTGTCGCGGGGTACCACGTATCGCTGCTGCTGAATCCCAAGGCAACGTGCGGCATTGACCCGATCGAGAACTGGGTCAACGCGCTGCCGACTGCCAAATGGTTGCCGCAGGTGTTCGAAGCCGATGGCCTCTGCGTCGGGCCGATGCCGCCGGTGCTGGGCCTGTCGGTGCCGGTGTGGTCGCTGATCTGGCTGCTGATTCTTTCGCTGACGCTGGTGGTGGGGATGATCCGCCGCGAGCGCCGCTAAGCCGGAGCCGCAAATCATGCAGCGCGTGCTGGTGAGTGCCTGCCTGCTGGGCCAGCCGGTGCGCTATGACGGCGGCACGGTCGCCACCGAGGGCGGCATCCTGGCGCGCTGGCAGATGGAAGGGCGCATCGTGCCGATGTGCCCCGAGATGGCCGGCGGTTTGCCGGTGCCGCGTTTGCCCGCGGAAATTCACGGCGAAGGTGGTGGCGCGGCGGTGCTGCGGGGCGCGGCCCGTGTCGTTGAACACCACGGCCACGATGTCACCGAAGCGTTTCTCCAAGGCGCACAGCGTGCACTGGAAGCTGCGCAGGCGGCCGGCGTGCAAGTCGCCGTGCTGACCGAGCGCAGCCCGTCTTGCGGTTCTGCGTTTCTCTACGACGGGACATTTTCCAGCCAGCTGCAAGAAGGCGAGGGCGTGACGGCGGCGCTGCTGCGCCAACACGGCATCCGCGTATTCAGCCAGCACCAGCTGGAAGAAGCCGGGCGGCTGCTCGATGCGCTCGATGCGCAGGATCGCGCCGGTTCGTCAATCGGCAAACCGTAGCGGCAAGGCGAGCTGCACGGGCTCGCCGTTCTCCTTCACGACGCTGTTGCGCTCGACAAAGAGCGGATGTTGCAGCGCTTCTTCCATGCGCAGCACGGGCGTGACACAGCAATCGGCATCGGCAAAACGCGCGGTCCATTCAGCTTGCGTGGCGGTCCGGAACAGCGCAGCCAGTTCGTCGCGAATGGCGCGTGCCTCTTCGCCGCCCACGCGCTGGCCGAGTGACCAGTGGCTGTCTTTCCACGCGGGCTTGCCGATCACGTCGCACATCACCTGCCAGAACTTCAATTCAAGGGCGCCGACGGCCATGAAGCGATCGTCCGCCGTGCGGTAGATGCCGTAGCACGGCACGCCGCCATTGAGCAGATCGGTGCCCGCGGGGCTGGCCTTGCCGCGCGTGCCAACGGCAAAGAACGCCATCAGGTTGTGCGCGAACACCGAGTCGGTCATCGATACATCGACGTAGCGGCCGCGGCCGGTAGCCCGCGCGTCGACCAGAGCGGCCAGGATGCCGACCACCGCCGTGAGCGCGCCGCCCAGCAGGTCGCCGATCTGCACGTTGGGGACGATGGGTGTGCCGTCTGCGCTGGCGAGCTGATCGAGCATGCCCGCATAGCCGACGTAGTTGATGTCGTGGCCTGCAGCTTGCGCGAGCGGTCCGTCCTGGCCGTAGCCGCTGATGGAACACATGACGAGCGCCGGGTTGGCCGCACGGAGGGTGTCCCAGCCGACCCTGAGGCGCGCCATGACGCCAGGGCGGAAGCTTTCGATCAGCACATCGGCGTGGCGTACGAGTTCGATGAGAGCTTCGCGGTCTTCTGCGCGCTTGAGGTCGAGCCGCATTTCGGTCTTGCCGCGATTGAGCGAGCGGAAGAACAGGCTCGGGCGTTCGGCCGCGCGGTCAGCGGAGGTGCGCATCATGTCGCGCGCGTAGTCGCCGGGGCCGGGGTCTTCGATCTTGATGACTTCTGCGCCGAGGTCGGCCAGGTGGCGCGTGGCGGCCGGGCCGGGCAGCAGGCGCGTGAGGTCGAGCACGCGCACGCCGGTCAGTGGCTGGTGCGTGGCGGTGTCCGGCGACGGCGATGTCATCAACAGGTCTCCTTGGCCGGACGCGCCAGCCTCAATTGATTTGTTCGAGTTGTTCGTGCAGCTCGAGCCAGCGTTCTTCCAGCTCGTCGAGTTCGGCGTTCAGCTCGGCCTGGCGGCGCAGGCTTTCCATCATGCGCGTCTTGTTCGCGTCTTCGTACGCGGCGCCGTCGGCGAGGAAGGCTTCGAGTTCTGCCTTTTCTTTTTGCAGCGGCGCCATGCGTTTTTCAATCGCGTCGACGTTCTTTTGCAGCGGCTTGCGCAGCGCATTCAGGCGTTGACGTTCGGCGGCTTCCTCGCGCTTCTGGTCGCGGCGGTTGGTGGTCGGCGCGCCATCCGCATCGGCCGGAGCAGCCTGGGCGCTGGCGGCTGCGCGCTTGGCCGCGGCTTGCTTGAGCAGCCAGTCGCGGTAGTCGTCCAGATCGCCGTCGAACGGGGCGACGGTGCCCTGGCCGACAAGCAGGAACTGGTCGGTCGTGGCGCGCAGCAGATGCCGATCGTGCGAGACGAGGATCAGCGTGCCGTCGAACTGGGCGAGCGCCATCGTCAGCGCTTCGCGCGTGTCGAGATCCAGGTGGTTGGTCGGCTCGTCGAGCAGCAGCAGGTTGGGGCGCTGCCAGACGATCAGGGCGAGCGCCAGGCGCGCCTTCTCGCCGCCCGAGAACGGCTCGATGGGCGAGGTCGCCATGTCGCCGCGGAAGTTGAAGCTGCCGAGAAAGTCGCGCAGTTCCTGCTCGCGCACGTCGGGTGCCAGCCGCGCCAGATGCAGCAGCGGGGAGGCGTGATCGTCCAGCGTTTCCAACTGGTGCTGGGCGAAGTAGCCGATCTGCAGGCCCTTGCCGCGCCGGATCGTGCCGGACAGCGGTGCCAGCGTCTCGGCCAGTGTTTTTACCAGCGTCGATTTGCCCTGGCCGTTGGCCCCCAGCAGGCCGATGCGCTGGCCGGTCTGGATGGAGAACGTCAGGTGCTTGAGGATGGTGATGGGTTCATCAGCGCTCGGGCCGGGATAGCCGCAATCGACGCCTTCAAACGTGAGCATCGGGTTGGGTGCCGCCTCGGGCTCGCGGAATTCGAACGAGAAACCCGCCGCCGCATGCACGGGCGCAAGGCGCTCCATGCGCTCCAGCGCCTTGACGCGGCTCTGCGCCTGCTTGGCCTTGCTGGCCTTCGCCTTGAAGCGCGTGATGAACGATTCCAGGTGCGCGATCTGCTTTTGCTGGCGCGCGTACGACGCTTCCTGCAGCGCCATCTGCTGCAGGCGTTGCGTCTCAAACTGCGTGTAGTTGCCGCCGTAACGTTTGAGCTTCTGGTTCTCGATATGCAGCGTGACGTTGCAGACGCCGTCGAGGAATTCGCGGTCGTGCGAAATCATCACCAGCGTGCCGGCGTAGCGCGACAGCCAGTCTTCCAGCCAGACCACGGCGTCCAAGTCCAGGTGGTTGGTGGGCTCGTCGAGCAGCAGCAGGTCGGATGGACACATCAGCGCCTGGGCCAGATTCAGACGCATGCGCCAGCCGCCGGAGAAGCTCGCCACAGGTTGCGTGGTCTGCGCCATCGTGAAACCGAGACCGAGCAGCAGCGCCTGCGCACGCGCCGGTGCGGTGTAGCCGTCGGCATCGGCAAAGGCCGTGTGGGCTTCGGCCTGCGCATGGCCGTCGTGCGCGGCTTCTGCTGCGGCGAGCCGGCGTTCGATGTCGCGCAGGCGGGTGTCGCCATCGAGCGTGTAGTCGAGCGCGCTGCGGTCGACTGCCGGCGTTTCCTGCGCCACGTGGGCGACCTGCCAGGTGGGCGGGATGGCGACTTCGCCGCCGTCGGCGTGCAACTCGCCGCGCAGCATTGAAAACAGCGTGGATTTGCCGCTGCCGTTCACGCCGACAAGGCCGACCCGTTCACCGGGGTTGAGTGTGGCGGTGGCGTGGTCGAACAGCACCTTGGTGCCGCGCTGGAGGACGAGGTCGTCGAATCGGATCACGAAAAACTGCGCTTGAAGGCAAATCGGAGAAGGGTGCGATTGTAGCGTGCTGCGTCGCACGATCCCGGCGCCCCAGGTGCGTTTGGACTGGTGCATTGCACCGTGCCGAGGCAGCGCTCGCCCGCAATCTGTGCGGTGGCATTGGACCTAGGGAAAACCATAGGTCTTCATGAAAGTTTTTTTCTTTACACGGTCGGCTCGTGAAAATACATTTACACAAAATTTTCACGGCCCATGAACATGGCGAAATCCACCAGCAAGCGCACGGATGTGTCGAAGGGCGCATTCGCGGCCGATGCGACGGTCTCCGAGCGCATCGGAGCGGCCCTGGCCACGCTCACGCCGGCGCACCAGCGCATGGCGGAATACGTGCTGGCCAACCCGTTCCGCGCCGCCACCATGCGCATCGACGAATTTGCCGCCGCGGTGGACATGTCGATTGCCACGGCCAACCGCTTTGCGCTGGCGCTGGGCTTTGACGGCTATCCGCAGTTCCGAGCGGGGCTGCTGCGCGGCTTCGAAGCGACGCTCGCGCCGGTCGAAAAACTGCGTCACGAGCTGGCACGCCCGGCCTCCAGCGCGGAAATCTTTGCCGCCTCGCTCAACGAAGACATCGCCAACCTTGACGCCACGCGCCGCATGCTCGACGCCGCTGCGTGCGAACGCGCGGTCGATGCCATCCTCGGCGCACAGCGCATCTATGTGATGGGCTTTGGCGCCAGCGGCTATCTGGCGGGGCTGCTGCGCCATGGGCTCGATCTTTACTGCGACACGGTGATCGCCGTTTCGCAGCCGGGCGGCGCCTCCGATGCAGCGCGCCAACTGCGCAAGATCGGGCCGAGGGACTTGCTGATCGCCATCGCATTCCCGCGCTATGCGGCAGACACCATCACGCTGGCCAAACGGGCCGGCGAGCAAGGCTGCCAGCTGCTGGCGCTGACCGACAGCCCGACGTCGCCGCTCGCGCCGCTGGCCGACATTGCGTTGTATGCACGGCCGGAGCGGCAGTTCTCGGCCACGTCGGACACGGCTGCCGTGGCGCTGTTCGAAGCGCTGTGCGGCGCAGTGGCGCATCGCTCGGCGCATTCGCTCGAATCTGCTGAGCGCCTGACTGAATTCGTGCTGCCGTGGCTGCATACCGCCCCGGCGCCGCGCGCCAACGACGCCGCGAACGCTTCCGGCACACCCAAGACGACCCGACGCGGACGCAAACGCACCGCTGAAAACTGATTGCCATCGAGCCACGCATGACTACGCCCATCCTCGCCATCCACGGTGGCGCCGGCACCATCACCCGCACGGCCATGAGTGCCGACAAGGAAGCCGCTTACCAGCAGGCGCTGCATGACATCCTGGCCGCTGGACAACGCATCCTTGTGGACGGCGGCAGCGCTGTAGATGCTGTGACCGAAGCCGTGCGCCTGCTCGAAGAGTGCCCGCTGTTCAACGCGGGCAAGGGCGCGGTGCTCACCAGCGCCGGCACGTATGAACTCGATGCGTCGATCATGGATGGCGCCACGCTGGCTGCCGGCGCAGTCACCTGTGTCAAGCGCCTGCGCAACCCGATTCTTGCGGCCCGCGCGGTGATGGAGCGCAGCGAACACGTGCTGTTCACCTCCGACGGCGCCGAGGCTTTCGCGCAAGCGCAGGGCCTGGAGTTTGTCGAGCCGGACTACTACTACACCGAAGCGCGCTACGCCCAATGGCAGCGCGCTCGCCAGCAAGACGGCATGGCGCTGCTCGATCACGATGCCGCATCGCTCATTGCGAAGGAAGCTGCACCCATCGACCCGGACAACAAGTTCGGCACCGTGGGCGCCGTGGCATGCGACGCGCAGGGGCGCCTCGCTGCGGCGACCTCCACGGGCGGCGTCACCAACAAGAAGGTCGGCCGCGTGGGCGACACGCCCATCGTCGGCGCCGGCTGCTTTGCGAACACCGTGGCGGCCGTGTCGTGCACGGGCACGGGCGAAATGTTTATCCGCGCCGTGGCTGCCTACGACATTGCCGCGCAGATGGAGTACGCCGGCAAGTCGCTGGCCGATGCGAGCAACGACGTGGTCATGCGCAAGCTGATGGCCATCAGCGGCCGCGGCGGGCTGATCGCCGTGGACGCGCAAGGCAACGTCGCGTTGCCGTTCAACACCGAAGGGATGTACCGCGGGTTCGCACGCGGCGCGCAAGCGCCCGTGGTGTCGATCTATCGGTAAGAAGCCGCCAAGCAGGACAGCAGGAGATTTGTCGTGACAGCAACCAAACAGCCCGGCTCCAACAGCGTCATTGCCATGCCCGACCAGCGTGTTGTGCAGGTGCAAGACCTGAGCGTGCGCTTTGCCACGTCCGAGCGCGTGGTCGACGCGGTGCGCAACCTGTCGTTCCACGTCGACCGGGGCGAGACGCTGGCCGTGGTCGGCGAATCGGGTTCGGGCAAGTCGGTGACGTCGCTCGCGCTGATGCGGCTGGTGGAACATGGCGGCGGCAAGATCATTGGCGGCCAAATCCATCTGCGCCGCCGCAACGGCGAGGTGCTGGACTTGGCGAAGGCCAGCCCGGCGGCCATGCGCGGCGTGCGCGGTGCCGACATCGCGATGATCTTCCAGGAGCCGATGACCTCGCTCAACCCGGTCTTCACCGTGGGCGAGCAGATTGCCGAATCGATCCGCCTGCACCAGGGCAAGCCCGCCAGCGAGGCCAAGGCCGAAGCGCTGCGCATGCTGGAGCTTGTGCGCATTCCGGAAGCGCGCAATGTGCTGGGGCGCTATCCGCACCAACTGTCGGGCGGCATGCGCCAGCGCGTGATGATCGCAATGGCGCTGTCATGCAAACCGTCGCTGCTGATTGCGGATGAGCCGACCACCGCGCTGGACGTGACCATCCAGGCGGAAATCCTGCAACTGATCCGCGCGCTGCAGCAGGAACTGCACATGGCCGTGGTGTTCATCACGCATGACATGGGTGTGGTGGCGGAAGTGGCCGACCGCGTGCTCGTGATGTACAGGGGCGATCGCGTGGAAGAGGGCCCGTCGGCCACGGTGTTTGCGCAGCCGGCACATCCGTACACGCGCGCGCTGCTGTCGGCGGTGCCGCGCCTGGGCTCGATGCAGGGTACCGATGGCCCGGCCCGCTTTCCGCTGTTGCGTGTGGACGGCACGGCCGCCGCGGTCGATACGACACCGCAGCCGGCAGCGTCGCACGATGTGCAACCCATTTTGCGTGTGCGTGATCTCGTCACGCGCTTTGACGTGCCCACGGGCATCTTCGGCCGCGTCACGCGCCGGGTGCATGCGGTGGAGCAGGTCAGTTTTGATCTCTACCCTGGTGAGACGCTGGCGCTGGTCGGCGAATCGGGCTGCGGCAAGTCGACGACGGGACGGTCGCTCTTGCGTCTGGTGGACAGCCAGAGCGGCAGCATCGAATTTGCCGGCCAGAACATCGGCGAGTTGAAGGGGCCCGCGCTCCAGACGCTTCGCCGAAACATCCAGTTCATCTTCCAGGACCCATTCGCCTCGCTGGACCCGCGCGTGCCGGTCGGCTACTCCATCATGGAGCCGCTGCTGGTGCACAAGGTGGCTTCCGGCAAAGAGGCGCAGCAACGTGTGGAATGGCTGCTCGACAAGGTGGGCCTGCAGGCCGCGCATGCGTCGCGCTATCCGCACGAGTTTTCCGGCGGGCAGCGCCAGCGCATCTGCATTGCTCGCGCCCTCGCGCTGAATCCCAAGGTGGTGATTGCCGATGAGTCGGTCTCGGCGCTCGACGTGTCGATCCAGGCGCAGATCGTCAACCTGATGCTCGATCTGCAGAAGGAGTTTGGCGTTGCGTTCCTGTTCATCTCGCATGACATGGCGGTGGTGGAGCGCATCAGCCATCGCGTGGCGGTGATGTATCTCGGCCAGATCGTCGAGATCGGCCCGCGCCGCGCGATCTTCGAAAATCCGCAGCACCCGTATACGAAGAAGCTGATGTCGGCCGTGCCGATTGCGGACCCGGCGCGCCGCCATTTGAAGCGTGAACTTTCCACGCACGAAATCCCAAGCCCCATCCGCGCCGTTGGCGATCTGCCGGTGGTGCAGCCGTTGGTGCAAGTGGCGCCAGACCACTTTGTTGCCCGCCACTCAATTGGCGGCGCGTATTAATCGCAATACAGAACGCAGTGAGACGTCATCTTTGATGAGGAGGAAGGAAATGTTCAATCGCTTTGCCCACCGAGTCGCATTCGGCCCGCGCGCAGCCATGGTTGCCAGCGGCCTGGCCCTGGCGGCATTCACCATGCCGGCCTTTGCCGCCAAGGACGCCGTGATGGCGGTCTACTCGACCTTCACCACGATGGACCCGTACGACGCCAACGACACGCTGTCGTTCAGCGCCGCCAAGTCGTTCTATCAGGGCCTGTTTGGCTTCGACAAGGACATGAAGCTGGTCAACGTACTGTGCGACAGCTACGAAGTCAGCAAGGACGGCCTGGTCTATACGTTCAAGCTGCACAAGGGCGTGAAATTCCACGACGGCACCACGTTTGATGCCAACGCCGTCAAGGCCAACCTCGACCGCGTGACGGACCCGGCCAACAAGCTCAAGCGTTTCGTGTTGTTCAACCGCGTGGCGAAGACCGAAGTGGTCGATCCGTACACCGCGCGCGTGACGCTCAAGGAGCCGTTCTCGCCGTTCATCAACGTGCTGGCGCACCCGTCGGCGGCCATGATCTCGCCCACGGCACTCAAGAAGTACGGCAAGGACATTGCCTTCCACCCGGTCGGCACCGGCCCGTTCGAGTTTGTCGAATGGAAGCAGACCGACTACCTGAAGGGCAAGAAATTCGACGGCTACTGGAAGCATGGCCTGCCGAAGGTCGACACCATCACATGGAAGCCCGTGGTGGACAACAACACGCGCGCAACCGTCATGCAGACGGGCGAAGCGGATTTTGCGTTCACGATTCCGTTCGAGCAGGCCGCGGTGCTCAAGAGCAGCCCCAAGGTTGACCTGATTGCAGCGCCGTCGATCATCCAGCGCTATGTCAGCTTGAACACTAACGTGAAGCCGTTCGACAACCCCAAGGTGCGCCAGGCCATCAACTACGCCATCAACAAGGACGCGCTGACCAAGGTGGCGTTTGCGGGTTACGCCGTGCCGTCTGAAGGAGTGGTGCCGCCGGGCGTTGACTACGCCGTCAAGCTGGGCCCGTGGCCGTACAACCCGGCCAAGGCGAAAGAACTGCTGAAGGAAGCGGGCTACCCGAACGGCTTCGAGACGCAACTGTGGTCGGCCTACAACCACACGACGGCGCAGAAGATCATTCAGTTCGTGCAGCAGCAACTGGCGCAGGTCGGCATCAAGACGTCGGTGCTGGCGCTGGAAGCCGGCCAGCGCGTCGAGCGCGTGGAAAGCGTGCCGAAGCCGGAAGACGCCGGCGTGCGCATGTACTACGCAGGCTGGTCGTCGTCGACGGGTGAATCGGATTGGGCGCTGCGTCCGCTGCTGGCGTCCGAAGCCATGCCGCCCAAGTCGTTCAACACGGCGTACTACAAGAACGAGCAGGTCGATGCCGACATCGCCGGGGCGCTGCGCACGACCGATCGCGCAGAGAAGTCCAAGCTTTACACCGACGCGCAAAAGCGCATCTGGGAAGACGCACCGTGGGCCTTCCTGGTGACGGAAAAGATCGTCTACGCGCGCTCGAAGCGTCTGTCGGGTGCCTATGTGGCTCCGGACGGCTCGTTCAGCTTTGAAGACATCGACATCAAGCAATAAGCCTCATTGCCGTACCGGCCCGCGCAATCTTTGCGCGGGCCATTGAATTGCCGCCTGCGGTGGATTTGCCATGCTGAACTACTTCATTAAACGTGTGCTGGGCGTGATCCCGACACTGCTGATCGTGGCAGTGCTGGTGTTCCTGTTCGTGCATCTGTTGCCCGGCGACCCGGCGCGTTTGGCCGCCGGCCCCGAAGCGGACGAGACGACGGTCGATCTCGTACGCAAGGACCTGGGCCTGGACAAGCCGATGCACGAGCAGTTCGTGCGCTTCTTCGCCAACGCCGCACGCGGTGAATTCGGCAACTCCATCCGCACCAAGCGCCCGGTGAGCGAAGAGATTGGCGAGCGCTTCTGGCCAACGCTCAACCTGACGATTACCAGCATGGTGTGGGCGGTGATCTTCGGCATGGTGATCGGTATCACCTCCGCCGTGTGGCGCAACAAGTGGCCGGACCGTCTGGGCATGACGCTCGCCGTGTCGGGCATCTCGTTTCCCGCATTCGCACTCGGCATGCTGCTGATGGAAGTGTTCTCGGTGCAGCTCGGCTGGCTGCCGTCCATCGGGGCGGATAGCTGGAAGCACTACATCCTGCCGTCGCTCACGCTAGGCGCGGCTGTGGCGGCCGTGATGGCGCGTTTTACACGTGCCTCGTTCGTGGAAGTGCTGCAGGAAGACTTCGTGCGCACCGCCCGTGCCAAGGGCGTGCGCGAGACGGTGGTGGTCATCAAGCATTGCCTGCGCAACGCGATGATCCCGGTGGTCACGATGATGGGCCTGCAGTTCGGTTTTCTCCTGGGCGGCTCGATTGTTGTCGAGAAGGTGTTCAACTGGCCGGGCCTCGGGCGCCTGCTCGTGGATGCGGTGGAAATGCGCGACTACCCGGTCATCCAGGCCGAGGTGCTGCTGTTCTCGCTGGAGTTCATCCTGATCAACCTGGTGGTGGACATGCTGTACACCGTGATCAACCCGACCATCCGCTACAAGAAGTAAGGGCCCATCATGACGCAGGCATCCAATCCGGCCATCGCCGCACAAGCTTCGACCGAGCCCGTCCGTACCCCGTGGACGGAGTTCTGGCGCAAGTTCCGCAAGCAGCATCTGGCGATGGGCGCCGGTGTGTTCGTGATCGCGCTGGCGGTGATCGCCATCCTCGCGCCGCACATCGTGCCGTTCGATCCAGAAAACTTTTTCGACTACGACGCGCTCAACGCGGGCCCGTCGGCGCAGCATTGGTTTGGCGTCGATTCGCTGGGCCGTGACATCTTCAGCCGCATCCTGATGGGTACGCGCATCTCGCTGGAAGCGGGCTTCGTGTCGGTCATCATCGGCGCCATCGTGGGCACCATGCTCGGCCTGCTGGCCGGCTACTACGAAGGCTGGTGGGACCGCATCGTCATGCGCATCTCCGACGTGCTGTTCGCCTTTCCCGGCATTCTGCTGGCCATCGGCATCGTGGCCATCCTGGGCAACGGCATGATCAACGTGATCTTTGCCGTGGCGGTGTTCAGCATTCCGGCGTTTGCGCGGCTGGTGCGCGGCAACACGCTCATGCTCAAGCACCTGACGTATGTGGAAGCCGCGCGCAGCATCGGCGCGTCCGACTGGACGATCATCATGCGGCACATCCTGCCGGGCACGATTTCGTCCATCGTCGTGTACTTCTCGATGCGGATCGGCACCTCGATCATCACCGCAGCCAGCCTCTCGTTCCTGGGCCTCGGCGCCCAGCCGCCCACCCCTGAGTGGGGCGCGATGCTCAACGAGGCGCGCGCCGACATGGTGACGGCGCCGCACGTGGCGATTTTCCCAAGCTTGGCCATCTTCCTGACCGTGCTGGCGTTCAACCTGCTGGGCGATGGCCTGCGCGACGCGCTGGATCCGAAGATCGACCGCCGCTGAGTTCTTCGCATGCCACTGAGCCTTCCGCACATCGGCGCACTGCCGGCCGGCGCACGCGACAGCATCTCCGACGTGGCAGGCGTGACCGTCGGCCACGCCACGATTGCCGGCGGCGACATCCAGACCGGCGTGACCGTGGTACGCCCGCATGCCGGCGACCCGTTCCTCGACAAGGTGCCCGCCGCCAGCGTGGTGCTCAACGGTTTCGGCAAGAGCATCGGCCTCGTGCAGGTGGACGAGCTGGGCGTGCTGGAAACGCCGATTGCGCTGACCAACACGTTTGCCGTGGGCACTGTGGCGCAAGCGCAGATCCGCCAGGCGGTTGCCGCCAACCCGCAGATCGGCCGCACGTGGTCGACCGTCAATCCGCTCGTCTTCGAATGCAATGACGGCTACCTGAACGACCTGCAGGCGTTTGCCGTGCAGGACGTGCACTACGACGCGGCCTACGCTGCGGCAGCCCAAGCGTTCGAGCAAGGCGCGGTGGGGGCAGGGCGCGGGATGTCGTCGTTCGGCGTGAAGGGCGGCATCGGTTCTGCATCGCGCGTGGTGACACTCGCCGACGGCGCACAACGTACTGTCGGCGCGCTCGTGCTGTCCAACTTTGGCGTGACCAAAAACCTGACACTTGGCGGGCGCAACGTCGGTGCGGAATTGGCGAGCGCGCTCGCCGCGGCCACACCGGAGCCGGAGAAGGGCTCGATCATCATGCTGCTCGCCACCGACGCGCCGCTCGATGCACGCCAGTTGCGCCGCCTCGCCTTGCGCGCGGGCGCCGGCCTGGCACGCACCGGCTCCGTCTTCGGCCATGGCAGCGGCGATATCGCACTGGCGTTCTCCACTGCCTACACCGTGCCGCACGAGGGCGCGCGCGCCATGCCAGCCGTCTCCATGACACACGAATCGCATCTCGACCCGCTGTTCCAGGCCGCCGCCGACAGCGTCGAACAAGCCATCGTACACGCGCTGTTCCGCGCAACAGCCGTCACCGGCCGCGACGGCAACACCCGCCGCGCACTGACCGAATTGCTCTGACCTGACTCATGCGAATCCTGATTTCCGCCGACATCGAAGGCGTGGCCAACGTGTTCCACCCCGAGCAGACGCGCGCCGGCAACGGCGAATACGAACGCGCCCGCCGCTGGATGACCGCCGAAGCCGATGCCGCCGTGCGCGGTGCCTTCGACGGCGGCGCCACGGACGTGCTCGTCAACGATTCGCACGGAGGTTTCCGCAACCTCATCCCCGATTCCATCGACCGCCGCGCACGCTTCGTCCTCGGCAAGCCGCGCTACCTCAGCATGATGGCCGGCGTGGACGGCTGCGACGCCGTCTGCATGATCGGCTACCACGCGCGCGCCGGCAGCCGCGGCGTGCTGGCACACACCATCAACAGCTTTGCCTTCGCGCGCGTCTGGTTCAACGAGCAGGAATTGGGCGAGGCCGGCCTCTACGGCGCCCTGGCCGGGGAGCGCGGCGTGCCGGTGGCCGTTGCCAGCGGCGACGATGTATTTATCAAGGAAACCAAACCGCTGTTGCCGCACACCACGTTCGTCGAGACCAAACAGGCGGAAGGACAGAACGCCGGCACATCGCTCTCGCCCGAGCAGTCGTGCGAAGCCATCTACGCAGCGGTGAAAGCCACGGTACGGCGCGGCCATTTCAGCATGCCGCTGCGCCTCCAGGCACCGATCGTCTGCCGCCTGCAAACACAAACGCCCGCATTGGCCGATCTGTTCTGCCAATGGCCCGCCCTGGAGCGCGTCGACGGCACGATGCTGCGCTTCGCCGCCGACTCCGTAGAACATGCCGTACGCATGCTCAACAGCCTCTCCGCCATGTCAGCGATGCTCCGCTGAGCGCCAGCTCAGCACATCACAGCGCCAACGCTCGCGCTCAGACGGTTTGGCCGTTGACGTTCCTGCCCTTGATGGCGCCTTGAATTTCTGTAAGCGGGCGGAAAAAAGACGGGGAACTGTCTGAGCGAAGCGAGTTTCGGTCCTTCTCCGCCCGGTTACGGAAATTCAAGGAATCTTTCGCCATCTCGGGCGCGCCTTTCTTTGCCTACCTTTGGTTGGCAAGACAAAGAAAGTAGGTCGGCCCCGCCAGGGGACGAAACAGGGATGGACCAAAAACGCACATCGCAGCGTAAACTTCAGGACGTCCAACCCCGAAGGAGCCCCCCATGACCCGCGCACTCACCCTCACCACGTTGCTGTGTGCGCTAGCAGTGGTAACGGTATCGGCCTGCGACCGCCGTCCATCACCAGCCAACCCGCCCACGCCGCAGACGTCCAAAGCCGAAAAGGCGGCCGCCGCGCTCGCCAAGGCCGCCGCAGAATTCAAATGCCCCGCGCCATCGGGCCGCTTCATGCTCGACGACGGCACCAACCGTGGTCCCAAGCAACCCGTGCGCACCAACTGCACCACCGCCTACGCCACCTGCGACGCACAGTCGCACGCCGTCTTCGACCACTGCCCAAGCGGCCAGGTGTTCGATCAGCGCTTTTCCATTTGCGTTGTGAAAGACGCCTGTGACGAGATCAAGTCCTGACGCTGTTTCGGTTGTTTCCGCTGTGACGGCCGTTGCAGCCTCGCCGGAGTGTTGCACTCGGCGCGTCGGGTGCCGAACGTCAAATGCGCGGTTCAAAGCCCGGCGCATGCGGTTCTGAACGGCAATCTTCGAGTCCAGAACCAGAGATGTGGGGTTCGGAACCCGGAGACCAGGCGTTCCGAACCCCACACATGGCGTTCTGAACGTCAATCGCGGCGTTTGTAACCGGAAACGCGGCGTTCGCAACCCGGACCACGGCGTTCCGAACGCCGACCTGCCGAGTTCCGAACCCCACGCGTGCGGTTCGGAACCCCATTCGCTTAAAGCGCCTCGCGCGTAACCAGGAACACCTGGTCTTCACCTGCGCTGGTCGGCAGCCAGACCAGGTCGAGATCCGGGAACGCCGCCTCAACGTTTTCACGCTCGTTACCGATTTCCACCACCAGCACGCCGTGCGGCTTCAGGTGGCGTGGTGCATCGGCCAGGATGCGGCGGACGATGTCCATGCCGTCGTTGCCTCCTGCCAGCGCCATGTGCGGCTCGGCACGGTACTCAGGCGGCAATGCCTGCATCGATGCCTCGTTCACGTACGGCGGGTTCGTCAGGATCACGTCGTAATGCACGCCCGGTGGCAGCGGCGCATACAGGTCGCCTTCGTGCAGGCGGATGCGATCTTGCAGGTGGTATTCGTCGACATTGCGATTGGCCACCACCAGTGCATCCGGCGACAGGTCCACTGCGTCGATGGTCGAGTTGGGCCATTGCAGCGCCGCCAGGATCGACAGGCAGCCCGAGCCGGTACACAGCTCCAGCACATCGGTCGGACCGTCTTCCTGGTCGATCCACGGTTCCAGACCGTCTTCCAGCAATTCGCCGATGAAGCTGCGCGGCACGATCACGCGTTCGTCCACGTAGAAGCGCATGCCGTGCATGAATGCCTCGTGCGTGATGTACGCGGCGGGCACGCGGTCGACAGCGCGGCGCTCGATCACCTTCAGCACGGCAGCCACTTCTTCGGGCAGCAGGCGTGCGTCCAGGAACGGCTCCAGCGTATCGATCGGCAGATGCAGCGTGTGCAGGATCAGGTAAGCGGCTTCGTCGTAGGCGTTCTCGCTGCCGTGGCCGAAGACAAGCCCGGCGGCGGTGAAGCGCGACACGGCGTAGCGCAGCAGGTCGCGAACGGTCGTGAACGGGTGGGAGGTGGGCAGGGTGGGCGTGGTCATCTTCGGCTCAATGTTGTTGTGCGGCCAGCAAATCGACGTAAGCGACGTCAAGCAGGTCGGATTCGGCAATGCCGAGGGATTGCATCAGGGCGTGCGCGATGGCCACGCCATCGTCTTCGGATTGGTCTTCGCGCAGCACGACTTCAAGTTCAACGAAATCGCCAAGGTCTTTCACCGCATCCACATGAATGCGCGTCTGGCCCGCGAGATAAAGGTGGCGAAACTTGATGACGCGGCCGGCGGTGCCGATGGCGGCGGCCAGCGTGGCGCGCAGGGCGTCGGGCGCGCTGGTCGGAACGATGTGGTAGTCCGACACACGCGGGCCGGCGCTGTTGGCGCGGAAGTAATGGATCAGCTCGCCGCGCCCGGTCGAGAACTGCCGCAGCTTCAGGCGCCCATTCGCACAGGCAAAGAACGTGTCGTCCTGCTCGATGCGCTCGGGGCCGGAATCCGCGATGGCGGCCGCGCGCTCAATGAGTGCAGCCACGTCGCGCACATGCGCCTTGATCTCGACGTTGCGCGCCATCTGGGGAACCTCAGGCGATCAACGTTTCCAAGACGCGGCGATACACGTTTTTCAGCGGCTCGATGAATGCCACTTCGACGTGTTCGTCGATCTTGTGGATGCTCGCGTTCGGCGGGCCGAACTCGATCACCTGCGGGCAGATCTTGGCGATGAAGCGGCCGTCCGAGGTACCGCCCGTGGTTGACAGCTCGGTGGTCACGCCGCACTCGGCCTGGATGGCGGAGGCGAGGGCATCGGACAGGTCGCCGCGCTCGGTCAAAAAGGGCTCGCCGCCCAGCGTCCAGTCAAGAGTGTAGTCGAGGCCGTGCGCATCGAGAATGCCGTGCACGCGCGCCTTCAGGCCGTCCGGCGTGCTGGCGGTCGAGAAGCGGAAGTTGAAGTCGATCGTCACGTGGCCGGGAATGATGTTCGTCGCGCCCGTGCCGCCGTGGATATTCGACATCTGCCACGTGGTCGGCGGGAAGTAGGCATTGCCGTCGTCCCAGTTTGCGGCGGCCAGCTCAGCCAGCGCCGGTGCGGCCAGGTGGATCGGGTTCTTGGCCAGATGCGGATACGCGATGTGGCCCTGCACACCATTCACTGTGAGCTTGCCCGACAGCGAACCGCGTCGCCCGTTCTTGACCATGTCGCCGAGGGTCGACACCGAAGTCGGCTCACCGACCACGCAGTAATCGAGGCGCTCGCCGCGTGCGCGGAGCAGGTCGCATACCTTGACGGTGCCGTCGTGCGCCGGGCCTTCTTCGTCGCTGGTGATCAGAAAGCCGATCGAGCCGGCGTGGTCCGGGTGCTTGGCAACAAATTCTTCCGAGGCCACCACGAAGCCGGCAATCGACGTCTTCATGTCTGCCGCGCCGCGCGCGTAGAGCTTGCCGTCACGGTGCGTCGGTTCGAACGGATCGGAGTGCCATTGCTCAACCGGGCCGGTGGGCACCACATCAGTGTGGCCAGCGAACACGAGCAGCTTGCCGTCGGTGCCGGCGCGGCCGCGCTTGATGGCCCACAGGTTGGTCACCCGAAAGTGGTCCGGGCCGCTGATCACGGTTTCGCATTGGAACCCGGCGGCGGTCAGGCGTTCGATCAGCACGTCCTGGCAGCCCTTGTCTTCGGGCGTGACGGAGCGGCGGCGGATCAGGTCTTCAGTGAGGGCAAGCGTGGGCTGCATGACGGTGACGATGTTGTCGTTATTGTTAGAAGAGGGCGGCGTACTGGTCCGCCGAAAAACCGACGTTGACGCTCTTGCCGTGCACCAGCACCGGCCGCTTGATCAACGACGGGTTGGCCTGCATCAGCGCGATGGCGCCAGCCTCGTCTTCAGCGCGGGCCTTGTCGGCGTCAGACAGGGCGCGCCACGTGGTGCCCTTGCGGTTGAGCAGCGTGGCGAGCGGCACATGCTTGAGCCAGCCGGCCAGCATGTCGGCGCTCACGCCTTGCTTCTTGAAATCGTGAAAGGTGTAGGCGACGCCGTTCGATTCGAGCCACGTGCGGGCCTTCTTCACGGTGTCGCAATTGGGGATGCCATGCAGGGTCGTCATGGTGGGATTCGCAATCAATGTCGAAAGGCTTGCAGGGCGAAGGAGAGGGCGGCAACGGCCACTGCAAAACCGATGGACGCCAGCCAAGTCATGCGCCTGAGGCGGCGCTCCAGCCGCGCGGCTTCATCGCGCAACGCGTCGATGGTGATGGCGTGCTGTTCGGCCAGCAGCTTGACCGATTCAGCCTGCTGCAGGATCGCCGCTTCCAGCTCGGCAATCCGTGTATTCGGGTCGGGCGCGGCGCCTTCTGCGCGGGACGGTTCGGTGCCGGTTTTCTTGCGGTTCTTGAACTTGTCGATGGTCTTGTTTGCCTGCTCCAGGATAGTGGGCAGCAAAGACAAGACAGTACCGATGGTGTTTGGATCAAGACCCATGATGCGTTGGCGCAGCTTGCCGAAGCGGGTGCCGGCGGCATTGCGTTCGGACATGGCTGCGTTTGAGGTGGTTGGCATGCCCGCAAGACTAGCAGGCATGCCTTGCGCCGGTGCTTAATCGCCGCGCAGCAGCTCGTTCAGGCCAACCTTGGCGCGCGTCTTCGCGTCGACCTTCTTGACGATCACGGCGCAGTACAGGCTGTGCGAGCCGTCCTTCGACGGCAGGTTGCCCGCCACCACCACCGAGCCCGCCGGGATGCGGCCGTAGCTGACTTCACCGGTTTCGCGGTCGTAGATCTTGGTCGACTGGCCCAGGTACACGCCCATCGAGATCACCGAGTTTTCTTCAACGATCACGCCTTCCACGACTTCCGAGCGGGCACCGATGAAGCAGTTGTCTTCGATGATGACCGGGTTGGCCTGCAGCGGCTCCAGCACGCCGCCGATGCCCACACCGCCCGACAGGTGGACGTTCTTGCCGATCTGTGCGCACGAACCGACGGTGGCCCAGGTGTCGACCATCGTGCCTTCGTCAACGTAAGCGCCGATGTTCACGTACGACGGCATCAGCACGGCGTTCTTGGCGATGAACGAGCCACGGCGCGCCACCGCGGGCGGCACCACGCGGAAGCCGCCCGCGGCGAAGTCTTCTGCCGTGTAGTCGGCGAACTTGCTCGGCACCTTGTCGTAGAACTGCGTGAAGCCGCCGGCAGCCATCGGTGCGTTATCTTCCAGGCGGAACGACAGCAGCACGGCCTTCTTGATCCACTGATTGACGATCCACTCGCCGTCCTTCTTCTCGGCCACACGCAGCGCGCCACGATCAAGTTGCCCGATCACGTTGGCGACGGCTTCGCGGATATCGGCCGGAGCGGACTTGGGCGACAGGTTGGCGCGGTCTTCCCACGCTTGGTCGATCAGGGATTGCAGTTGTTGCGTCATGGTCTTGTTGGCTCTCGGAGAGGAAACAGAAGAGAAAATTACGGATCAGCGTTGCTGGCAGAACTCGACAATCCGGCGCGCGCCTTCCAGGCATTCGTCCACGCCGGCCACCAGCGCGATGCGCACGTAGTCCTGGCCCGGGTTCGTGCCGTGCGCCTCGCGGGCGAGGTAGCTGCCCGGCAGGACGGCGACGTTCTTGGCGGCCAGCAGCTGGCGTGCGAATTCAGTGTCCGACAGGCCCGTGCGCTTGACGTTGGCCCACAGGTAGAAGGCGGCGTCGGGCAGGGCCACGTCCAGCACCTCGGCCAGCATCGGCGTGACCTGTTGGAACTTTTTGACGTATTGCGCCCGGTTGTCGCGCACGTGGGTCTCGTCATTCCACGCAGCGATGCTAGCGGACTGCACCGACGGGCTCATCGCGCTGCCGTGATACGTGCGATACAGCAGATAGGCCTTGAGCAGCTTGGCGTCGCCGGCCACGAAGCCGGAACGCATGCCCGGCACGTTGGAGCGCTTGGACAGGCTGGAGAACATCACCAGGCGGTCAAAGCCTCGGCCCAGCTTGTGCGCGGCCTGCAGCGCGCCCAGCGGCGGGTTGGCCTCGTCGAAATAGATTTCGGAGTAGCACTCGTCCGACGCGATGATGAAGCCGTATTCGTCCGACAAGGCGAAGAGTTGCTTCCAGTCTTCGAGGGTGAGCACGGCGCCGGTCGGGTTGCCGGGGCTGCATACGAAGACGAGCTGCACGTTGCGCCATTCTTCGGGCGTGATCGCGGCGAAATCGGGTGCGTAGTTGCGCGCCGGGTCGCTGTTGGCGAACAGGGGCGTGGCACCGGCCAGCAGCGCCGAGCCTTCGTAGATCTGGTAGAACGGGTTCGGGCACAGCACACGGGCACCGGGCTTGCTGCCGTCAATCACGGTCTGGGCGAACGAGAACAGCGCCTCGCGCGAGCCGTTGACGGGGATGACTTCAGTGGCTGGGTCGACCTTCGGCAAGCCGTAGCGGCGCTCCAGCCATGCAGCGATGCACTGTCGCAGTGCATCGGAGCCAAGCGTCGTGGGATAATTCGCCAGCCCGCCGAGCGCCGCCGTCAGCGCGTCTTTCACCAGGGCCGGCGTCGGGTGCTTGGGCTCGCCGATGCCAAAGCTGATGGGCGTATGGGCGGCGCTGGGCGTCACGTCCTTGACGAGTGCTTTCAGTTTCTCGAACGGATACGGCTGCAGGGCGGACAGGCGCGGATTCACGGTGTTGGGCGGCGGTGTTGGGCTGGTCAGCGGACAAGCTTGGCGCTTGCCGGGAAGCCCGAAATTATACGGCCAACGTGTGCTGGCCGCCCCAAGACAATGCTGGCCGCGGCGGATTTCCGCCGTTTTTTTATTGCTTAGATGACATCGATAGCCTCATCGGCGGACGCTTCCGCTCACCACCAGCCGCAATGGGCGGCTGCACTGTTTATCCTCCTGGGCGCCTCCGTCTGGGGCATTTCCTGGTACCCGTACCGCCTGCTGGCCGGCTGGGGGCTCGGCAGCATGCTGGCTTCGTCAATGACGGGCGCAGCCGCAGCCGTGCTGGCCGCCATAGTGCTGCGTCGTCACTTTCGGACGTTTCAATGGTCGTGGCTGATTCCCGCGCTCGGGCTCGCGGCGGGCATCACCAACGCCGGTTTCGTCTGGGGCACGGTGCACGGCACGGTCATGCGGGTACTGCTCCTGTTCTATCTGACCCCGGTATGGACCGCCCTGCTGGCGCGCCTGTGGCTGCACGAGCGCCTGGGCTGGCGCGGCGGTGTGCTGCTCGCGCTGGCGCTGTCGGGCGCGATGATGATGCTGTGGTCGGGTGAGGCCGGCACGCCGTGGCCCGGTTCAGCGGCGGAATGGGCGGGGCTGATTGCAGGGCTCGCTTTTGCTTGCAACAACGTGCTCTCACGCTTGGCGGGGCAGCGCCATCCGACCATGCGCCCGGAAATGCGCACTGTGGTCGTTTTCGCAGGCTGCGCGCTGGTGGGCTTTCCAGCTGCGTTGATGCTCGATGGCGTGCGCACGGTGCCCGCGGCTTTTTCGCAAGGCAATACGTGGCTGCTGCTGGTGGGCATGGCCTGCGTACTGGTCGGCGGCAATGCGATGGTGCAGCGCGGCCTGCAGCGCTTGCCGGCCAATCGTGCGGCGCTGCTGATGCTCTTCGAAATCGTGGTCGCGGCCGTGTCGTCCGCGCTGCTGACGGCGGAACGCCTGTCCCCTCAGGAAATGGCGGGCGGCGCGTGCATCATCCTGGCAGGCGCGCTGTCGGGGCTGTCCCGGCGCAAGTAGGCTGCCAGCGTTTCGCAATCCAAGGAGTTGCCGATGTTGCTTCGCTCGATTCTTGCTGCGTTGACGGTTGCGTTGTCGATTGCTTCCACCGCCGCGTACGCCGCTCCGGCAGAGACCGGCCCCGTGTATGGCCCGCGCCTGGAGGGCTTCGAATATCCCGCTCCGGTCAAGCTTTTCAAGTTCGAGTCGCAGGGCAATGCACTAGAGATGGCGTACCTCGACGTCGCACCCAGGCAGCCGAACGGCCAGGTGGCGGTGCTGCTGCACGGCAAGAACTTCTGCGCGGCCACCTGGGAAGGCACGATCGCCGCGCTGACGGGTGCCGGCTACCGCGTGATCGCCCCGGATCAGATCGGCTTCTGCAAATCCAGCAAGCCGCACGCATATCAGTTCACGTTCCAGCAACTGGCGAGCAATACGCATGCGCTGCTGGCGTCGCTCGGGATCGAGCACGCCATCATGATCGGCCATTCGACGGGCGGCATGCTGGCGACGCGCTACGCCTTGATGTATCCGAACGCAGTGTCGCGGCTGGTGATGATCAACCCGATCGGCCTGGAAGACTGGAAGACCAAGGGTGTGCCGCCCATGACAGTGGACCAATGGTTCGCGCGTGAGAAGCAAACCACCGCCGAGCGCATCCGCGCCTATGAGCAGTCGACCTACTACGCCGGGCAATGGCGTACGCAATACGAGCCGTGGGTCCAGATGCTGGCCGGCATGTACCGCGGCCCGGGGCGCGATCTGGTGGCGTGGAATTCCGCACTGCTGTACGACATGATCTACACGCAGCCCGTCGTCTATGAGTTCGGCCAGTTGCGCCCGCCGACGCTGCTGCTCATCGGCCAGAAAGACACCACGGCCATCGGCAAGGACGCGGCGCCCCCCGAAGCACGGGCGCAGCTGGGGCATTACCCCGAACTCGGCCGCGCAGCTGCCAAGGCCATTCCGCGCGCGACGCTGGTGGAATTTCCGGACGCGGGCCATGCGCCACAAATCCAGGATCCTGATGCGCTGCACAATGCGCTGCTCGACTGGCTCGCCGCGCCCGGGCCGTCGCGCACCCGTCGCCCGGACTGACGCCGTTTGTCATGAACGTGAAACTGCTTACAAATCCGCAGCAATTGAGCCTTCCGTGCTGCAAATTTCGTCCATTTTTGTAGCGATTTGATTGGCGGGAGGCCGGGGAGCGAATGGTATGATGGCGCCATCCGCGCCCCTTGGGCGTGCCTTGTCAGTCCGCGCCGAACGGCGTGGGTGTGACGGTAAAGGCGCGCTCCTGGGGCGCCCGCTTTATCCCCCTTTTCTGATCCCTTCGAGACGAACACAACGTGCGCCTCTCTTCGATCAAGCTCGCAGGCTTCAAGTCTTTCGTCGATCCGACCAATTTTCACGTTCCGGGCCAGCTTGTCGGCATCGTCGGCCCGAACGGTTGCGGTAAATCCAACATCATCGACGCCGTGCGCTGGGTGCTCGGTGAGTCACGCGCCGCGGAACTTCGTGGCGAATCGATGCAGGACGTCATCTTCAACGGCTCGACCCAGCGCAAGCCGGCTGGCCGCGCCAGCGTCGAACTCGTATTCGACAACGCGGAAGGCCGCGCCGCCGGCCAGTGGAGCCAATACGCCGAAGTGGCGGTCAAGCGCGTGCTCAGCCGCGACGGCACCTCGTCGTACTTCATCAACAACCAGGCAGTACGCCGCCGCGACATCCAGGACATCTTTCTCGGCACGGGCCTCGGGCCGCGCGCCTACGCCATCATCGGGCAGGGGATGATCTCGCGCATCATCGAGGCCAAGCCCGATGACATGCGCATCTTCCTGGAAGAAGCCGCGGGCGTGTCGAAGTACAAGGAACGCCGCCGCGAAACTGAAAACCGCCTCTCCGACACGCGTGAAAACCTGACGCGCGTGGAAGACATCCTGCGCGAACTCGGCACCAATCTCGAAAAGCTCGAGGGCCAGGCGGAAGTTGCGCAGCGCTTCCAGACGCTGCAGGCAGAAGGCGAAGAGAAGCAGCACCTGCTCTGGCTGCTCCGCAAGCGTGAAGCGCAAGCTGAGCAGGAACGCCATCAGCGCGCAATCGAACAGGCGCAGATCGACCTGGAAGCGCAGACCGCGCAGTTGCGCCATATCGAGGCCGAACTCGAAACGATGCGCGTGGCGCATTACGCGTCGTCCGACGCGATGCACGCCGCGCAGGGCGCGCTGTACGAAGCCAATTCGGAGGTCAGCCGCCTCGAAGCCGAAATTCGCTACGTGGTGGAATCGCGCAATCGCATCCAGCAGCAGATCGCCACGCTGACCGCGCAGCAGGAACAGTGGCATACGCAGGGCGAGCAGGCGCAGGAAGACCTCGCCGCCGCCGAGGAAGAGTTGGCCATGGCCGAGGAGCGTGCTGCGCAGGCCGCCGAGGACGTCGCGCGCAAAGCCGACGAACTCCCCGCCATGGAAGCGCAGTGGCGCGATGCACAGACCGCGCTGAACGATCAACGCGCCGCGATCCTGCAATCGGAACAGGCCCTCAAGCTCGAAGCCGCACACCAGCGCAATGCCGATCAGGCCCTGCTGCAGCTCGAACAGCGCCGCGAACGTCTGACGCAAGAGTCATCCGGCCTCGACAAGCCGGACGACGTGCAGCTCGAAACTCTGCGTGCCGAACTGGCCGAGCAAGAAGAGGTGCTGGCTGAAGCGCAAGCCGCGCTGGAAGACGCCGAGACACAAGTGCCGCAGCTCGACGAGGCACGCCGCGCCGCGCAGGACCGCGTGCAATCGGAAGCCGCCGCCATCGCTAGCCTGGAAGCGCGCCTCGCCGCGCTCAAGCAGCTGCAGGAGAACGTGCAGACCGACGGCAAGGTCCAGCCGTGGCTGGCCAAGCATGAGCTGAGCGAACTGCCGCGCTTCTGGAAGAAGCTGCAGATCGAGCAGGGCTGGGAGCCCGCACTCGAAGCGGTGCTGCGTGAAAAGCTTGGCGCGCTCGAAGTCTCCAACCTCGATTGGATCAAGGCGTTTGCGGCCGACGCGCCGCCCGCCAAGCTCGCCTTCTATGCGCCCCCTCCCGCAGCGCGTCCGGTCGAGGCGCCGGCGGGGTTGCGTCCGCTGATGTCGCTGGTGCAGGTGACGGAGCCCGGCATGCGCGCCGTGCTGCAAGACTGGCTGGCCGACGTCTATATCGCCGACGACATGCAGGCTGCGCTCGCCGCGCGGCAGACGTTGCCGGAAGGCGGCACGTTTGTGGTCCAGGCCGGGCACTTGATTGGCCGGTCGTCGGTGCAGTTGTACGCGCCCGATTCCGAGCAGGCCGGCATGCTGGCGCGTGCGCAGGAGATCGAAAACCTGCACAAACAGGTGCGTGCGCAGATGCTGTTGGCCGACGAAGCCAAGAGTGCCGCCGTGCGCGCCGAAGCGGCGTACAGCCAGGCCAGCCAGAACCTCACGCAGGTGCGGGCCCGCGCCGAGCAGGCCACGCGTCGCGTGCACGTGCTGCAGATGGATGTGCTCAAGCTGTCGCAGGCGATGGAGCGCTACAACGCGCGCAGCGGCCAGATCGACAGCGAGTTGGACGAGATTCGCGCGCAGATCGAAGAGCAGCGTGCCATCCGTGCCGAATCCGAAGCGACGTTCGAACAGCACGATGCGGCGCTCGCCGACATGCAGGCGCGCTTTGAAGACAGCCAGCAGGCGTTCGAAGCGCTGGAAGTTCGCCTGAGCGATGCGCGCAACGCCTTGCGCGATCAGGAGCGCGGCGCACAGGAGGCGCACTTTGCCGAGCGCAATCTGCAGAACCGCATTGCCGAACTGAAGCGCAACATCCAGGTGGCGAGCGACCAGGCGCAGCAGATCGTGCTGACGCTGGAAAACGCGCGCGCCGAGCTGGAAACCATCAACGAGCAGACCGCGCATACCGGGCTGCAGGAAGCGCTGGAGCGCCGTGCCGAGAAGGAAGAAAAGCTCGGGCTGGCACGCATGGAACTGGATGCGCTGACTGCACAACTGCGCGCGCATGACGAGCAACGCCTGACTGCAGAGCGCGCCCAGCAACCGCTGCGCGATCGCATTACCGAGTTGCAATTGAAGGAACAGGCCGCGCGCCTGAACCAGGAGCAGTTCACCGAGCAGCTCACCGCTGCCAATGTGGACGAAGCAGCGCTAGCCGAACGTCTGACCGGCGATCTGAAACCGTCGTACCTGCAAGGTGAAGTCACTCGCATCAACAACGCCATCAACGCGCTGGGCCCCGTCAACATGGCTGCGCTCGACGAACTGGCGGCAGCGCGCGAGCGAAAGGGCTTCCTGGATGCACAATCGGCCGATTTGACCGACGCCATCACCACGCTGGAAGACGCCATCCGCAAGATCGACCAGGAAACGCGCGCGCTGTTGCAAGGCACGTTCGATCAGGTCAACTATCACTTTGGCGAGCTGTTCCCGACGCTGTTCGGCGGCGGCCAGGCCAAGCTGATGATGACCGGCGAAGAAATTCTCGATGCAGGCGTGCAGGTGATGGCGCAGCCGCCGGGCAAGAAGAATTCGACCATTCACTTGCTGTCGGGCGGTGAAAAGGCACTGACTGCGATTGCGCTGGTGTTTGCGATGTTCCAGCTGAATCCGGCCCCGTTCTGCTTGCTCGACGAGGTGGATGCCCCGCTGGACGACGCCAACACCGAGCGCTACGCCAACATGGTCAAGCGCATGTCTGACAAGACCCAATTCGTTTTTATTTCTCACAACAAGATTGCGATGGAAATGGCGCAACAGCTCATCGGTGTGACCATGCAGGAACAAGGTGTGTCCCGGATCGTGGCGGTGGACATGGATGCCGCGCTGACCATGGCGGAGGCGGCGTAAATGCAGGACAACAACCTGGTGATGGCCCTGCTGGGCGCAGGCGTGGTGTTTGTGCTCGTGATTGTTGTCTACAACCAGTGGCAAATCCGCAAGGCGCGCCGGCCCGAGGTATATAACCCGGCCGTCGACGAGACGCCCCGCGGCGAAGGCTGGACCGAGCGCGCCGAACCCGCCCTGGGCGGAGAGCGCGACGAGACGGGCCGCGTCGAACCGCGTCTTGAGCCCGGTTTCTCGGCGAAGACGCACACGCCCGCCACGGGCAGCGCCGAAACCGAAGCCGGCGTGATCGCAGCCGAACTTACGCCGTCAAGCGACGATGCTGCGCTCGAGGCCGCCGAAGCGGAAGCGGCGGCCGAGCCCGTGCCGGGTTCGCTGGAGCCCGCCAATGGCGTGATCGATCCGCTGATCGATTGCATCGTGCCGCTGCATCCGGAACGCGAAGTGTCGGGCGACCGCCTGCTGCCGGCGCTCGCCAAGCTGCGCCGCGCAGGCACCAAGCAGGTCCACGTGGAAGGTTTGAACCCTGCCGCCAATGCGTGGGAAGCCATCCGCGCCGGTCAACGCTATCTTGACGTGCAAGTGGCCGTGCAATTGGCCAACCGCACTGGCCCGCTGAATGCGTTGGAGTTCTCGGAGTTCATCAACGCGATCGATCCGCTGTCGGAAGCGGCAGACGCCGTGCCGGAACTGCCGGACATGAACGAGACGATTTCCAACGCCCGCGAACTCGACGCGTTTGCCGCCGAGTGCGATGTGCAACTGGGCGTGAGCGTGATTTCCGACGGTGCGCCGTGGTCGGCCGCCTATGTGCAGACGGTCGCCACGCAAGACGGCCTCGTGCTCTCGCGCGACGGCACGCGTTTCACGCGCTTCCACGCCGGTGCCGATGGCGTACAGCGCGCGCTATTCACGCTGCAGTTTGGCGACACCAATTTCCTGCGCGATGACCTGACGGTCAAGGCCGGCCGCCAGATCACGCTGCTGCTCGATGTGCCGGTGGCGGAAGAAGCAAGCAAGCCGTTCAAGCTCGTGTGCGAATACGCCTACACGCTATCGCAGCGCATGGGTGCGCAGGTGGTGGACGACAACCTGCGTCCGCTGACGGAGCAGTCGTTCGTCGCCATCCAGAAGCATCTGCGGGTGCTGTACGACAAGCTTGAAGCGCGCGGTATCCCGGCCGGTTCGAGCACCGCGGTGCGCTTGTTCAGCCACTGACGGGCCCACGATGCGCAAGATTGCAGAACCCGCGTCCGGTACCACGCCCGAGGCGCGGGCGGCTTGGCTGCGTGCCGAGCTGAACCGCTATGCCCACGAGTACTACGTGCTCGACCAGCCCAGCGTGCCCGACGCTGAATACGACCGGCTCTATCGAGAGCTGGAAGCGCTGGAGGCCGAACATCCCGAACTGAAGACGGCCGACTCGCCCACGCTGCGCGTCGGAGGCGCTGTTCTGCCCGAGTTTGCGCCGGTCAGGCATGTCATTCCGATGCTGTCGATCCGTACCGAGACCGACACCACGGCCAACGGCGCACGTGCGTTCGATGCCAGCGTGCGCCGCGAACTGGGCCTCGATGACACCGATCCGCCGGTCGAATATGCCGCCGAACTGAAGTTTGATGGCCTGGCGATCAGCCTGCGCTACGAGCGCGGTTATCTCGTGCAGGCCGCCACACGCGGCGATGGCACCACGGGCGAAGACGTCACGCAAAACATCCGCACGATCCGGCAGATTCCGCTTGGGCTGTCGCATGTTGACGGCCATGTGCCCCCCGTGCTGGAAGTGCGCGGCGAGGTCTACATGCGCCGCGACGACTTCGAAAAGCTCAACGCCCGCCAGCGTGAGCGTGGCGACAAGACCTTCGTCAACCCGCGCAACACCGCGGCCGGTGCCGTACGCCAACTCGATCCCAGGATGGCTGCCGAGCGCCCGCTGTCGTTCTTCGCCTATGGGCTGGGCGAGGTGGTTGGCTGGAAAGGCATGCCCGAGACGCATTCCGGCATGCTCGACGCGCTGCAGGGGTTTGGTTTTCCGGTCAGCGCTGAACGCGCTGCGGTGAAGGGCGGAGACGGGCTGGTTCAGTTCCATGACGCCATCGGCGCCAAGCGCGACAGCTTGCCGTTCGATATCGACGGCGTGGTCTACAAGGTGAACTCGCTCGCGTTGCAGCGCGAACTCGGCTTTCGCACGCGTGAGCCGCGCTGGGCCGTCGCGCACAAATATCCGGCGCAGGAAGCGTTGACGACCGTCGAATCCATTGGCGTGCAGGTCGGGCGTACGGGCGCTATCACGCCCGTGGCGCGGCTGGTGCCGGTGTTTGTTGGCGGCGTGACCGTCACCAACGCGACGCTGCACAACGAAGACGAAGTCCGCCGCAAGGACGTGCGCGTTGGCGATACCGTGATCGTCCGGCGCGCCGGTGATGTGATCCCCGAGGTGGTGAGCGTTGTGTTCGATCGCCGCCCGATGGATGAGGTGCCGGGCAGTGATCTGTTCAATCCGCAGCAGCAGCCGAAGTACCCGCCGTTCGAACTGCCGAAGACGTGCCCGGTATGCGGCTCGCACGTCGTGCGTGAAGCGGGCGAGGCGGTGGCACGTTGCTCAGGTGGCCTGTTCTGCTCGGCGCAGCGTAAAGAGGCCATCCGCCACTTTGCCGGCCGCCGCATGATGGACATCGAAGGCTTGGGCGAGCGTTACATCGACAACCTGGTCGAGCTGGACTACGTGCATGGCATCGCCGATCTGTACAAACTCAAGCTTGAAGATTTCCTTGAGATGAAGCGCCGCGCGGATGAGCGTGATGGCGTGACGCCCGAGACGGTTTCCGCCGGCAAGATCGCCACGAAGTGGGCCGAGAATCTGCTGGAGGGCATCCAGGCCAGCAAGACGCCGCCGCTGGCGCGCTTCCTGTTTGCGCTGGGCATTCGCCACGTGGGCGAATCGACCGCGAAGACGCTCGCGGACTGGCTCGGCAGCCTGGCGATGATCCGGCGTGCACCGGCGCCGCTGTTGCTGGCGCTACCGGACGTGGGCGCCACGGTAGCCGAGGCGATCGCCGATTTTTTTGCCGAGCCGAAGAATCAGCAGGCGCTGGATGCGCTGCTTGAAGCCGGTGTCGCGCCGCAAGGCGAGCACGCGCCGAATGCGAAGCTGCGCGAGAAGCTGGAGCCGGCCGAGCTCTACGCCACGCTGGGCGTGCCCAAGCTCACGGCCACGCGTGCCAAGCAATTGGCCGTGGCAGCACCGACGCTTGCGCAGCTGGCGAGGGTGGAACCCGAACAGTTGGCAGGCCTGCCCGCCGATGTGGCTGCGTCGCTGCTCGAATGGCTGGCTTCGCACGACCATCGCGAGCAACTGGCGAAGCTGGACGCACTGCGCGGTGAGCTGCTTGCCGCCATGCCCACAGAGGCCGCCGAAGAAGGCCTGCTGGCCGGCAAGACGGTCGTGTTGACCGGCACGTTGCCCCACCTCACGCGTGATGAAGCCAAGGCCATGCTGGAAGCGGCGGGCGCCAAGGTGTCTGGATCGGTGTCGAAGAAAACCGACTTCGTTGTCGCCGGAGAAGACGCCGGCAGCAAGCTCGCCAAAGCCGAAGAATTGAACGTGAAGGTTCTGGACGAAGCGGGTATGCTCGCGCTGTTGAAAAATCCGGCGGGAGACCAGTCATGATCCGAAATATCCTCAAGATGGGCGATAGCCGGCTGCTGCGCGTGGCGAAGCCGGTCGAGCGTTTCCACACGCCCGAACTGACTGCCCTGATCGAAGACATGTTCGACACCATGGATGCGGCGCGCGGCGCCGGCCTGGCAGCTCCGCAAATCGGCGTGGATCTGCAAGTCGTCATTTTCGGGTTCGATCGCAACGACCGGTATCCGGATGCGCCGGCCGTGCCCAAGACGGTGTTGATCAACCCGACCATCGAACCGCTGTCGAACGACATGGAAGAAGGCTGGGAAGGCTGCCTCTCGGTACCCGGCCTCCGCGGTGTGGTGCCGCGCTACACGCGCCTGCGCTATACCGGCTTCGACCAGCATGGCCATGCCATCGACAGAATTGCCGAGGGCTTCCACGCCCGCGTCGTCCAGCACGAATGCGATCACCTGCAGGGCGTGCTGTATCCCATGCGCGTGAAGGATTTCACCCGCTTCGGCTTTACCGAAGTGCTGTTCCCGGAATTGCCCGCCAATCACGACGACTGATCGAGACAGCGTGAGCGTCGCACCTGCGGGGGCGGGTGGACGCATGTTTCATCCACCACGGAGACGATATGAAGCGCGATGGTTTGAGGGGCTGGCGCCGGATGGCGCTCGGGGTCGCCATGACAGCGATGCTGGGGCTGGCCGCATGCGCAGGACCGCAGACGCCGGAAACGACCGGAGCCGCACCGGTTGCCCAAAATCCCCAAGGGCCGGTGTGGCAACGCGTGCATCTTGGTGCCGATGCCGCTGGCTACGATTTTCCGGTCTACGCCAACCATCCGCTTGATGGCAACCTCGGCAGCATCCGCGAAGTCGTGTTCGTGCAGCACGGCCTGCAGCGCAACGGAAACGATTACTACGCCGCTGGCGCCGAGCTGCTCCAGGCCAGCGGCCGCAATCCCGACGAGGTCCTTCTGATTGCCCCGAACTTTCCCGGTACGCCTGACGAAGGCAAAGGCTTCGACGGCATGCCGGTGTGGTCGGTGGACGGCTGGATTGGCGGCTTCAACGCCACCAATGCACCGTACACGGACCTGAGTTCGCTCAAGGTGCTCGATGATCTGATCGGCTACGTAACCGACCCGGCGCGCGCGCCCAACGTCAAGCGCGTGACGGTGGCAGGCCATTCGGGCGGCGGCCAGGTCGTGCAACGCTACGCCGTGCTCAACAACGTGGATGAAGTCATCCGCAAGCGCGGCATCGATTTGCGCTACGTGATCGCCAACCCGTCGTCGTATCTGTATTTCACGCCGGAGCGACCGCGCGGCAAGGGCTTTGCGCGCTACAGCACCAGCGTCTGCCCGGACTACGATCACTACAAATACGGCATGGTCGACATGGTGCCGTATGCCGCCGGCAAGACCGGTCGCCAATTGTTCAACCGATACGCACAGCGCCACGTGACTTACCTGGTCGGCACGCACGACAACGACCCGAATCACCGCGTACTCGACAAGTTGTGCGGTGCCGAGGCCGAAGGCCCGACGCGCCTGGATCGCGCACGCAACTACTGGCGCTACGAGCGCTACCTCGCGGGGCGCAAGCGCGTCAACCATCAGGCGCACGAAGTGGTTGGCGTAGGCCACGAGCAGGCGAAGATGTTCGGTTCGCGTTGTGGCGCACAGGCCGTGTTCGGCATGCCTGCGTCGGCCAACACCTCGGGGGCAGCCTGCCAGGCTCCGCATCTGTAATGTAGGCAGAGCATAAAAAAACCGGTCAACGCAGGGTGCGCTGACCGGTTTTTTGTTTGGGCCTGAGGCTGCCTCAGAACTTCTCGAACGGCCCCAGGAATCGCCACTGGCCGACCGGCAGATCGCCCAGCACGATGCTGCCCATGCGGATGCGCTTCAGGCCGACCACTTCCAGTCCCACCTGTTCGCACATGCGGCGGATTTGGCGTTTCTTGCCTTCGCGCAGAACAAAGCGCAACTGCTCTTCGTTTTGCCAGCTCACCTTTGCAGGCTTGAGTGCTTCGCCGTCGAGCGACAGGCCAAAGCGCAGCTTCTCCATCAGCTCTTCCGGGAATACCTTGGAGATGTCGTGCTCGACAACGCCGTCCGGTGAATGCCACACCACGCGCACCAGGTATTCTTTCTCCACCGTCGAATCCTCGCCGATCAGGTGGCGTGCCACTCGGCCGTCCTGCGTCAACACCAGCAACCCGGTGGAGTCGATATCCAGCCGACCGGCCGGCGCCAGTGCCCGACGCTGCCACGGCGCGAAGCGCTTGCGCGTAGGATCGCCTTCCCACTGGTTTTCCGGCACGAATAGCGAAACGGCCGGCTGATAGCCGTCTTCCGCCTGGCCCGAAACGTAGCCGACCGGCTTGTGCATCAGCACGGTGACGCGCTCGCCTTGCTCGGATCGCGCCGACTGGTGGATTTCGATGATCGCATCCGGCTTGACGCGCGACCCCAGTTCGGTGACCGGCTCGCCATCCACCAGCACCCAGCCACGCGGAATCCATTCGTCGGCCTCGCGGCGAGAGCACAGACCCAGTTCGGACATGCGTTTGGACAGACGGACCAGCCCGCTGGATTCGGTTTGCGCGGCCTGGCGTGGTGCCTGCTCCTCGGCATGACGCGGGGCACGCTCCTCACGCTCGCGCTCGGGCCGTTGCGGACGGGCCGAACGGTCTTCAAAGCGGCGTGGCGGACGGTCGTTGTCAAAGCGGCGTGGCGGACGGTCGTCATCGAAACGACGCGGAGCACGGTCGTTGCCATAGCGGCGCGGTGGCCGTTGCTCGTCGTCGAATCGACGCGGCGGGCGTTGGTCGTCGCCGTACCGGCGAGGCGGACGTTCGTCGTCAAAGCGTCGCGGGGGATGCTGGTCGCCATCACGACGCGGTGCGCGTTGATCGTCGCCGAACTTGCGTGGTGGGCGATCCTCGAACCGGCGCGGCGGGCGTTGCTCATCGTCGAAACGACGCGGCGGACGCTGTTCGTCACTAAACCGGCGCGGTGGGCGCTCATCATCAAAGCGTCGCGGAGGACGTTGGTCGCCATCGCGACGCGGCGCGCGTTGATCATCGCCGTAGCGGCGCGGGCGTTCGTCATCGAAACGACGGGGCGGGCGTTGATCGTCGTTAAACCGGCGAGGCGGTCGTTCATCGTCAAAGCGCCTCGGTGGGCGGTCGTTGTCAAAGCGACGCGGGGGACGCTCATCGTCGAACCGGCGGGGTGGGCGATCTTCGAAACGACGGGGCGGGCGCTCATCATCAGAGCGACGGGGCGGCCGTTGGTCGTTGTCGAAACGTCGCGGAGGACGTTCGTCGTCGAACCGGCGGGGTGGGCGATCTTCGAAGGGACGCGGCGTGCGCTCATCGTCGGAGCGGCGGGGCGGTCGTTGCTCGTCATTGAACCGACGCGGCGGACGCTCGTCATCAAAGCGTCGCGGCGGGCGATCGCCTTGCATGCGGCGCGGCTTGGCATCGCGCGTCTGGCCATCGTCGTCGCGTCGGGCAGGACGTGCGGGGCGGGGCGGCTTACCTGCGCGTTCTTCCGGCTTGGCGCGGCGTTGCGATGGGCGCAGCGGCTGGCGCTCGCGGTTCAGGTCGGACGAGCGCAGCGGCTTGCCGGTCGAACGCACGGAATTGCCTTCGTCATCGCGGCGCACGCCGAGCGTGGTGCGCTTGCCCGGGCGGGTGGCACGCTGCGTCGGGTCGCTGGCGCGGCGCTTGTCGTCGTCGCCCGGGAAATCATCGGAATCGGTAGTCATGAATCTAGACCGGTAAGGCTGGCGCTCAGATGGCGAGCGCATCGAGCAGCTCGCTTTCAAGTTCGAGCTGCAGTTTGTTGTCCTGGGTCAGGCGGGTGCCGTCGACCAGGAAAATATCTTCCACGCGCTCGCCGAGCGTGTTGATGCGCGCGGTGTGTACCGACACGCGACGGTGTGCGAGCACGCGGGCAATGGCGTAGAGCAGACCGGTGCGGTCTGTTGCAGAAATGGACAGCAGGTAATACTGGCCGCGCTCGTCCGCCCGCAGGTCGACGCGCGGCTTGATCGGGAAGCTGCGTGACTGGCGCGAGATGCGCCCTCGCGGCGGCTCGGGCAGCGCGGTTTCGCGTGAGATCTGCTCAGCCAGCTCGTGCTCGACCAGCGTGATGATGTCGCGGTAATGGCCGGGCTCTACCAGGCCGCTGCTGGGGTCGGCTACCTGGAAGGTGTCGAGTGCGTAGCCGTGTTTCGTGGTGTGAATCTTGGCGTCCAGAATCGTCAGGCTCTTGCGCTCGAAGTAGCCGCAGATGCGCGCAAAAAGATCGGGCCGATCCGGCGAGTACACCGCCACCTGCAGGCCGACGCCCGCTGGTGAAATGCGTGCTCGCACGATCGGGATCGTCGTGTCGACACGGTTGTAGAAATGCCGCGTGAACCAGGCGATGTCGCGCGCGTCGTGGCGCAGGAACACGCCCACGTCGAGCTGTTTCCACAGTGCCTCGTGTGCAGTGTCGTCCAGCGCGGCCAGGCGCAGCAGGGCGCGCGCTTCTTCCTTGCGCCCTTCGAGCACGGCGTGCGGGTCCGTGGTGGCGCCGCCGAGCACGCGCAGCGTCATGCGGTACAGGTCTTCCAGCAGCTTGCCCTTCCAGGCGTTCCACACCTTGGGGCTGGTGCCGCGGATGTCGGCAACGGTCAGCAGATACAGCGCGGTCAGCCGACGCTCGGTGCCGACCAGATCGGCAAAATGGCGGATGACTTCGGGATCGCCGAGGTCCTGCTTCTGCGCGACCTGGCTCATCGTCAGGTGATGTTCGACAAGCCAGACGATCAAGTCTGCGTCTTCCTTGGCGATGCCGTGTTCCTTGCAGAAGCGCCGTGCGTCGGACATGCCGAGCACGGAGTGATCACCGCCGCGGCCTTTCGCAATGTCATGGAACAGCGCGGCCACGGTCAGCACCCACGGCTTGTCGAAGTTCGCCATCAACTGGCTGCAGAACGGAAACTCGTGCGTGTGCTCGACGATGGCGAAACGGCGGATATTGCGCACCACCATCAGGATGTGCTGATCGACCGTGTAGACGTGGAACAGGTCGTGCTGCATCTGCCCGACGATGCGGCGGAAGTTGACCAGGTAGCGGCCGAGCACGCTGGTCTGGTTCATCAGGCGCAGCGCGTGCGTGATGCCCTGCGGCTGTTGCAGGATCGACAGGAACAGCGCGCGATTGGCCGGATCCTTGCGCCATTTGGCGTCCATCAACGTCCGCGCGTTGTAGAGCGCGCGCATCGTGCTGGCTGCCAATCCCTTGATGCCGCGCGTCTGCTCGTAAAGCAGGAACGTTTCCAGGATGGCCGTCGGCTCGCGCTGGTAGAGATCGGCGTCGGCAATCTCGAGCATGCCTTGCCGTTCGACAAAGCGATCGTTGATCCGCCGCGTGATACCCAGCTCGCTCGGGAACAGCCGCGCCTCGATGTTCTGCAGCACCACGGTATTGAGCTGCGTGACCGCCTTGGCCACCCAGTAATAGCGGCGCATGAGCTGTTCGCTCGCGCGCTTGGCGGTGGTCGGGCGGTATCCGAACGATTCGGCCAGTTGCGTCTGCAGATCGAACACCAATACGTCCTGCCGGCGCCCGGCCAGCAGGTGCAGACGCGCGCGGACGGTTTTGAGCAAGCGCTCGTTGCTGGCCAGCTCCTGCGCTTCACGGCGCGTCAGCAGGCCATTGGCGAGCAGCTCGTTCCAGCTGGAGCCGAACCCAGCCGCGCGCGTCATCCACAGAATGACCTGCAGGTCGCGCAGGCCGCCGGGGCTTTCCTTGCAGTTAGGTTCGAGCGAGTAGGGCGTGTCCTGGTACTTGGCGTGCCGCTGGCGCATTTCCAGCAGTTTCGACTGGAAGAAGTCTGCGGCGTCCAGATGGCCTTGATAGTGCGTCTCGAACGTGCGGTATAACCCTTCGTCGCCCGTCAGCAGACGCGCTTCCAGCAGCGACGTGCGTACTGTTACGTCTTGTGCGGCTTCCTTGATGCACTCGTCGACCGTGCGCACCGAGGAGCCGATGTCCAACCCCATGTCCCAGCAGCGGCCGATGAAGGCCTCCAGCCGGGCCTCCAAGGCCTTGTCTGCGGTGCCTGGCAGCAAGAGGAGGATGTCCACATCGGAATGCGGAAACAGCTCGCCGCGCCCGTAGCCGCCCACGGCAATCAGCGCGCAGGTGGTGGGCATCTGCTCTTCCTGCCAAAGACACACGAGCGAACGGTCCACCGCGCGCGCCAGCTTGGTCACAAGTTGCTGAACGTTGGCGTGCTGGTCGAACTGCGCGAACAGGCGCGCGCGCTCAGCTTTCAGGGCGTCGCGCGGATGAGTTTCTTCGGCAGGGACGGCGGCAGCGGAGGGCATGAGCAGAGCGTGAATGAAACAGCGACCGGAATGAGCCGGTCGCTGCAGGAGTTGAGCCGGTGCGGGGCGAGATCAGCGGGACGTTACCGCCGCTGAGGTCGCAGCTCGCCCGCGAGGATCAGGCCGTGGCCGGAGCGCCTTCGTGTACGAATTCGGGTGCCGGTGGCGTCAATGCCGACACCGTCAGCACTTCATGGCCGGTTTCCGTCACCAGAAGCGTATGTTCCCACTGCGCCGACAGGCTGCGGTCACGCGTCTTGACCGTCCATTGGTCGGGCATCGTGCGGATGTCGCGCTTGCCCGCGTTGATCATCGGTTCGATCGTGAAGATCATGCCGGCTTTCAATTCCATCCCGGTACCGGGCCGGCCGTAGTGCAGGATTTGCGGATCTTCGTGGAATTTCTTGCCGATGCCGTGGCCGCAATATTCACGCACCACGCTGTAGCCCGCGGCTTCGGCATGCTGCTGGATCACGTGGCCGATATCACCGAGGCGGGCGCCCGGACGCACTGCAGCAATGCCCTTCCACATGCATTCGAACGTCACCTGGGTCAGGCGCTTGGCGAGGATCGAGCCCTCGCCAACAACGAACGTGCGGCTGGTATCGCCGTAGTAGCCTTCCTTGGTGATGACCGTGATGTCGAGATTGACGATATCCCCATTCTTAAGCACCTTGTCGCCGGGAATGCCGTGGCAGATCACATCGTTGACCGATGTGCAGATCGATGCCGGGAAGGGCGGATAGCCTGGGGGCGCATAGTTCAGCGGTGCCGGCACGGTGCCTTGCACGTCACGCATGTAGGCGTGGCACAGCTGGTCCAGCTTGCCTGTCGTCACGCCGGGTACGACGAACGGCGTGATGTAGTCGAGAACTTCGGACGCAAGCCGGCAGGCCACGCGCATCTGCGCAATGTCTTCGGCGGTGTGAATGGTAACGGCCATGCTGTGACTCTTTCTGCACGCAGGCGCCTGGAGCGCCGCGTCGTGGCTAAAGGACGAATTATCGCACCAAAGCGCCCCGGCCGGGGTTTTCGGGCGGCGGGCGCCAGTCTTGCTCGGTTTGTCGCGGATACTCGGAAGGTCTTGAGTTGATTGGGTTTTTGCCGCTATAATCGCTGGCTAAGCAGTTGCCGGTCGTGTGGCCGGTGGCGCTTGAAATCGCGAGCCGCTTCACCGCGGGTGTTTTTCGTATCGCATGCGAAGAATGTCTGAGGCGGCTTTAGACCTAACCCGACTGGAGAATTTCATGTCCGTAACCATGCGCGAAATGCTGGAAGCCGGTGTCCACTTTGGCCACCAGACCCGCTTCTGGAACCCCAAGATGGCCCCTTACATCTTTGGCCATCGCAACAAGATTCACATCATCAACCTGGAAAAGACGCTGCCGATGTACCAGGACGCACTGAAGTACGTGCGCCAACTGGCAGCCAACCGGGGCACCATTCTGTTCGTTGGTACGAAGCGTCAATCGCGCGAGATCCTGGCTGAAGAAGCGGCTCGCGCAGGCATGCCGTTCGTCGACAGCCGCTGGCTCGGCGGCATGCTGACCAACTTCAAGACGGTCAAGACCTCGATCAAGCGCCTGAAGGACATGGAAGTCGCCAAGGAAGCCGGCGCGACCGAAACCATGAGCAAGAAGGAAGCGCTGATGTTCGAACGCGAAATGGACAAGCTGGTGAAGTCCATTGGCGGCATCAAGGACATGGGCGGCATTCCGGACGCCATCTTCGTGGTGGACGTTGGTTACCACAAGATTGCCGTGACCGAAGCTGCCAAGCTGGGTATTCCGGTGATCGGCGTGGTTGACACGAACCACTCGCCGGAAGGCATCGACTACGTCATCCCGGGTAACGACGACTCGAGCAAGGCTGTTGCACTGTACGTGCGCGGCGTGGCCGACGCGATCCTGGAAGGCCGTGCGAATGCGGTCCAGGAAGTGGTTGAAGCCGCTCGCGGCGGCGACGACTTCGTCGAAGTCCAAGAAGGCTAAATACAAGAAGGCGGGCGCCCGCGGCTTGATTGCGCGGGACGCGTGCCAGGCCGCACCTGATGGAGCCCATCAGGGTTGATGGCCAGACAGGGGCGCGTAACAAACGCCCCTTTTTTTTGAAATTTGTCATGCGGATGCCCCACGCGCGTCGTATCTCGTGGGGCGGCCGGATGGAAACCGGACGACAGGCCGGCGCGAGGCGAAGACTGATCCGCGCGCGACCGGACGACGATCTGAAACAAGGAGCATGAGAATGGCGGCAATTACCGCAAGCATGGTTGCAGAACTGCGCGCGAAGACCGACGCGCCGATGATGGAGTGCAAGAAGGCCCTGACCGAAGCCGAAGGCAACCTGGAAAAGGCCGAAGAGATCCTGCGCGTGAAGCTGGGCAACAAGGCCGGCAAGGCCGCCTCGCGCATCACCGCTGAAGGCGTGGTGGCCGCTGCTGTGGAAGGCAAGACCGGCGCGCTGGTCGAGATCAACTGCGAAACCGACTTCGTCTCGAAGAACGATTCGTTCCTGGCCTTCGCCAACTCGGTCGCAGCACTGATTGCCAAGAACAACCCGGCTGACGTTGCGGCTGTCGGCGGCCTGCCGCTGTCGCAAGACGGCTTTGGCCCGACGGTGGAAGACGTACGCGTGGGCCTGATCGGCAAGATCGGCGAGAACATGACGATCCGTCGCTTCCAGCGTTTCGAAGGCACTCAGCTGACTTCGTACCTGCACGGCACCCGCATCGGCGTGATGGTGGCATTCGAAGGCAACGAAGTGGCGGCCAAGGACGCAGCAATGCAGGCTGCCGCGATGAAGCCCGTGTCGCTGTCGGCTGACGACGTGCCTGCCGAGCTGGTCGCCAAGGAGCGCAGCGTTGCCGAGCAGAAGGCTGCAGAATCGGGCAAGCCGGCTGAAATCGTTGCCAAGATGGTCGAAGGCAGCGTGCAGAAGTATCTGAAGGAAGTCTCGCTGCTGAACCAGCCGTTCGTGAAGAACGACAAGCAGACCGTTGAGCAAATGCTCAAGGCCGCCAACACGACCGTGAAGGCTTTCACCCTGTACGTGGTGGGCGAGGGCATCGAGAAGAAGCAAGACGACTTTGCCGCTGAAGTGGCCGCCCAAGTGGCCGCCGCCAAGCAACAGGCGTAATGCTGCAGCGGCTGTCTCCAGCGGCGCGGCGAGCCGCCTTCCGGCGCAGGCCGGTAGGGTTCGTTTCCACCATTGGCGCAGCCGTATAATGCCAAACAGACAGGGCACCGAAAGGTGCCCTGTTTGCAGGTGCAGCCTGCTTGCGCGGGCATCGTTGGTGATTTTTCCGACGGCTTCCGCGCAAGAAGGTTGCGGGATGTGCGAAGTCCCCGCTTTGCACGTCGTCGTCATATCCGCAGCGTCATTTCCCCTTTCCTGTTTCCCGTACCAGGAATCGTCACGAGGATCTCCATGCCTGCCTACAAGCGCGTTCTACTCAAACTTTCCGGCGAAGCCCTGATGGGCGACGATGCCTTCGGCATCAACCGCAGCACCATCGAAGGGATGGTCAACGACATCGCTGAAATCGTGAAGCTGGGCGTGCAGGTGGCAGTGGTGATCGGCGGCGGCAACATCTTCCGCGGTGTCGCGGGCGGCGCCGCCGGCATGGACCGCGCCACGGCCGACTACATGGGCATGCTGGCCACCATGATGAACGCGCTGGCCCTGCAGGACGCCATGCGTCATGCCAACCTCGAAGGCCGCGTTCAATCGGCGCTGCGCCTGGACCAAGTGGTCGAACCGTACATCCGCCCGCGTGCCATCCGCCAGTTGGAAGAAGGCAAGATCGTGATCTTCGCCGCAGGCACCGGCAACCCGTTCTTCACGACCGACACCGCGGCGGCGCTGCGCGGCTCGGAAATCGGCGCAGAGATTGTGCTCAAGGCCACCAAGGTCGATGGGGTCTACACTGCCGATCCGAAGAAGGACCCGAGCGCCACGCGCTACACCACGATTACTTTTGACGAAGCCATTTCGCGCAACCTGCAGGTGATGGACGCGACCGCTTTCGCGCTGTGCCGCGACCAGAAGCTGCCGATCAAGGTGTTCTCGATCCAGAAGCCGGGCGCGCTCAAGCGCGTGATCCTGGGTGAAGACGAAGGCACGCTGGTGCACGTCTGAAGCCGTCGGAAAGCCGCATAGCAGGCGCCTTTTTTTACCGTTCGCTGACCCTGCGTAAATGGCGTTGGCGAGCGGCTTCCATGTAAAATCGCCTATTGTCTTTTTGGTCTTGCCGGTGCCCTGTGCCGTGTTCCGGGGTGCATGTTCGGCAGACCGCCGTTATCGTTCGGAGGAAGTATGAGCGTCGCCGATGTCAAGAAGAATGCCGAGCAGAAGATGCAGAAGTCGATCGAGGCTCTGAAGACGGATCTGGCCAAGATCCGTACTGGCCGTGCCCACACCGGTCTGCTCGATCACGTGCAAGTTGACTACTACGGCTCGATGGTGCCGATCAGCCAGGTTGCCAACGTGACGCTGGTGGACGCACGCACGATTGGCGTGCAACCGTGGGAAAAGAAGATGGTGCAAGCCGTCGAGAAGGCCATCCGTGAAGCGGACCTCGGCCTGAACCCCGCCACGATGGGCGACATCATTCGCGTGCCGACCCCCGCCCTGACCGAAGAGCGCCGAAAGGAGCTGACCAAGGTCGTGAAGGGCGAGGGCGAGGATGCCAAGGTCGCCGTGCGCAACCTGCGTCGCGATGCCAATGAACAGCTCAAGAAACTGGTGAAGGACAAGGCGATCTCGGAAGACGACGAGCGCCGCGGTGGTGACGACATCCAGAAGCTGACCGACAAGTTCGTCGCCGAGATCGACAAGCTGGTCGCCGAGAAAGACAAGGAAATCATGACGGTGTAAGGCCGTCTCCCGTCGCCGGCGCATTGGGTGCAGGCGGTGGGAAGCCCGATTCATGCATATCAGTTCCACACTGGCGGTGCCAGACACCGCCGACACGCCGCGCCACGTTGCCGTCATCATGGACGGTAACGGCCGCTGGGCCACCGAACGGCACCTGCCTCGCGTGGCCGGGCATAGCCGCGGCCTCGATGCCGTACGTGCAACCGTTGAAGCGGCTGCGCGCCGTGGCGTCGGCTACTTGACGCTGTTTGCTTTCAGCTCCGAAAACTGGCGTCGCCCGGCAGAGGAAGTCACCTTCCTCATGAAGCTGTTCATGACGGCGCTGCGTCGCGAAGTGAGCAAGCTTCATGACAACGGCATCCGCCTGCGCGTGGTGGGCGATCTGTCGGCATTTAGCCCGCGTATCCAGCTCTTGATTCGAGAAGCTGAAGCCAAGACAGCCGCCAACCCCGGGCTGACCGTCACGATTCTCGCCAACTACGGTGGGCGCTGGGACATCCTGCAGGCTATGCGCGCGTTGTTGGCAGCGCAGCCCGGCATTGCACCCGACGCCATCACAGAAGAGATGCTGGCGCCGTACATGGCGCTGTCCTATGCGCCGGAGCCGGACCTGTTCATCCGCACCGGTGGCGAGCAGCGCATCAGTAACTTTCTGCTGTGGCAGCTTGCCTATTCCGAGCTGTACTTCACCGATCGCTACTGGCCGGATTTCGATGCCGCAGAGCTCGATCGCGCTTTTGCGTGGTATCGCAACCGCGAGCGCCGCTTTGGACGCACCAGCGCGCAGCTCGACCCCGATGTTCCCCCCGCGCTGTCCGCCGGAGCCTGACACATGCTGCTGACTCGCGTCATTACCGCTGTCTGCCTGCTGATTGTCATCCTGCCCATTTTGTTTTTCGCGCCGCCCGCCGGCCTGGCCGGACTGGTGACGGTATTTGCAGCCCTCGCGGCGTGGGAGTGGGGGCGTCTCGTGCGCCTGCCCGGCTGGTGGGGCCCCATTCTCTATGCCGTCGTAGTCGTCATGCTGACGATCGCCTGGCACGACATACCCGTTCGTGGTGATGTGCGCCCGCTGTTCCATGGCGCAGTCATCGCCTGGGTGATCGCCTGGGCGCTGCTGGCAGGTGGCGTGCGCGAGTTGCATGGCACCCGCAGAATCGTTTTCGCGCTGCTTGGCTTGGTGATGTTGCCGGCGTTTGTGCATGGCGCCATTGAATTGCGCACGCACGGCGTCGCCTTTCTGCTGTCGGTCGCGTTGCTCGTGTGGGCGGCCGATGTGGGCGCGTATTTTGTCGGCAAGGCCATTGGCCGCCGCAAGCTTGCACCGACCATCAGCCCTGGTAAGTCGTGGGAAGGTGCGATCGGCGGCGCCGTGCTGGTTGCCGTGATCGCCACCGTGGCCGGCATCACGCACTGGTTTGCGCCGACGTGGTTTTCGCACCAGTTTGATCAGCGCGGCGCCGTCCTGGCCCTGGTGCTGACCATCCTGCTGGTGGTTGCAAGCGTCGGCGGCGATTTGTTTGAATCCCTGCTCAAGCGTCAGGTCGGCATGAAAGACAGCAGCCGCCTGTTGCCCGGCCACGGCGGCGTGCTCGATCGTATCGACGCGCTGCTGCCGGTGTTTCCGCTGGCTGCGCTGCTGATTTCCTGAGGCGTCCGAACATGATGCGTTTGACCGTTCTTGGCGCCACCGGCTCCATTGGCGACAGCACGCTCGACGTGGTGCGCCGTCATCCCGACAAGTACAGCGTTTTTGCGTTGACCGCCAACGCGCAGGCCGACAAGCTCGCACTGCTCTGCCGCGAGTTTCGCCCGAAGATGGCGGTGCTTGGTTCGGCGGTCGCGGCGGATGCATTGCGTGACCAGCTCGGCGCAGAGGCCGCCGGCATCGAGATCCGTTTCGGCCGCGAGGCATTGGAAGAAGCTGCGGGCCACCCCGACTGCGATGCCGTGATGGCGGCCATCGTCGGCGCAGCAGGGTTGCGCCCGACGCTCGCTGCTGTGCGCGCCGGCAAGCGCGTGCTGCTGGCCAACAAGGAGGCGCTGGTCATGTCCGGCGCGCTCTTCATGGACGCCGTGCGTCAGCATGGCGCCACCGTGCTTCCAATCGACAGCGAGCACAACGCCATCTTCCAATGCCTGCCGCAGCAAGTTCCGCAGTTCGGGCGCGGCGTGTCACGCATCGTGCTGACGGCATCGGGCGGCCCGTTCCGCACGCGCCCTGTGGAGTCTCTTGCGGATGTCACGCCAGATCAGGCGTGCGCGCATCCGAACTGGGTGATGGGGCGCAAGATCTCGGTCGATTCCGCCACCATGATGAACAAGGGGCTGGAGGTGATCGAGGCGCACTGGCTGTTCGGCGTCCCGGTCGAGCATCTCGAAGTCCTGATCCACCCGCAGAGCGTCATCCATTCGATGGTCGGCTACGACGATGGCTCCGTGCTGGCGCAGCTCGGCAACCCGGATATGCGCACGCCGATCGCCTACGGCCTGGCATATCCCGAGCGCATCGAGGCCGGCGTTGCGCTGCTCGATCTCGTCACCACGGGCGCACTGACTTTCGAGGCGCCGGACCTGCGCCGATTCCCGTGCCTGGCCTTGGCGTTCGAGGCACTGCGTGCCGGTGGTACGGCACCTGCTGCACTGAACGCGGCCAACGAGGTGGCTGTCGAGGCATTTTTGCAGCGCCGCATCCGGTTCACCGAGATTGCTGCCGTCGTGGCTGACACGCTCGCCCGCACGTCGGTCGTGCCGGCTGATTCGCTTGACACCGTTTTTGCTGCCGACGCCCAGGCGCGTCAGCAGGCCGAGCGCTATATCTCGACCGTACGCGCGCAGCTGCCGGCTGCATGAAAGCGCGCCGTCAGAGCAAGCGGGTAACATAGCGGCTTCGCGCGGGCCAGCCTCGCGCGTGCCCTTCAGTGCATCCGGAGAAGGTTTTGCAGACCGTTTTAGCGTTTGTCTTTGCGATCGCGGTACTGATCGTCATCCACGAACTGGGCCACTACAGCGTCGCGCGACTGTGCGGCGTGAAAGTGCTCCGGTTTTCCGTTGGCTTTGGCAAAGTGCTGTTCCGCCGCGTCGGTCGTGGCCCTGACCACACCGAATGGACGATCTGCGCCATTCCACTGGGCGGCTACGTCAAGATGCTCGGCGAGGGATCGCGAGACCCCGAGAAAGACCCGCCCATCCTTCCCGAAGACCTCCCACGCACCTTCGATCACCAGCCGGTCTACAAGCGATTCGCCATCGTGGCGGCTGGCCCGGTCGCCAATTTCCTTCTGGCGATTGCGCTTTACGCAGTGCTGGCATGGGTCGGCGCAATCGAGCCGTTGCCTATCCTCGGCGCTCCGCCGCCGGGCAGCATCGCCGCTCAGGCCGACTTGCGCGCCCGGGACCGGGTGATCGCTATCGGCACGGACGGCGAGACGCCGGCCTCTGTGCGCAGTTGGAGCGAGGTCCGCATGCGCTTGTACTCGGCCGGCATCGCGGGGCGCGACGCGCTTGTGCGGGTGCGCGGCGCCGATGGTGCCGAACGCACCGTCCGCCTGCATGGCTTGCCCAGCGCGGCCCGTACGCCGCAGGCCGATGTGATTGACCAGATCGGTTTGCGTCTGCTCGGCGGCCCGGTCACCATCGTCGATGTGTTGCCCTCGAGTGCCGCAGCCCGTGCGGGGTTGAGAGCCGGAGACCAAATCGTTCGCTTCGCGGGCCAGCCCGCCGATCAGGCCATGGACCTCATCCGCCAGATCCGGGCCATGCCGGAGCAGAACGCCTCGATCGATATTCTGCGCAACGATCAGCCCATGACGTTGCCTGTGCGCCCCGATGCTGACACCGACCCCAAAAACCCGACCGGCCCGAAGATCGGCAAGCTTGGTGCGCAGCTCAACCAGAAGGTGGAAACGGCGATGATCCGGGACGAGCCGGTCGCCGCACTGGGCCATGCCGTAGGCGAGGTATGGCGGACTTCGGTGCTGTCGCTGCAGGTGCTGGGCAAGATGATTGTCGGTCAGGCATCGCTGCAGAATCTGAGCGGGCCGATCACGGTGGCGGACTTTGCGGGCAAGGCGGCAAGCCTTGGCTGGCAGACGTTTGTGAGCTTTCTCGCGTTGATCAGCGTTAGTCTCGGCGTGCTCAACTTATTGCCCGTTCCGGTATTGGATGGGGGGCATTTGCTGTATTATTGCGTGGAATTTTTGACTGGCCGACCCGTGCCGGAATCCTGGCAAGCAGTCCTTCAGAAGATCGGCGTCGCCTGCATCCTGCTTCTCACTTCGCTCGCCCTGTACAACGATTTGAGTCGGTTGTTTCTGACTCGTGGCTAGACCGTATTCAAATTGGGTCAGTAAGCCGTATCGTTGCCACCGGCGTGAGCGGGCAACTCAGGGTTTTGAAAACACTCAGAAGTGGATTCCGATTGAATCCAACTAGGGGATTAGATTGATCAGACAACATCGCTTCCCGCTCAGCGTGCTGGCGGCTTCCGTGCTGACCGTCACTGCCGGTCAGGCTCATGCAGTGGAGCCGTTCGTCGTCAAGGACATTCGCGTGGAGGGGGTGCAGCGCGTCGAGCCGGGCACCGTGTTCGGCTATCTGCCCGTGAAGGTGGGTGAGACCTTCACCGACGAGAAGGGCGCCGAATCGATTCGCGCGCTTTATAACACCGGCTTCTTCAAGGACGTTCAGATCCGCTCCGAAGGCAGTGTGCTGGTGGTGCGCGTGGAAGAGCGCCCGGCGATCTCGCAGCTTGAGTTCATCGGCTTCAAGGAGTTCGACAAGGAGGCGCTGCGTCGTACGCTGCGTGGCGTTGGCGTGGCTGAGGCACGTTACTACGACAAGTCCCTCATCGACCGCGCCGAGCAGGAAATCAAGCGCCAGTATGTTTCGCGTGGTTACTACGCGGCTGAGGTGACGACCACCGTTACGCCGGTCGATGCCAACCGTGTGTCGATCACGTTCACGGTGGACGAAGGTCCGACCGCCAAGATTCGCCAGATCAATATCGTTGGCAACAAGGCCTTCAAGGAAGGCGACCTGCGCGACGAGATGCAACTGTCCACGCCAAACTGGCTGTCGTGGTACACCAAGAACGATCTGTACTCGAAGCAGAAACTCACGGCCGACCTGGAAGCGCTGCGCTCGTTCTATCTCGATCGCGGCTACCTGGAATTCGCAATCGAGTCGACCCAGGTGTCGATCACGCCGGACAAGAAGGACATCTACCTGACGCTGAACATCCACGAGGGTGAGCAGTACAAGGTGTCGGACATCAAGCTGACCGGCGAGTTGCTCGGCAAGCAGGCCGAGATGGAGAAGCTCATCAAGCTCAAGCAGGGCGATGTCTTCTCGTCGGCCAAACTGTCGTCGACCACGAAGTCGATCACCGATCTGCTCGGCACGTATGGCTACGCTTTCGCGACCATCAACCCGCAGCCGCAGATCAACCAGACGGATCGTACGGTAGCGCTGACGCTGGTCGTGGATCCGGGCCGCCGCGTGTATGTGCGTCGTGTGAACGTAGTCGGCAACAGTAAGACCCGCGATGAAGTCGTGCGCCGCGAAATGCGCCAGATGGAAGCGTCGTGGTTCGATGGCGAAAAGCTGCAACTGTCGCAGAACCGCGTGAACCGCACGGGTTACTTCACCGATGCGAACATCACGACGGAAGACGTGCCGGGTACGACCGACCAGGTCGATGTGAACGTCAACGTGACCGAGAAGCCGACCGGCCAGATCAACCTTGGCGTGGGCTTTTCGTCGACCGACAAGCTTGTGCTGTCGGCCGGCATCCGCCAGGACAACGTGTTCGGCTCCGGCACGAGCCTCGGCCTGGATGTGAACACGTCCAAGTCGAACCGCACCATTGCGGTGACGCAGTTCGATCCGTACTTCACGGTGGATGGCATCAGCCGTTCGACCGAACTGTACTACCGCACGTACCGCCCGCTGTACTACACGGGTGACCAGGACTACCGCGTCGTGCAACAGGGCGGCAACGTCAAGTTCGGGGTGCCGTTCTCGGAAACCGATACTGTCTTCTTCGGCATCGGCTACGAGCGCACGACCATCGATGTGACGTCCAACACGCCGCTGGCCTATCAGAATTACGTCGCGAAGAACGGCCGTATCACCAACAACTTCCCGATCACCATCGGCTGGTCGAAGGATCAGCGTGATAGCGCCTTGGTGCCGACGCGTGGCCGCTACCAGCAGGCCAACCTGGAGTTCGGCATCCCGGGCGGCGATCTGCAGTACTTCCGCGCGTATTACCAGCACCAGTATTTCTACCCGCTGTCGAAGTCGTTCACGATGGCGTTCAACAACGAAATCGGTTACGGCCACGGTTACGGCGGCAAGGACTTCCCGGTCTTCAAGAACTACTACGCAGGCGGTATCGGCTCGGTGCGCGGTTACGAAACCAGCACGCTGGGCCCGCGCGACGCCAATGGCGTGGCTATCGGCGGCGCCAGCAAGTTCGTCGGCAACGTGGAATTCATTTTCCCGCTGCCGGGTTCGGGCGTGGACCGCACAGTTCGCCTGTTTACGTTCTTTGACTACGGTAACGTGTTCGCCGAAGGTCAGCCGTACAAGCTGGGCGACATGCGTTACTCGACCGGTTTCGGTCTGTCGTGGCTGTCGCCGATCGGTCCGCTCAAGATCAGCATGGGCTTCCCGATCAAGCGCAAGACCGAAGATCAAACGCAACGCTTCCAGTTCCAGATCGGGACTGCATTCTAATGACTGCATTCATCATGAAATCCACGCGCATCACGTTGTCCCGCATGGGCGTGTCGGCTGCTTTCGCCGCACTTGCCGCCGCAAGCTTTGCGCTGCCGGCCACGGCGCAGGAAGCGCGCATCGCTGCCGTCAATTCCGAGCGCATCCTGCGCGACTCGCAACCTGCCAAGGCCGCTCAGGCCAAGCTGGAAACCGAGTTCGCCAAGCGCGACCGCGAGCTGCAGGACATGGCCGCAAAGCTCAAAAGCATGTCGGACAAGCTCGACAAGGACTCTGCTGTCTTGGCCGATTCCGATCGCACCCGCCGTCAGCGTGAATTGTCGGACCTCGACCGCGACTTCCAACGCAAGCAGCGCGAATTCCGTGAGGACCTGAACCAGCGCCGCAACGAAGAGCTGGCCCAGGTGCTCGAGCGCGCCAACCGCGTGATCCGCTCGATTGCCGAGCAGCGCAAGTACGATCTGATCGTGCAAGAAGCCGTGTACGTGAACCCGCGCATCGACATCACGGACGAAGTGCTCAAGGCGCTGAATTCGCAATCGGCCAAATGAGGTTGTTCGCATGTCGTTTTCGCTTGGTGAACTTGCTGCGTCGCTCGGCGCGACCGTCCAGGGTGACGCAGGCCTGATCGTCAAGTCGATCGCGCCGCTGGATCAAGCGGGCGCCGATCAGCTCGCTTTTCTCTCCAATCCGCTGTACCTCAATCAGGCTGTGAGTTCCGGTGCCGGGGCGATCATCGTGTCGCCCCGTGACCTGGAAACCCTCGAAAGCCAAGGCCACGCCGATGGCCGCAACTGGCTGATCGCGGCCAATCCGTATGCGGCGTTTGCTCGCGTTGCTCAGCGCTTTGTTGCGCTGGCGGCGCGCCCCGTCGTGCCGGGCATCCACCCGACTGCCAGCGTGGAAGAGGGCGCCACGGTGCCGGCGTCATGCTCTATCGGCCCGAACGTCACCATCGAAGCTGGCGCGGTCCTCGGCGAGCGCGTTCGCATTGCTGGCAACAGTTTCGTTGGCGCCGGTGCCCGCATTGGCGATGATTCGCTGATCTACGCGAACGTTTCGATCTACCACGGCTGCGAGATTGGTGCGCGCTGCATTCTGCATAGCGGGGTCGTGATCGGCGCGGATGGTTTCGGCTTTGCCCCGGACTTCGGTCCGCAAGGCGGCGAATGGGTGAAGATTCCGCAGGTCGGCCGAGCAGTGATTGGCGACGACGTAGAGATCGGTGCGAACACCGCCATCGACCGCGGCGCGATGGCCGATACGGTGGTCGAGCAAGGCTGCAAGATCGATAACCAGGTGCAGATCGCGCATAACGTGCATGTGGGCGCCTATACCGTGATCGCCGGCTGCGCTGCCATTTCTGGCAGTACGAAGATCGGGCGCTACTGCATTATCGGCGGCGCGGCCAATTTTGCCGGCCACCTGACCATTGCTGATCGTGTGACCGTCTCAGGCGGCACTTCGATTACCAAATCCATTACCAAGCCCGGTGGCCACTTCACCAGCGTTTTCCCGTTCATGCCGCACGGCGACTGGGAGCGTAACGCGGCCATCGTCCGAGGCCTGACGCGCATGCGCGAACGGTTGCAACAACTCGAACAGCGGGTCAAAGACCTGAAGTAACAATCATGACCGAAGCAACGAATGCGACGAGCGCGGCCCCCAGCCTTGTCAGCGATTTCAACATCAAGAAGATTCTCGACCTGCTGCCGCATCGCTACCCGATGCTGCTGGTTGATCGCGTGATTTCGCTGGAGCCGCGCAAGTCGATTACGGCCATCAAGAACGTGACGTTCAACGAGCCGTTCTTCAACGGCCACTTCCCCGGTCACCCTGTGATGCCGGGCGTGTTGATGCTCGAGGCGCTGGCGCAAACTGCTGCGCTGCTAACCTTTGGTGAGGCCGATCACGAGCGCAAGGAAAACCAGTTGTACCTGTTCGTGAGCATCGATGGTGCGCGTTTCAAGCGCCAGGTGACGCCGGGCGATCAGCTTGTGATGACGGCCGAGTTGCTGCGCTCGAAGAGCGGTATGTGGAAGTTCAAGGTGTACGGAAAGGTTGACGGCGAAATCGCTGTGGAAGCCGAAATCATGTGTGCCGTGCGCGAAGACAAGTCCAAGGGCGAGGCATGACGCAAGCACAGAAGATCCACCCGACCGCGCAGATCGATCCGAAGGCCGAACTGGATTCGAGCGTCGAGATCGGTGCGTTCACGGTCGTGGGCCCGAACGTGCGGATGGGTGCAGGCACGCGTGTCGGCCACCATACGGTGGTCGAGGGCTACACGACGCTGGGCCGAGACAACAGCATTGGCCACTTTGCATCGGTGGGCGGCCGTCCGCAGGATATGAAGTATCGCGATGAGCCGACGCAACTGATCGTCGGCGAGCGCAATACCATCCGCGAATTCACCACGATCCATACTGGCACGGCGCAGGATGCCGGTATCACGTCGATCGGCGATGACAACTGGATCATGGCCTACGTGCACATCGCGCACGATTGCCGCGTGGGTAACCACACGGTGTTCTCGAGCAATGCGCAGATCGCGGGCCACGTGGAAGTCGGTGACTGGGCGATCCTCGGCGGCATGTCGGGCGTGCATCAGTTCGTGCGCATCGGCGCGCATGCCATGCTGGGTGGCGCATCGGCACTGGTGCAGGATCTGCCGCCGTTCGTGATCGCCGCAAGCGACAAGGGCGGCAACAAGGCTGCGCCGCACGGCATCAACGTGGAGGGCCTTCGTCGCCGCGGCTTTACGGCCGAGCAGATCACCGGTCTGCGCCAGGCGTACAAGCTGCTCTACAAGAGCGATCTGAGCTTTGATCAGGCCAAGGCGGAAATCGCCGCGCAGATCGCTCAGGCGGATGACGCCCCGACCCGCGAGGTATTGACCGCATTTGCTGATTTCATTGCCGCCACCAAGCGCGGCATCGTGCGTTGAGCGACCAGCCACAGAACGCCACGCCGGTGCGCCGCATCGGCATGGTGGCCGGCGAGGCTTCCGGCGATTTGCTGGCCTCGCTGCTGCTGAAGGGATTGCACGCACACCTGCCTGCCGACATCGCCTACAACGGCATCGGCGGGGCACGCATGGCGGAGCAGGGTTTCCAGTCGAACTGGCCGATGCACAAGCTGTCGGTCAACGGCTACGTGGAAGTGCTTGGCCAGTTGCGTGAGATTCTCACGATCCGCAAGGAGCTCAAGCAGGACCTGCTGGCTAAACCGCCGCTGGCCTTTATCGGCGTCGATGCGCCGGACTTCAATTTCAACGTCGAGATCGCCATGCGGCAGGCGGGTGTGCCGGTGGTGCATTTCGTGAGTCCGTCGATCTGGGCGTGGCGAGCTGGCCGTATCAAGACGATCGCCCGCGCCGTCGACCATATCCTCTGCCTGTTCCCGTTCGAGCCGGAGATTTACGCCAAGGCCGGCATTCCGGCCACGTACGTCGGGCATCCGCTTGCGGACGAGATTCCGCTGGTGCCGGACGTTGAGGGCGCTCGGACCCGCTTGGGGCTGCCGTTGGGGCGCAAGGTCGTTGCGGTGCTGCCGGGTAGCCGCAGTTCCGAAGTGAAGCATCTGGGGCCGACGCTGTTTGCCGCAATGTCGCGCATGCAGGCGGTCGAGCCGGATCTGGCTTTTGTGCTGCCGGCGGCCAATGCGACACTGCGCGAGCGCATCGATGCCATGCGCGCGGAGCATCCCGGCCTGCATCTGTGGGTTGTTGATGGTCAGTCGCACGCCGCCATGGAAGCGGCTGACGTGATTCTGCTGGCCAGCGGTACGGCCACGCTGGAAGCGGCGTTGTACAAGAAGCCGATGGTCATCACCTATAAGGTGCCCTGGTTGACCGCGCAGATCATGAAGCGCAAAGGCTATCTGCCCTATGTTGGGTTGCCGAACATTCTGTCCGGCCGCTTTGTCGTGCCGGAGTTGCTGCAGGATGACGCGACGCCCGAGGCACTTGCTCGTGAGACGCTGCTGCAACTGAGCGACCATGGCAACGCCACGTTCCTGCGCGAACATTTCACGCAGATGCACCTGACGCTCAAGCAGAACATGGCGGAGATCGGCGCGAAAGTCGTCGTCGATCTGCTGCGCAGTCGCGGTAAGCTTTGAGTCCATGGCTTCCCGCAAACCCAATCCCGATCAGCTTGGCTTGCTGCTCTCGCAAGAGCCGGCAGCCAAGCGTGCACGTCGCATCCTGTGCGGCGTCGACGAGGCTGGACGCGGACCCTTGGCCGGGCCGGTGACGGCTGCAGCGGTCGTGCTCAATCCGCGCAAGCCGATCAAGGGCTTGGCCGACTCCAAAATCCTGACCGCCAAGAAGCGGGAAGCGCTCTACGACGAGATCGTCGAAAAGGCTCTCGCCTGGCACGTGGCCGAAGCCACCGTCGAGGAAATCGATCGCATCAACATCCTGCATGCAACGATGCTGGCCATGCAGCGTGCGGTGCATGGCGTGGCCGCACTGGGCACGCTGCCCGATCTCGTGCAGGTGGACGGCAATCGTTGCCCGCAGGTGGCGTTTGCGGTGGAGGCCGTCGTCAAGGGCGATGCGCTGGTGCCCGCCATTTCAGCGGCGTCCATCCTGGCGAAGGTCACGCGCGATCGGCAGTTGGCCGCGCTGCATGTCGAGTTTCCGCTCTACGGTTTTGACGTCCATGCCGGCTATGGCACACCGCAGCATCTGGCCGCCATCGACCTGCATGGCGTGACGCCGCATCATCGCCGCTCGTTCGCGCCCGTGCGCCGTGCACTGGATGGGATGAGTGCGATCAGCATCGAAACCACCGCTGCAGTCAGCGCCTGGGACGACTGACCTTTTTCTGCTGGGCCCATTCGTGAAGCACATCACTTCCCGCGACAACGCGGTGTTCAAGCATCTCAAGGCGCTTTCGGGCTCGACGCAGCATCGTCGACGCGCGGGGCAATCCGTGCTCGATGGCGTGCATCTCGTCGTGGCGTATCTGGATGCGGGCCACATGCCGGCGCAATGCCTGGTGTCGGAGCGCCATATCCGGCACCCGGAAGTGGCCGCGGTGCTCGATCGCGTCGATCCGGACACCGTCATCCTGCTGGCCGACAACCTGTTTGGGCAACTCACCACCGTCGTCAATGGCGTCGATCTGATGGCCTTGGTCGAGACGCCGGAAGGCAAGTTGCCGCAGACCATTGATGCAGACTGCGTGATCCTGGACGGCATTCAGGATGCCGGCAACGTCGGTTCCATCCTGCGGTGCGCGGCCGCAGCCGGCGTGCGCGATGTGTTCATGACGCCGGGCTGCGCGTTCGCGTGGTCGGCCAAGACACTGCGCGCCGCCATGGGTGCGCATTTCCACCTGAACATCGTTGAGCACTGCACGTTCGAGAGCGTGCATTCGCGCCTGCAGGTGCCGCTGCTGGCAACGTCTTCCCACGCCAAGCAGGCTGTCTTCGATGTGCCGCTCAATGCGCCCGTCGGCTGGGTGTTCGGAAACGAAGGCGCGGGCGTGTCAGAAGAATGGCTTTCCGCCGTGACGACGCCCGTGACGATTCCCCAGCCGGGCGGCATGGAGTCGCTCAATGTGGCTGCCGCGGCAGCGATCTGCCTGTTTGAGGCCGTGCGACAACGCCGCGCGCGCTAAATCTCTCTTTTTTCTGTCGATTACCGGTCATACAGCGTTTTCAAACGCCAGAAAAGTCACGCATTGACTTTGACATTGAGTAATGGAACATTGGGCGCGGCGCCATTGAGCGCCCTCGATACCCAGACTCAAGGAGACCGGCATGCCGAACCCCACCCTGGCGCGCGTCCTTGTCGACGAACTCGTCCAGTTTCGCGAAATTCAGCAGCTTGCTTACGCGTGCGTCGAGGCCGTCGGCGGCACGCTGCGCCCCGGCATGACCGAGAAGGACGCGGCCAAGCTGCTCACCGAGTGGCTTGGCGATCGTGGCGTCCATGACTGGCTGCACAAGCCGTTCGCCTGGTTTGGCGATCGCACCGCGTTCCAGGGTTTTTCGGGGCTGACGCATATGGCCGGCTTCAACCTGGCGTTCTTTCCGTCGTCGCGGCGGCTGGAAGAGAACATGCCGGTCATCCTCGACGTGGCGCCCGTGCGCAACGGGGTGATCGCCGATGTCGGCTATGCCACGTGTCTCGGCGAAAACGCCATCCTCGAACAACTGCAGGATGACCTGATGGCGCATCGCGAGTTGATCGTGCGTTTGATCCGCGAGCGTCGGTCGATGGCGGATGTGGCCCGTGCGGTGGACCAACTCTGCATCAAGCAAGGCGTGGAGCCGCGCCACAAGGCGTATCCGTTCAAAGTGCTGGCGCATCGCGTGGCCAAGCTCGACAGCCCATCGAAGCCGCGTTTCGTTGCGCGCTTCGGGCTGAATGCCACGCGCAGCCTGGTCCTCGACCAGGTGCGAAGCGGCAAGCAGGAAGGCTGGTCGCCGCTGTGGTCGATCGATCGTCGATCCGAACACGCGCCGGTGCCGGGCTTGTGGGCCGTCGAACCGCACCTGGGCTTCCACGGCGTCGGAGCAAAGTTCGAGGAGTTGCTCGTCATTACCGAAGACGACGCCTACTGGCTCGACGACGATCTGCCGCACGTGCGTCGCTGGCAGCAGCGTCAACTCGCGCAGCAGCGCGCTGCCTGACGCACGCGGAGGCCCAGATGAAAACGCTTCTTGAAGAGGCCCCCCTGGCGTTGTTCGAATCGCCCGCAGCGGTTTCGCCCGACGACTATTCGGAGCGCACGGTGCAGTCCGGCAGCGTCTCGCTCGCCGTCAAGACCTGGGGCAACCCGGGGCATCCGACCGTCGTGCTGGTGCACGGCTATCCAGACAACAGCGAGGTCTGGCACGAGATGGCACCGCTGCTCGCGCGCGACTACTACGTCGTTGCCTACGACGTGCGGGGCGCAGGCCGCTCCAGTTCGCCCAACGGGATGCGCAATTACACCTTCGCGCGGTTGACCGACGACTTCATCGCCGTGATCGATGCGCTAAGCCCCGGCAAGCCCGTGCACTTGATCGCGCACGATTGGGGTTCGATCCAGTCGTGGGAATTCGTGACGGAGGCGCGCCTGAGCGGGCGCATTGCGTCATACACGTCGTGCTCGGGGCCGTGCCTGGATCACGTCGGGCACTGGATGCGCGCGCGGCTGCTGCGGCCGACGCCGTCGTCGCTGGGCAAGATGTTGGGGCAGCTCGTGCGCTCGTGGTACGTGCTGCTGTTTCATTTGCCGATCGTGCGGGAGCTGAGTTGGCGCCTGTGGCTTGGGCGCGCGTGGCCGCGTGTGCTGCGTCGTGTGGAAAAGACCGCCATCGTGCCGCGTCCGACCCAGACGGCTGATGGCGTGCGTGGTGTCTCGCTGTATCGCGCCAACTTCATCCGCAGTCTGTTCACGCCGCGCAAGCGGGTCGCGCATGCGCCGGTGCAGGTGATCGTGCCAACGCTGGATAAGTACGTCAGCCCAGCATTGTCAGAAGACCTTTCGCGCTGGGTGCCGCAGTATTGGCGCCGCGAAGTGGTGGCACGGCATTGGTTGCCGGTCACGCATGCCGCACGCATGGCGGAAATGGCTTGCGAGCTGATCGAGCATGCCGAGGGCAAGCCGGAATCCGAAGTACTGCAACGCGCGCGTCAGCATGGCGAGCGCAAACCGCTCTCGGGCAAGCTGGCCGTCATCACGGGCGCTGGCAGCGGCATCGGTCGTTGCGCGGCGCTGGAATTCGCGGAGCAAGGCGCAGCGATTGTCGCCGTCGACATTCGTGCCGAAGACGCACAGCGTACCGCCACACTCATCCGCCTTACCGGCGGCAAGGCGTGGGCGCGTACCGTCGACGTCGGCAACGCCGAGCAGATGGAAGCCCTGGTCGATTGGGTCGGCAAGGAACTGGGTGGCGCCGACATCGTCGTCAATAACGCCGGCATTGGCATGGCGGGCGGCATTGTCGACACGTCCGAGCGCGATTGGCAACGCATCCTGCACGTGAACGTGTGGGGCGTGATCCATGGCGCCCGGCTGTTCGCCAAGCAGATGGTGGCGCGCGGGCAGGGTGGGCACATCCTGAACATCGCATCGGCAGCGGCCTTTGCACCATCGCGCGATCTTGCTGCCTATGCGACGACAAAAGCCGCGGTGCTGATGCTCTCCGAATGCATGCGCGGCGAGCTGGCCGGACAGGGTATTGGCGTGTCGGCCATCTGCCCCGGTTTTGCAGAGACCGGAATCATGGCCTCCACGGTCTACAGCGGCACGACCGAGGCACAGCAGGCGCAACTGCGCGCCCGCGCGACCAAGCTCTACCAACTGCGTGGCCTCAAGCCCGAGACCGTCGCGAAAGCGATGTTTGGCGCGATCCAACACAACAAGCCTGTGGTCACGATCGGCATCGAGGCGCATTCGTCACGCTTCATTTCGCGCTATGCGCAATGGCTCGGCAGGCTGATCGCGCGCGTGAGCATGGCCGGGCATTGAGCCCGCACAAACAAGAACATCCGGAGTCCACCATGACCGCGCCCGATTACTTCATCAAGGCCCGCCACGTCCGTTTCGACTGGAAGGACACGCCTATCCAGTGGATTCCCGGCGATCCGTCCAGCACGCACATCATCAACATCCTGAATCTGTTGTTTCCAGCCGGCGAGTTGTGGTTCTGCCGCGTTTACAACAAGGCGCTGCCGCTGATTACCGACGCGAAGCTGCGCGCCGATGCCGAGGGCTTCCTGCGTCAGGAGGCGGTCCATTCGCGCTCGCATGGCGGCGTGCTGACGCATTACTACAAAGACCACGGCATCGATACCCAGCCTTTCACCAAGCGGCTCGACTGGCTGTTCTCCAAGGTGCTCGGCGAACAGCCGCTGGGGCTGAAGATCGGTCACACGCGTTTCTGGCTGCGACAGCAACTCGGCATCATCGCCGCACTCGAGCACTTTTTCGGCTATCTGGGCAATTGGGTGCTCAACGCAAAGGGGCTGGACGCCGCCCACGCCGATCCCGTCATGCTGGACTTGTTGCGCTGGCATGGCGCGGAGGAAGTCGAGCACCGCACGGTCGCGTTCGACATCTTCCGGCACATGGGCGGCACGTATCTCGAACGCTGCTTCCATATGCTGACCACGATCCTGTTGCTGCTGTACTTCTTGGTCACCGGCTTCCGCTTCATGCACAAGCGCGATCCGGGCGCGGGCAGGTTTCCGGGCTTTGTCCGCGGCTGGTGGCATGGCTCGCGGCGTAACTGCCTGCCATCGTTCTGGAAAATGCTGGGCGCCGCCCTGCGCTATTTCCGGCCCAGCTATACGCCGCATCATGAAGGCTCGACCGAGCAGGCGCTGGCCTACCTCGAAACGTCGCCGGCAGCGCAGGCCGCGGCGCACGGCGGCAACTGGGTGCGTGACCGCGCCTGACTGGCTGGGCGGCCGGCAGAAAAACAAGGCAGAAAAACAAAACGGCCGGTGCAATGCCGGCCGTTGTGTTTGCGGGGCGATGCCACGCTCAGTAGTTGTTGTGATCCATCTTGATGTCCTGCAGGATCGTCGTGGCAATTTCCTCGATCGACTTGTGCGTGGACGACAGCCACTTGATGCCCTCGCGCCGCATCATCGCTTCGGCTTCGTTGATCTCGTAGCGGCAATTCTCCAGCGCGGCATATTTGCTACCGGGCCGACGTTCATTGCGGATTTCCGACAGGCGTTGCGGGTCGATCGAGAGCCCAAAAATCTTGCTCTTGTAGTCATACAGCACCGACGGCAGCTTGCCGCGCTCGAAATCGTCCGGGATGAGCGGGTAATTGGCCGACTTCACGCCGTATTGCATCGCCAGATACAGGCTGGTCGGCGTCTTGCCGCTGCGCGACACCCCCACCAAAATCACATCCGCCTCGGCCAGGTTCTTGTGTGACTGGCCGTCATCGTGGGCAAGTGAAAAATTGATCGCTTCGATCCGGTTTTTATACGCCTCGGTGTCGGCGTTCTGGTGAAAGCGGCCGATGGCGTGGGTGGACTTCAGGTTCAGTTCCTTCTCGAGCGGCTCGATGAAGGTCTGGAACATGTCCAGGATGGTGGCCTTGGCCCGATGGACGATCTCGTTTGCCTCGGCATCCACCAACGTGGTGAAGACGATCGGCCTCACCCCTTCGGCATGAAATGCTTCGTTGATCTTTGCGACTGCAACATGCGCCTTGTCGATCGTGTCGACAAACGGGATCCGCACCTGGCGGAATTTCATCTCAAACTGCGCCAGGATCGAGTGGCTGAAGGTTTCTGCGGTGATCCCGGTGCCATCCGACACGATGAAAACGGTCCGGAACGGTGTCCGGTTGGGGGATGCGGAGGCGAGGTCGGTCATTGAAAACGAGGGGTTTTTCCAGCACGCCGGCAGGAAATCGTGCTGCGGCACGGTAGAATAGCGGCGATCGTTTAGCTAAGCAATTCGGGCCAATCGCCTGCCAGGCGCTGCCGCAGCGGCAATCCTGGCATGGCTTCCGGAAGGTTTAGCCAAGCGATTCGTACGGCCAGACGACAAGAAGAACGCTCCGTGCGCATCCGACCGGTTTTTCACTTAGTTTAGGGGCTTGTATGACTAACCTGTCGCAAGACGGCGCCTATGTGCTGCCGTTCGAGCAATTGCGGATGGCCGATGTCGAGGTCGTTGGCGGTAAAAACGCATCGCTGGGCGAGATGATCTCCCAGCTGGATGGCGCCGGCGTGCGCGTTCCGGGCGGTTTTGCCACCACGGCGCTGGCGTTCCGCGATTTCCTTGCACACAACAACCTGACCGAACGCATCTCGCAGCGTCTGGCCAGCCTCGACGTCGACGACGTTAAGGCGCTGGCTGTCGCCGGCAAGGAGATCCGCGAATGGGTCGCCACCGCGCCGTTCCAGCCGCGTCTGGAGCAAGAGATTCGCGAGTCGTACGCTCGCGTCGCGGCCCGCGAAGGCGCCGAGGCATCGTTCGCGGTGCGCTCGTCGGCCACGGCGGAAGACCTGCCGGACGCTTCGTTTGCCGGCCAGCAAGAGAGCTATCTCAACGTGCTCGGCATCGACGACGTGCTCGATAAGATCAAGCACGTGTTTGCGTCGCTGTACAACGACCGCGCGATCTCCTATCGCGTACACAAGGGTTTCGCGCATGACGTGGTCGCCCTGTCGGCGGGCATCCAGCGCATGGTGCGCTCGGACTGCGGCGCCTCGGGCGTGATGTTCACGATCGACACCGAATCGGGCTTCCAGGATGTCGTTTTCATCACCTCCAGCTACGGCTTGGGCGAAACGGTGGTGCAGGGGGCCGTGAACCCTGACGAGTTTTACGTCTTCAAGCCGACGCTGGCCGCCGGCAAGTACCCGATCATCCGCCGCTCGATCGGTTCCAAGCTGATCAAGATGGAATTCACCGCGCCGGGCGAACAAGGCCGCGTGAAGACGGTCGACGTCCCGGGCGAACTCCGCAACCGCTACTCCATCAACGATGCTGACGTGGCGGAGCTGGCGAAGTACGCCGTCATCATCGAGAAGCACTACGGTCGCCCAATGGACATCGAGTGGGGCAAGGACGGCAAGGACGGCAAGATCTACATCCTCCAGGCTCGCCCGGAGACGGTGAAGAGCCAGGCACACGGCAAGGTCGAGCAACGATTCCGCCTGAAGGGCTCGGCGCCGGTGCTAACCACCGGCCGCGCCATCGGCCAGAAGATCGGCACGGGCCCGGTGCGCGTGATCAACGATCCGGCTGAAATGGAACGCGTGCAGCCGGGCGACGTGCTGGTTGCCGACATGACCGACCCGAACTGGGAACCGGTGATGAAACGCGCCTCGGCCATCGTCACCAACCGTGGTGGCCGGACCTGCCACGCGGCCATCATTGCGCGTGAGCTGGGTGTGCCGGCGGTGGTCGGCTGCGGCGATGCGACCGACCTGCTGAAGGACGGCACGCTCGTGACGGTTTCGTGCGCCGAAGGCGACGAAGGCAAGATCTACGACGGCCTGCTGGAAACCGAAATCACGGAAGTCCAGCGCGGCGAAATGCCGACGATCAGCACCAAGATCATGATGAACGTCGGCAACCCGCAGCTCGCGTTCGATTTCTGTCAGATTCCGAACGGTGGCGTGGGCCTGGCCCGTCTGGAATTCATCATCAACAACAACATCGGCGTTCACCCGAAGGCCATCCTCGACTATCCGCAAGTCGACAGCGACCTGAAGAAGGCCGTGGAAAGCGTGGCCCGTGGCCATGCCAGCCCGCGTGCGTTCTACGTCGACAAGCTGGCCGAGGGCATTGCCACCATCGCAGCGGCCTTCTATCCGAAGCCCGTGATCGTGCGCCTGTCTGACTTCAAGTCCAACGAGTACAAGAAGCTGATTGGCGGTTCGCGCTACGAGCCGGACGAAGAAAACCCGATGCTGGGCTTCCGCGGCGCCTCGCGCTACATCGCCGAAGACTTTGCAGAAGCCTTCGAGATGGAGTGCCGTGCCATGAAGCGCGTGCGCGACGAGATGGGACTGACCAACGTCGAAGTGATGGTGCCGTTCGTGCGTACGCTCGGCCAGGCTGAGAAGGTTGTCGAGCTGCTGGCCAAGTACGGCCTGAAGCGCGGCGAGAACGGCCTGCGCCTGATCATGATGTGCGAGGTGCCGTCCAACGCGATCCTGGCTGAACAGTTCCTGCAGTACTTCGACGGTTTCTCGATCGGTTCGAACGACCTGACGCAGCTCACGCTCGGCCTGGACCGCGACTCCGGCATGGAGCTGCTGGCCAAGGACTTCGACGAGCGCGATCCGGCGGTCAAGTTCATGCTGCAGCGCGCCATCTCCACGGCGCTGTCGATGAACAAATACGTCGGCATCTGCGGTCAGGGCCCGTCCGATCATCCGGATTTTGCCGAGTGGCTGGCGAAGGAAGGCATCTCGTCGATCTCGCTGAACCCGGATTCAGTGGTCGACACATGGCAGAAGCTCGGTTCGGCGTGAGCTTGAACTAGAGCGTTACATCGAATGTCGTAAGACGAGGCGCGTATCATGACGGGTGCGCGCCAACAAGAACGCAAAGTGCCCGCTGGCGTCCGACGCTGACGGGGGCGGAGCGACATGCCCCCGTAGACGAACAGCGTCGCGGGGGTTTTTTCATGGGATTCAGGGGGACGGAGTATGTCGGCTCAGACCGTCTGGTTTTCGCTGGCCGTGCTGCTCGTCATCGGCGAGCTGATGACGGGGACCTTCTATCTGCTGATGGTGGCAATCGGATTGGTCGCCGGCGGCCTTGCCGCGCTGATCGGCCTCGCATTCCCTGCGCAGGCGATCGTTGCCGCCATCGTGGCGGTATTCGGCATCGTCGGGCTGCGGCGTACGCGCTACGGGCGCGTCACGCGCGAAAATGCCGCCCGCAACCGCAACGTCAATCTGGATATCGGCGAGACGTTGCGTGTCGATGCCTGGTCACCCGAGCGGCGTGCACGCGTGCAATATCGCGGCGCGGCATGGGACGTCGAATTGGCGCCAAATGCGCCGGCTACCGTCGGTGAATTCCGGATCGTTGAAGTGCGCGGCAACGTGCTCGTCGTCACGCCGAAATAGCACGCAACTCGTAGCCAAAACAACCAACAAGCTCAACCACGGAGGTTTTATGTTCGAGCTGGGGACTCTCGCCCTCATCGTCCTGTTTGCTGCCATCGTGCTTATCGCACAAGGCATCAAGATCGTGCCGCAACAGCACGCCTGGATTCTGGAGCGGCTGGGCAAGTATCACGCGACGCTCTCGCCGGGGCTGAATATCGTGCTGCCTTTTGTCGATCGCGTTGCCTACAAGCACGTGCTCAAGGAAATTCCGCTCGACGTGCCGAGCCAGATCTGTATCACCAAGGACAACACGCAGCTGCAGGTGGACGGCATCCTCTACTTCCAGGTGACCGACCCGATGCGGGCTTCGTATGGATCCAGTAACTTCGTGATCGCCATCACCCAGCTCGCGCAGACGACGCTGCGCTCGGTCGTCGGCAAGCTGGAGCTGGACAAGACGTTTGAAGAGCGCGACTTCATCAACCACAGCGTGGTCAACGCGCTGGATGAGGCGGCATCGAACTGGGGGGTGAAGGTGCTGCGCTACGAGATCAAGGATCTGACACCGCCGAAGGAAATCCTCCACGCCATGCAGGCGCAGATTACGGCCGAGCGTGAGAAGCGTGCGCTGATCGCCGCATCTGAAGGCAAGCGCCAGGAGCAGATCAACCTGGCATCCGGTGCGCGGGAGGCCGCCATCCAGAAATCAGAAGGGGAAAAGCAGGCCGCCATCAACAGGGCACAGGGTGAAGCGGCGGCGATCCTGGCGGTGGCTGAAGCCAACGCCCAGGCGATCCAGAAGATCGGTCACGCCATTCGCACCGAAGGGGGCATCGATGCGGTCAACCTGAAAGTGGCGGAAGAGTATGTGAGCGCGTTCGGCAACCTGGCGAAGCAGGGCAACACGCTCATCGTGCCGGGCAACATGGGCGACCTGAGCACGATGATTGCGTCAGCGTTGACGATTGTGAAGCAGCAGCGGCCGGGCGCGTAAAAGTCGGGAAGCGAGACGGCTCAGGCCTTCTCGCGCATGAGGCGCGCTTTTTCGCGCTGCCAGTCGCGGTCTTTCTCCGTTTCGCGCTTGTCGAAGAGCTTCTTGCCCTTGGCGAGGCCGATTTCGCATTTCACGCGGCCGCGCGTGTAGTGCAGGTTGAGCGGCACGAGCGTGTAGCCGCGCTGCTCCACCTTGCCGATGAGCTTCTTGATCTCTTCGGCGTGCAGCAGCAGTTTGCGGGTGCGCACGGGGTCCGGATGGACATGCGTGGAGGCCGATTGCAGCGGGCTGATATGGGCCCCGATCAGGAACAGTTCGGCGTTACGGATGACGACGTAACCTTCCTTGATCTGCGCACGGTTGGCTCGGATGGCTTTCACCTCCCAGCCCTCGAGAGCCATGCCTGCCTCGTAGCGCTCTTCGATGAAGTAATCGAAAAAGGCCTTCTTGTTGTCGGCAATGGTCATACGTTGGAATATGCGGTGCGCGCATCGGGGTGATGAACCCTCCATGCGCTGCGATAAAATGGCGAGTTTAACAAATCCGCCGCAATCCCAACCGGGGCGCGGCGCGCAAAGCTTTCGGATGACGCATGGCAGACGTTGAAAAAACCGTGTTGATTGGCTATTCGGCCGAACAGATGTTCGACCTGGTCACCGACGTCAAGGACTATCCGAACTTTCTGCCGTGGTGCGGCGGCGTGGAAATCTACGAGCAGACGGAAACGTCACTCGACGCGCGTGTCGATATTGCCTTCAAGGGCATCCATCAGTTCTTTCGCACGCGCAACGTGCAAACGCGCCCCACCCGCATTGATATGACGTTCGCTGACGGGCCTTTCAAGTCGTTCACCGGTTTCTGGATCTTCACGCCGCTGCGCGCGGATGCCTGCAAGATCAACTTCCATCTGCATTACGAATTTTCCAGCGTGATTCTGGAAAAACTCATTGGCCCGGTGTTCAGCATGATTGCAAACACCTTCGTCGACTCATTCGTCAAGCGCGCCGAGGCCGTGTATGGCGAGTCCTGATTCCAACACCGTGATCGACGTGATGGTCTGCTTGGCGACGGTCACGCCGCCGCGGCTCGTCAACGTGCAAGTGCCGGCGCAGGCGACGGTGGCCGACGCAGTGCGCGCGTCGGGCTTGCTCCACGGCTTGGACCTGACCATCGATACCTGCAGGCTGGGCGTTTACGGCAAGCGCAAGACGCCGGATGCCGCATTGCATGCGCGTGATCGGGTGGAAATCCTGGGCCCGTTGATCGCCGATCCAAAAACGGCTCGCCGGCGGCGTGTGCAGAAAGTGCGGGCCACCGGCACGCGCGAAGGCCTGAAGTGGCTGCGCAACGAGGCGCCGCCAAAAGACGACGTCCTCGAATAACGATCCGTCAGCTGCAGTTGGCGCTCAGGGCTGCCTGATTGCGCTGCACGGCGGCGGCACGCTGATTGTCATCTAAATACGCGATCGAACCGTCCGGTTGCACCGAACCGACGCGGCGGCCATCCTGCATATACGTGGTTTCGTTGCGCAGACGTGCGCATTCGGCTTGTTTGCGCTGCGCCGCCTCTGCCTGCCTGGCTTCGTCCTGTTCCTTCTTGGCGCGGTCGGCCAGGCGCTTGCGCAGCTCTTCGTCGGGGTTGGAGGCCGCGACGCCAGAGGCTGGCTGGCCGGGTTTGGCAGTCGCGCCTGGGTCCGCTGCCTTGACGCCCGAAGCCGGCGCGGAAAGCGCTTCGTAGGCCGTGGCCGTACGGCTGTTCGGGTTGCGGATGATGCGGCTGGGCGGTACCGACGGCGGCGGTGCGGCGTCGCTGTAGACCATATGGCCCTTGTCGTCGCGCCATTGCCAGGCCCATTGCGCCTCGGCAATCGGGCAGGCAAGGGCGATCAGGGCGGAGGTGGCAGGCAACAGGACGTGCAGTCGTTTCATGAAGTTCTCGTTCGTGGACTGCCGACGGCGCGCTGGCCGACCCGACGACGGCCCCTCGACGCGCACGGGAGCCCGGTGGCGTGAGCGCCACTCGCCAATCTACGCCGACGGCCTGGCTCGGCCTGTCGACTCGCCCCCCGGCAAGGCGCCCAGTTTATGCAGACTTGTCGTTGGCGTGCAAGCGCACCGACCAGCCGACGCCCAGGATCAGCAAGGCGATGGCGGCGATCTCGAGCGGGCGGGGCCAGCGGCCGTCGTACACAAAGCCATATGCCAGCGCAAACAGCGTCTCGAATACGATCATCTGGCCCGACAGCGTGAGGGGCAAGCGCCGCGAGGCGATGTTCCACAGGTTGTTGCCGATCAGCGACGCGCCGAGCGCCACGGCAGCGTTGACCGCCCAGAACGTGCCCCAGATACGTCCGCCGGTATGCATCCAGCCTGTGCCGACCGTGAGCAGCGCGGCTGTCGCGAGCGCGGCCGACAGCATGCCGCTCGAAATGCCGTACAGGGCTGACCATTCGTTGCTGGAGAAATGCGGGTTGCGCTGCAGATAGCGGGCGTTGTCCACGGCGTACCACGTCCAGCTGCAGAGCGCGCCGGCCGCGCAGGCGATGCCGGCAATGCGCTGCCAGATCGGCCAGACATTGGCCGCCGCGGCAGTGGCCTGATGGCCAAACAGGTCGACGTTGATGCAGACGATGCCGGCAGCCACCACGAGCAGCGGCCAGATCAGCAGGGAAAGCGGCACGGCGCCGTGGTCGCGCCGCCCCAGCACCGTCACGGTGATGGGCAGGATGCCGATGATCAGCGAGGTGGGCGCGACTCCAGCCAGTTGCACGGCAAAAGCCAGAAGTACGTAATAGACAAGATTGCCGCTGCCGGATTGGCGGGCGAGCGCCAGGCAATCGGCGCGGGTCATCTTGCGGGCAATGCGAGGAAGGATCGGGCCGGCGGCAATGGCGGCGATGACGCCGTAGGCGAGGTAGCGGCCGAGGGTCAGTTCCCACGGTGAAAAGGCGGGCAGCGCGCGGGGCGCAATAAAGACCATGCCCCACATCGCCCCGGCCAGCAGGGCGCACAATACGCCGATTCCCATTCGAACACTCGCGAGGCTGATTCTGCGCGGCCGCTGGCGGCGCAGGGCGCTGGAGATGCGTGCGCGAAGAAAAATTTATCGAGCATAGCACGGGTCTCTACAACCGTGGGGCGAATTCCCGTATAATCCGATTTTGCGCCTAGAGGAAATTGCTATGCGTCTTGTCCAGAAAGCACTCACGTTCGATGATGTGCTGCTCGTCCCGGCCTACTCGGCCGTCCTGCCCCGCGATACGTCCCTTCGCACCAAGCTCACCCGTTCGATCGAACTCGCCATTCCGCTCGTCTCCGCCGCCATGGATACGGTTACGGAAGCGCGGCTCGCCATCGCCATGGCGCAGCAAGGTGGCATCGGTATCGTCCACAAGAACCTGAAGCCGGAAGAACAAGCGCGCGAAGTCGCCAAGGTCAAGCGCTTTGAATCGGGCGTGCTGCGCGACCCGATCACCATCGGTCCGGACATGAAGATCCGCGACGTGATGGCGCTGTCGGCCCAGCACGGCATCTCGGGTTTCCCGGTGCTGGAAGGCAAGAAGGTGGTGGGCATCATCACCAACCGCGATCTGCGTTTCGAAGAAGAACTGGACGCCCCGGTGCGCGCCAAGATGACGCCGAGCGAGAAGCTCGTCACCGTCAAGGAAGGCGCTTCGCTGGAAGAGGCCAAGCGTCTGATGAACAAGCACCGCCTCGAGCGTGTGCTGGTGGTGGGCGAGGCTTTCGAGCTGCGCGGCCTGATCACCGTCAAGGACATCCAGAAGGCCACCGAATATCCGCTGGCGTCGAAGGACGAACGCGGTTCGCTGCGCGTGGGTGCGGCGGTGGGCGTGGGCCCGGATAACGATCTGCGTATCGATTTGCTGGTCAAGGCCGGCGTGGACGTCATCGTCGTCGATACCGCGCATGGCCACAGCCAGGGCGTGCTGAACCGCGTGCGCTGGATCAAGGACAACTACCCGCAGGTGCAGGTGATTGGCGGCAACATCGCCACGGGCGACGCCGCCCGGGCGCTGGTCGACCACGGCGCGGATGGCGTCAAGGTCGGCATTGGCCCGGGTTCGATCTGCACGACGCGGATCGTCGCCGGCGTGGGCGTGCCGCAGATCTTTGCCGTGTCGAATGTGGCCGAGGCGCTGAAGGGCACCGGCGTGCCGCTCATCGCTGACGGCGGTATCCGCTACTCGGGCGATGTGGCCAAGGCACTGGCTGCGGGCGCACACACCGTGATGATGGGCGGCATGTTTGCCGGCACGGACGAATCGCCGGGTGAGGTGTTCCTGTTCCAGGGGCGCTCGTACAAGAGCTACCGCGGCATGGGCTCGGTGGGCGCGATGAAGGACGGCGCTGCCGACCGTTACTTCCAGGAAGACAACACCGCCAACGTCGACAAGCTGGTGCCCGAAGGTATCGAGGGCCGCGTGCCTTACAAGGGCTCCGCGTTGCCGATCGTGCATCAACTCACGGGCGGCGTTCGCTCGTCGATGGGCTACTGCGGGTGCGCCTCGATTGCCGAATGGCACGAGAAGGCCCAGTTTGTCGAGATCACCGCCGCAGGTATGAACGAATCGCACGTGCACGACGTGCAGATCACGAAGGAAGCGCCGAACTATCACCGCGACTGATCGCTTGTCGATCTTCGCAAACAAGATAGAAGGCAAGCAGTACTGCCGCCGGGGCGCGCGGGTGCCCCGGCTGAATCAACCGGTGGCCGAAGCACGGGCGGCCGCCCGCAACTGGAGACGATGATGAAAGCGCTTTTGCGACTCGTTCTGTTTCTGGATGCGGCTGTCGCACTGTGCGTCGGTCTCGTCCTGCTGGCTTCACCCCTGACGTCCATCTTCGGCGCGCTGCAATTGCCGCAGCCGGAGCCGGCGATGTACGGCCAACTGCTCGGCGTCACGCTGATTGGCGTGGCCTGGCTGCTGTGGCACGCCACCGTCAACGGGCAATTGACCACCGCCGTCGCGCAGGTGGTCGGTCATGTGAACCTGGCTGTTGCCGTGCTGGTGATTGCCTGGCTGCTGTTCTTCCACCTGCCGGTGGACGGCGCCGGCCGCATCTGGCTGCCCACGTTTGCCGCGGTGCTGGCGGCGTTTTCCGCCGTGCAGATTCCCGCCTCGCGCCGCGTGCGCACCAACGAGCGCGTGCGCGCACAGAAGGCCCGCGAAGACGCCGCGGCTGCGCGCGAACGCGAACGCGCAGAAAAGGCGCAGCGCAAAGAACCTGGCTACATGCCGCCTCCGGGCTACGGCCCCGGCACTGAAGTCGACACGATTGCCGATTCCATTCCTCCACAACATGCACGACAAAGTCCTCATCCTTGATTTCGGCTCGCAGGTCACGCAACTGATTGCGCGACGGGTGCGTGAAGCACACGTCTATTGCGAAATCCATCCGAACGACGTGTCCGACGCCTTCGTGCGCGACTTCGCGCCCAAGGCGATCATCCTGTCCGGCAGCCACGCCAGCACGTACGAAGATCATCAACTGCGCGCCCCGCAGGCCGTGTGGGATTTGGGCGTGCCCGTGCTCGGCATCTGCTACGGCATGCAGACCATGGCCGTGCAGCTCGGCGGCAAGGTGGAGTGGAGCGACCACCGCGAATTCGGTTACGCCGAAGTGCGCGCCCATGGCCACACCCGCCTGCTCAAGGACATCCAGGACTTCGCCACGCCGGAAGGCCACGGCATGCTCAAGGTGTGGATGAGCCACGGCGACAAAGTTGCCGAGCTGCCGCCCGGCTTCAAGCTGCTGGCCTCCACGCCGAGCTGCCCGATTGCCGGCATGGCCGACGAGGCGCGCGGCTACTACGCCGTGCAGTTCCACCCGGAAGTCACGCACACCGTGCAGGGCCGCGCGATGCTCGAGCGCTTCGTGCTGGAGATCGCCGGTGCCAAGCCGGACTGGATCATGCGCGACCACATCGAGGAAGCTGTCAAGCGCATCCGCGAGCAGGTCGGCGATGAAGAGGTGATCCTCGGCCTGTCCGGCGGCGTCGATTCGTCGGTGGCGGCGGCGCTCATTCACCGGGCGATTGGTGACCAGCTGACCTGCGTGTTCGTCGACCACGGCCTGCTGCGCCTGGACGAAGGCAAGATGGTCATGGACATGTTTGCGGGCCGCCTGCACGCCAAGGTCGTGCACGTGGACGCGTCCGAGCAGTTCCTTGGCCACCTGGCTGGTGTGACGGACCCGGAAGCCAAGCGCAAGATCATCGGCCGCGAGTTCGTTGAAGTGTTCCAGGCCGAAGCCAAGAAGCTCAGCAACGCCAAGTGGCTGGCGCAGGGCACGATCTACCCGGACGTGGTGGAATCGGGCGGCACCAAGACCAAGAAGGCAACGACGATCAAGAGCCACCACAACGTGGGCGGTCTGCCGGAAACGCTGGGCCTGAAGTTGCTCGAGCCACTGCGCGACCTGTTCAAGGATGAAGTGCGCGAGCTGGGTGTGGCGCTGGGCCTGCCGCACGAGATGGTGTATCGCCATCCGTTCCCGGGGCCGGGTCTGGGTGTGCGCATTCTGGGCGAGGTCAAGCGTGAATATGCAGACCTGCTGCGCCGTGCCGACGCCATCTTCATCGAAGAGCTGCGCGGTACCAGGGCCACGGCGCAGGACGCTGCCGCTGGCCTGTGCGGCGAAGGCGATGTGGGCAAGAGCTGGTACGACCTGACCAGTCAGGCGTTTGCGGTGTTCCTGCCGATCAAGTCCGTCGGCGTGATGGGCGATGGCCGCACGTACGACTACGTGACGGCGCTGCGCGCAGTGCAGACCACCGATTTCATGACCGCACATTGGGCGCATCTGCCGTACACGCTGCTGGGCCGCGTGTCGAACCGCATCATCAACGAGGTGCGTGGTTTGAGCCGCGTCGTGTATGACGTGTCGGGCAAGCCGCCCGCGACGATTGAGTGGGAGTGAGCTTTGCTCCCCAAATGGAAAGAAGCCCGCATGACGCGGGCTTTTTTTTCCGGTTGCGTGTCTGCGCAAAGAGGGCCGAAAGCGGCGCACTGAGCAATACTTGTTGACACATCCGCGGAACACCTGTAGAACCAATCCCCGCAGGATCTTCAAGCAGTTACTCCGATGTTCTGGGTCGTCACGCCACGCCGTACTTCCTTTGCTCCATGTTTCTTCCTTGATGTCGTGCCTGGTGAGCACAGGCTCATTCAGAACTTTTTAGGATATCCAACATGGAAACCGGCACAGTAAAGTGGTTCAACGACTCCAAGGGCTTCGGCTTCATCACCCCGGACGCAGGCGGCAACGATCTCTTCGCTCACTTCTCTGAAGTTCAGGGCAGCGGGTTCAAGTCCCTCCAAGAGGGCCAGAAGGTTCGCTACGTTGCAGGCGTTGGCCAGAAGGGCCCGGCTGCCACGAAGATCGAAGCGATCTGATCGGTCGTTCATCTGCCAAGAAAAACCCCGCATCGCGGGGTTTTTTTTCGCGGGTACGCGCAAGCGCCACCGAGAGCCCTGCAGTGCGCCTATGCCGCCTGCTTGCGGGGGCGCCGTACCGCGCGGATCTTTCCGGTGCCGCCTCCGCCGCAAAAGAACTGATCGGCGCCATCCGACTCCAGCCCCGACACGTTCATGCCGGCCGGCATGTCAAGCTGTTCCAGCACTTCACCTGTTTGCGGATCGATGTGCCGCAGCTCGCTCGTATCGCCTTCCCAAGTGCCGTGCCAGAGTTCTCCGTCGACCCACGTGACGCCCGTCACGAAGCGGTTCGATTCGATGGTGCGTAAGACCTTGCCGGTGTCCGGATCGATCTGACGGATCTTGCGCTCCCGGTAGTGACCAACCCAAAGCGTGCCCTCGGCCCAGGCTAGACCTGAGTCCCCGCCTGCGCCGGGTGCGGGAATCGTGGCGAGCACGGTGCCCGTTTGCGGATCAATCTTCTGGATGCGGTCTTCGGCGATCTGGAACAGGTGCCGTCCGTCGAACGCGGTACCGGCATGGGCGGGTACGTCAATCGAGCGCAGTGCCTCGCCGCTGTCGGGGTCGAGCGCCTTCAACTGCCCGCCGGCAGCAAACCAGACGTGTCGACCATCGTAGGTCACGCCGCCGACGTTCTCGACGCCAGGAAAGGGGCCATATTCGCGCAAGACTTCGGCGGTGGATCGTTTCATGTGGGGCTCGCTGGATTCGGTTACGCAGTCTTCATCCTAGTCACTTGGCAGCGGGGCAGGGAGTAACAAGGTGGTCGCGAATCCGGGTAACGGCGGCGTCACCCACCGGCGCGCGCGCCCGCGTCCGAAGGACTGCACCTTGCCGGCGGCCGCCAACGCGTCGAGCGCGCGCTGTACGGTGCGCTGGCTGGCGCCGAGCGCCAATGCCAACGCGGAGCTGGACCACGATTCCCCATCGGCCAGGCACGCCAGCACGGCGGCGTATTGCTCGTCGACGGGCTGCGCGAGCACGACGACGCTTGGCGCAGCGTGGGGTTGCAGTGCAAATCCTCGCTTGGTCGCCTTGACCGTGCCCAACGTACCAAGGGCCGTGCGCAAACGACCGATCTCCACGCGGAGGCGCACACGGTGCGAGTCGTCGGGATGCCGGGTGCGGAATGCGTGCGCGATGAGGGCGTCTCGGGGCACGTCTTCAGGCCACGCTTCGGCCAATGCCCGCGCCAGCGTGAAGAGCACGGGCCGCGTCGCAAGTGGGACGACGGCATCGGTCTGCCGAATGGCGAGCCGGCATGCGTCCACCACGAGCGCGTCCGACGCAAACAGGGCTTCGACATCATCAAGGCGCAGCACGCGTTCTTCGCCTCGCGAGATGAGCCGCGCAGCCGGTGCGCTCAAGGCCTGGGCGGCACGTTCCACTTCGGCCGTGAGCGTCGGGATGCCGGCCTGGCGCGCCGCGATATCGGCGTCGTTCAAGGCTGCGCGTGCGGCCCCGGTCTGCAAACGTCGGATGGCAATGCCGGCGACGACGAGCGCATGTGCCGCCCGCAAGACCGCAGGAAGACGCGCCGGGCTTAGCGCGGCGAGCGCGGCTTCGGCGTCGTCCAGGCGGCCCATCAGCAACAGGCGGCGGATGCTGAGATACCGCGCGTGTGCGGCGTTGACGTGATCGCCGTGCGCCTCGAGCGTGGCGCATGCCGTGTCGAGGGTTTTGGCGGGCCAGCCCAGATCGCGCGAGGCGAGAGCGACTTCGGCTTCCGCGACGATGCAGCGTGCGCGTGCCACGGCCTCGCGTGCGCCGAATGCGCGGGCGGCGCGGCGCAGCAGGAGCTTGGCGCGTGCCAGGTCACCGAGCTGGGCCATGGCGATGCCGCGCAGTGCGAGTGCTGGCGCGTCGTCACGCAAGGCGACACGGTTCAGCGCTCCGAATGGGTTACCGGCGGCGAGTGCGCGGGCTGCAGCCGTGATCAATGAATCCATTCGAATCCCGCCACACTTGTCACTCCCGCCGTTTGAGGTCGGCGCCTAATCTAGCACACGACCACTCACCCAAAAACGGAGGCAAGCATGAGTGCAACACACCCGACAGCAACCCGCGCAACCTGGCTGGCAGAGCGCATTGAACTGCTCAAGGCCGAGAAGGAACTCACGCGCCGAAGCGATGAACTCGCGCGCCGCCGGCAGGCACTGCCGTGGGTTCGCATCGACAAAAGCTATCGCTTCGAAACCGAGAACGGCAGCGCGACGCTGGGCGATCTGTTTGGCGGACGTTCGCAACTGCTGGTCTACCACTTCATGTTTGGGCCCGACTACAAGGCGGGCTGCCCCTCGTGCTCGATGATTGCCGACGGCTTCGATGGCTTCGTCACGCATCTGGCGAACCACGACGTCACGTTGATGGCGGTGTCGCGTGGGCCGTTGGCCAAGTTGCTGGAGTACCGGGAGCGGATGGGCTGGAGCTTCTCGTGGGCGTCGTCGGTGGGCAGCGATTTCAACTACGACTTCAACGTCTCGATCACGGAAGACCAGCAGCGCGCCGGCAGCGCCGACTACAACTACGTGCGCGGCAGCCACGTGATGGATGCATCCGAGTTGCCCGAACCCGTGCAGCAGTTCGCCAGCATGTGCGGCACCGATGCGCCCACCTACGTGCGCGACCGGCCCGGCATGAGCGCGTTCGTGCTGGAAGATGGCGTCGTGTATCACACGTATTCGACCTACGCGCGCGGGCTCGACGGCTTGTGGGGCGCATACCAGTGGCTGGACCGCGCGCCGCTGGGCCGCAACGAAACCGGTGTCTGGTGGCGTCGCCATGACGAATACGCTCAGCAGCGTTGAGCTGCCGCGCGAGCATGCTGTGTCCGAGCGCGGCTTTCTGGCCGTCTCGGCATTGCTGTTCATCACCAGCACGACAGCGACGGTGGCATGGTGCAACGCCATGCCGGCCATGAGCGAGATGCCGATGGCCTGGATGCCGATGTGCGGTCAGACATGGTGGGGCTTTGCTGCGTCCTTCATTGGCATGTGGACGGTGATGATGGCCGCGATGATGCTGCCGTCATTGCTGCCGACGCTGCGGCAGTATCGCGGTGCGCTGCACCTGGCAGGCAAACCGAACGTTGATACGCAGACGGCGTTGGCAGGCGCGGGATACTTCGCGGTATGGACGCTGATCGGCGTGATGGTCTTTGCGCTGGGCGCGGCGTTGGCACAGTTCGAAATGACATGGCCTGTAGTGGCACGCGTGGCGCCGCTTGCCAGAGGCGCGGTGGTTCTTGCGGCGGGCGCACTGCAGTTCAGTGCATGGAAGTTGCGCAAGCTTGCATGGTGCCGCCTAGCGCAGACGCCTGGGCGTGCATGGCGATTTGGCTTGGACCTTGGCGTGCGCTGTGCGGCTTCGTGCGCCGGCCTGACGGCCATCCTGCTGGTGACCGGCGTGATGGACGTGCGTGCAATGGCGGCTGTATCAGCGGCGATTACGCTCGAGCGCTTGGCGCCTGCGGGGCAGCGCGTTGCCCGCTGGATTGGCGCTGCTGCCGTCGGGGCAGGATTGCTCTTGATGTTGCGTGCCACGTTGCCCTGAGGCGTGCCGAGTACACGCCTTACATCACCGCGCCAAGCTGCCACGGGACGAACTCGTTGTCGCCCAGACCATTGAGTTCGCTCTTGGTGCGCGTGCCGGAGGCCGTGGCCAGCATCAGCTGGAACAGCGCCTCGCCGGCTTGCGCGATGCTGAGGTGGCCATCGACGATACCGCCGCAGTCATAGTCCATGTCGAGTTCCATGTGCCGATAGAGCGTGCTGTTGGTCGCAAGCTTCAAGGAGGGCACCGGCTTGCAGCCATAGGTGGACCCGCGGCCCGTTGTGAAGCAGATCAGGTTGGCGCCGCCTGCGACCTGGCCCGTGGCAGACACGGGGTCGTAGCCGGGCGTGTCCATGAACACAAGGCCATGTGTCTGGACCGGCTCGGCATATTCATACACGGCCATCAGCCCGCTGCTGCCGCCCTTGGCGACCGCGCCGAGGGATTTTTCCAGGATGGTCGTGACGCCGCCGGCCTTGTTGCCGGGCGAAGGGTTGTTGTTCATGTCCGCGCCGAGCGTACGCGTGTAATGCTCCCACCAGGCCAGCCGGGCCATCAACGCGTCCGCCACGGCAGGGGTTGCGGCGCGCGCGGTCAGTAGATGTTCTGCACCATAGATCTCGGGCGTTTCGGACAGCACCGCGGTGCCGCCGTGCCGCACCAGCAGATCCACCGCGGCGCCCAGCGCAGGGTTGGCGCTGATGCCGGAGTAGCCGTCCGATCCGCCGCATTGCAGGCCCACCGTGAGATGGCTCGCCGGCACAGTGCTGCGTTGTGCCTCGTTCGCGATCGGCAGCATGTCGCGCAGCATGGACAAGCCGGCGGCAATCGCCTCGCGCGTGCCACCTTCCTCTTGGATCGTCAGCGATGAGAACAGCCCCGGTGCGCGCGCCCCGAGCATCTGCACGAGCGGCGCAATCTGGTTGACTTCGCAACCGAGACCAACGATCAGCACGCCGGCAAAGTTCGGGTGATCGGCGTAGCCGCGTAGCGTGCGCTGCAGCAGCGCCAGGCCTTCGCCGTTGCCGGCCATGCCGCAGCCGCTGCCGTGCGTGATGGCGACCACGCCATCCACGTTGCGAAAGGCAGCCGCCTCCGTCTGGGCCGCCTGCACGATATGCCGGCACACGGTGGCCGAGCAGTTCACGCTGGAGATGACGCCAATGAAATTGCGCGTGCCGACGCGGCCATCCGCCCGCACGTAGCCCTCGAATGTGGCGGGTGTGTCGACGGGGACGGTGGCGCGGTACGCGTGGGCAACAGCATGCTGGGCAGACGCGTGCGCCATGCCGATGTTGTGGACGTGCACGTGCTCACCCGCACGGATTGGCGCCGTGGCTACGCCGATGACTTGCCCATATTTGTGCACCGGCTGGCCCACGGCGATGTCGCGCAATGCAACCTTGTGACCGGCGGGAATGGGATCGCGGATGGTCAATGCAGCGTTGAGCGCTGCGCCGGGCGCGAGCGCTACACGGGCGACGGCCACGTCGTCGTCAGGGGCAAGCAGGATGAGGGGAGCGTCGGACATGATGCCTTGCATGTTCAATTCGGATTGGCCAGCGCGGCGTTCAGGCGCGGCTGGGCGAGTTGCAAGCCCAACTGCCGCGTCAACGCCACGATAGGCGCCAGGCGCCGCTGCTTCTTCTGCGCGTGGTTCTGCGCGATGTCGGCCAGGCGATGGGCGAGGTAGGGGTTCAGCAAGCGCTCGCGCAGCAAGACGAGATAGGCCTCCGCTGCGTCGCGCTTGTCCAGCGCCGCGAATACGGGAACGATCTCGTCGCGCCACAGGGCTTCCAGCTCCGGCCGCAGGTGTGGGTCTTCCATGGCCTGCGCGACAGTCAGGTCAGCGGGGTGCGCATCTTCGCGCCACCGCTCCGCCAGGAAGGTGTGGCCCGCGTTGAGCAGAAAGAGCTTGAGGCGCTCGTGATGATCGAGTTCGCCCGTCAGTACGATGGCCGGGTGCGTGCAGGGCAGCACCAGTCCCCGGCGACGCTCGACGGCCCACAGCGCGTACGGTTCAGCCACGGCGCCCACGGGGTGCAATGCCTCGGAGACGATGCGGTCTACGAGCGAGTTGGCCCACACGCAATGTGTGCGCAGCCAGTCGACGAACGTCGCAGGCAGCATCCATTGCTGCGCCAGCGCGCAGACCGTTGCGCACAGCGTGTCGCCATTGCGCTCGATCAGTTCGCACGGAAACAGCGAGAGTGGGGCCAGCGGCTGGCGCAACCAGCGGCCGTGTAGCAGCACGACCAGCTTGGCCGGGAAGCTGCGCGGCACGCGCGAGGGCTCTTGCAGCAAGCTCGCGTCGTCGCGCGGGTCGAGCTGATAGCCCCGGTCCGCCGTGTTCGACACCACCACCTGCACCTGTGTTGCCATGAGCTCGCGCAAGTGATGCCAGTCGGCGTCGGCCTGCAGGGCGCGCTGCACGGCGCGGCAGGTGACAGTCTGGTCAACGGGTGCGCCGTCTCGCAAGCCGCGAATGCGCACCGGATAACCGGCGCCACCGGCAAGCGCCGCCACGCGCGCGGCACTGGCCGGGTTGGATGTGGATTGCACGACCGTGATGCCGCCCAGCGCTTGTCCCGCATCGAGCGCTTCCGATACGAACAAGTCGACGTGCGCCTGCAGAAAGCGGCTCGTGCCGAACTGGAGGATCGGCGCCGTCATGCGCTCAGCACTCCACGATGGCTTTCACTACGCCAGCGGCAGGGTCGAGCAGTGTCTTGAAGTGCTCGGGCACGTCCGCCAGCGCCATGCGATGCGTGTTGAGCGCGGCCGGAATTTGGCCGGCGCGCATGGCGTCGAGCACGGTCTCGAAATCTTCCGTGGTGGCATTGCGACTGGCGAGCAATGTGGTTTCGCGTTTGTGGAATTCCGGATCGGAGAACGCGATGTTGGCTGCCACCACCGAGATCAGCACATACGTGCCGGCATGCGCCACAAAGCGCAGGCCACGCTCCATGGCCTCCGGATTGCCCGTCGCATCGAACACGACGTCAAAGAACTCATTGCGGGTGAGCGCGGCGAGTTGCGCTTCATCGGTATCGCCCAGTGCCACGCTGGCGTCCACACCAAGTTGCTCGATCGCAAAGGCAAGACGATCCGCGCGGGAGTCCAGCGCCGTAACCGTCGCCCCCCGCAGCTTGGCAAAGATCATGGCAGCCATGCCGATCGGACCGGCGCCGACGACCAGCACGCGCTGCCCGGGGTGCACCTGCGCCCGACGCACGGCGTGCGCGCCAATGGCGAGAAATTCCACCATCGCGGCCTGATCCAGGCTGACGCCGTCCGCCTTGTGCACGAAGGCTTGCGGCACGCTCAGGTATTCGGTGAATGCCCCGTCGCGATGCACACCCAGCACCTGGATATTGACGCAGCAGTTTGTCCGGCCCTGGCGGCATGCGACGCAGTGTCCGCAGGACAGGTACGGCATCACGTACACCACGTCGCCCTTGCTCAGCGCACTGCCGGCCGGCGCCTGGTCGACGATGCCCGACAGCTCATGCCCCATCACGCGCGGGTAGCTCAGGTAAGGCTGATTGCCTGTGAAGATGTGCAGGTCGGTACCGCACACGCCCACGCGTTTGACGCGCAGCAGCACTTCGCCCTCGGCGGGGCTGGGAACCGGCCTGTCCAGGGCCAGCAGCGTGCCGGGTGTTTCGCAGACGACGGTCAGCATGATGCGGCTCCGGCCGAAATAGCACCGCCAGTCTCCGCGCGGTGAAGCCGTTGACGCGGTGGTGTATGGGCGTGTGGCAGTGGCAAACGATGGGTCACCTTCCGGTCTCCTTGGGTGGGATGAGGTGAGGGCCGATTGCGTGCGCGCACTGCGCCAAGTTGAGGGAAACGGTGCACGTCTCCGGCAACTGGTCATGCCAAACAGGCCTCACCTATTGGTCAGGCCAATTTAACATCTCGCGTGAAATTCCTGGAGGGGGGAAACCCTGATGCCGGAAATCCCTTGTTTTCAAGGGGTCAAGGCGCGGCGGTTAGATATTTGGTCAGACCGCTTTGGCAGGCAGGCAGAGTGGCGTAGTGCGCCCAGGCAGGGTGGCGCAGCCACAGGCGGGCCGCGCATGGGGAGGGGACTTACTGCGGGGCGTCTTGCTGAATGGCGCCCGCGATCCAGCGTTCTTCCGAGGCCCGCAAGTGCGCCCGCATAGCGGTTTGCGCCGCGATGGGGTCGCCGGCCTGCAGCGCCTTGAGAATCTCTTCGTGCTCATGCACGGCCGCATGCCAGCTGGATTCGCCCTCGGCATGATCGCGGATCGCCATGGCGAGCGGGTCATGGCGGCTGTCGAACAGCTCCGCCACAAAGCGGCTCAGGACCGAATTGCCGGCGGTCTCGGCAATCAGCATGTGGAACTGGCGGTCGGCATCGGTGGGCGACTTTCCGCTCGATGCAAGTTTCTTCATGCGGTCGATGGTGCGCTGGAGCTTGTCGAGCGTGGCCGCTGTGAGACGGCCCGTGGCCAGCGTGATCACGTCGCCTTCAAGCACCGCGCGGGCTTGCATCAACTCGGAAGGGCTTTCGCCCAGCGACGGAATGGCCGCGCTCTCGCTGACCGCGCTGGTGTCTTGTACGTAGACGCCCGAACCCATGCGGATCTCAACCTGGCCGCCAATTTCCAGGGCGATCAGCGCCTCCCGCAGTGACGGCCGCGATACGCCCAGCGTCTGCGCCAGTTCGCGCTCCGGCGGCAGGCGTGTGCCGGGCCCGAGTTTTTCCTGCTGGATCAACGCGAGGATCTGCGCGGCCACAGATTGGTAAAGCCGCTTTGGCTCAGTCTGCTTCATTGCTGTGTGATTTTGGGCGCTGACGTGACTGCGTTCAAGGGTGGTCCGAGTCTAGCATGCGCACCGCGAGGCGTTGTCTACACTGGTGTCGGCAGCAGTTCAGGGTTTGCACTAGTGGTCAGGCAGGTACGTTATAAGTGATATTGGCTTGACCAAAAAATGCCTGGCCTGGTTGAGACGTTCCAAACTGGACTTACCAGTATGTCGAGCGGAAGATCAGAGCCTCGCAACACAACGGAGACCACGATGAGCAGTGCTGATGCCGTGCCCGCGCACGTAAGCAGCTCCAGAGCGTCGATGCCGCAAGAGATTCTACGTTTGCAGCGCATCGGCAAACGCTTTCCCGGCGTCGTTGCGCTGGATGGCGTGGATCTGGATCTGCGCGTGGGCGAGGTCCATGCCGTCTGCGGCGAAAACGGCGCCGGCAAGTCCACCTTGATGAAGATCATCAGCGGCCAATACACGGCGGACGATGGTGCCATCACTTACCGCAGCGAGGCCGTGCGCTTCACATCGACCTCCGAGGCGCAGGCGGCGGGCATTGCGATCATCCATCAGGAACTGAACCTCGTGCCGCACCTGTCGGTGGCGGAAAACATCTTCCTGGCGCGGGAGCCCAAGCGCGGTCCGTTCATCGATTACCGCAAGCTCAACACGAACGCACGCAGCTATCTGCAGCGGATCGGTCTGGCTGTCGAGCCGACCACGCTGGTCAGTGCCCTGTCGATCGCGCAGCAACAGATGGTGGAGATCGCCAAGGCGCTGTCGCTCAACGCGCGTGTGCTGATCATGGACGAGCCCACGTCTTCGCTCACGGAATCCGAAACCGTCCAGCTGTTTCGCATCATCAAGGAGCTGCGCGCCGACGGCGTGGCGATCCTGTACATCTCGCATCGGCTCGACGAGATGGCCGAGATCGTTGATCGGGTGACGGTGCTGCGTGACGGCCGCCATATCTCCACCAGCGACTTCGCTTCCACCAGCATCAACGAGATCGTCGCGCGGATGGTCGGCCGTTCGCTCGACGATGTGTTTCCCGCACGCAAATCGGTGCCGACCGACGAGGTGTTGCTGCGTGTCAATTCGCTGAGCCGCGCGGGCGTCTTCGGGCCGGTGTCGTTCGAGCTGCGCAAGGGCGAGATTCTCGGTTTTGCCGGCTTGATGGGCGCAGGCCGCACGGAGGTGGCGCGGGCCATTTTTGGTGCGGAACGGCTCGATTCCGGGTCGATCATGCTGGGCCATATGGGCGATCAGCCGGTCACCATCCGCTCCCCGCGCGAGGCGATCCGGCAGGGCATTGCCTACCTGTCGGAAGACAGAAAGAAGGACGGTCTGGCGCTCTCGATGCCGGTGGCCGTCAACATCACCCTGGCCAATGTGCGGGCGATTTCTTCGCACGGCTTTCTGCGCTTTTCCGAAGAGACGGCCGTAGCGCAGCGCTACGTGCGCGAGCTGAACATCCGCACGCCGTCGGTCGGACAGACCGTGCGCAATCTCTCCGGCGGCAATCAGCAGAAGATCGTGATCGGCAAATGGCTGTATCGCGGTTCGCGCATCCTGTTCTTCGATGAGCCGACGCGCGGCATCGACGTGGGCGCCAAGTACGCGATCTATGGGCTGATGGACCAACTTGCCGCGGACGGTGTCGGTGTCGTGCTGATCAGTTCGGAGTTGCCGGAACTGCTGGGCATGACCGATCGAATTGCCGTCTTTCATGAAGGCCGCATCACCGCAGTCCTGGACACACGGAAGACCAACCAGGAAGAAATTCTGCATTACGCATCAGGACGAACCCATGCTTGAAATGACATCAGATCAGCCGCAGCCCGTGAAGACGCAGCGCAAGCAACACCACCGCGACTTGATCCAGAAGTTTGCAGCGCTGGGCAGCCTCGTGGCGCTCGTGATTGCGTTTTCTGCCACCAGCGCGGCCTTCTTTTCGGTCGGCAATTTCATGACCGTCGCACTGCAGGTCACGTCGATTGCCTACCTGGGTGTGGCCGCCACGTGCGTGATCATCACCGGCGGCATCGACCTCTCGGTGGGTTCGGTGCTGGCGCTCTCGGGCGTGGTGGCCGCCTTGCTCGTGAAGATGGGCGTGCCGGTGCCGCTTGCCATGCTGGCCGGCGTGGCCGTCGGCGCCGTGTGCGGATGGGTCAACGGTATCTGCATCACGCGGATGGGTCTGCCTCCGTTCATTGCCACGCTGGGCATGATGCTGGTCGCGCGCGGCCTGGCCCTGCAGATCACGGGCGCCCGTCCGGTCTCGGGCCTGGGCGACGCCTTTGGCGAACTCGGCAACGGTGCGCTGTTCCGCATCTCGCACATCGGCGCAGACGGCTTTCCGGACACGGTCTTTCCGGGCATTCCTTACCCGGTGGTGATCATGCTTGCGCTGTTCGTCGCCGTGTCGGTGCTGCTCTCACGCACGTCATTGGGCCGCCACATCTACGCCGTCGGCTCGAACGCCGAGGCGGCGCGCTTGTCCGGCGTGAACGTGCAGGGCGTGAAGCTGTTCACGTATGTGCTCTCGGGCCTGCTGGCCGGCATGACCGGGTGCGTGCTGATGTCGCGCCTGGTGACTGCGCAGCCGAACGAAGGCGTGATGTACGAGCTTGATGCGATTGCCAGTGCCGTGATCGGCGGGACGTCGCTGATGGGCGGTGTGGGAACGGTCTCGGGCACGGCCATCGGCGCGTTCGTGATCGGCGTGTTGCGCAACGGGCTCAACATGAACGGCGTATCGAGTTTTATCCAGCAGATCATCATCGGCGTGGTCATCCTCGGCACCGTCTGGATCGATCAGCTCAGAAACCGCAAGTTGTGAGTCGAGAAGTTCAAACCAAAACCAAGGAGTGAGACATGAAGAAGCTTTCCGTGCTGGCGGTGGTTGCAGCAACGTGCGCATTGTTCTCTGCCTATGCGCAGGCGGCGGGCGGTGAAATTGCCGTGATCGTGAAATCGGCAAATTCCAACTACTGGCAGAACGTTCAGAAAGGCGCGACGGCCGCCATGGGCAACGCGAAGGGTTACACGATGACCTTCCAGGGCCCCGCAGCGGAATCGGCCATTGCCGATGAAGTGAACATGGTCGAGAACGCCGTCAACCGGCATGTGGCGGGCATCGTGCTCGCGCCGTCGGACCCGGATGCGCTGGTACCGGCAATGAAGAAAGCTTGGGAAGCGCACATCCCGGTGGTGCTGATCGACTCGATGGTGTCCGATTCGGGCAAGCAGTACTACCAGTCGTTCCTGTCGACGGATAACGCGAAAGCGGGTGAGTTGTGTGCGAAGGCCATGATCGATGCCGTCGGCCAGACCGGCAAGATCGCGATCATGTCGTACGTGCCGGGCGCGGGGTCGGAAATTGGCCGCGTGGGCGGCTTCAAGAAATACATCGAAGCGCATTCGAAGCTGCAGGTGGTCGGGCCGTTCTATTCGCAATCGCAGATGGCCACGGCGCTGAACCAGACGACGGACGTGCTGGCTGCCAATCCTGACCTGAAGGGCATCTTCGGTGCGAACGAGCCGACGGCCGTCGGGATGGGCCGCGCACTGCAGCAGTCCGGCAAGAGCGGCAAGGTGGCGGCCATCGGCTTTGACGGCAACCAGGATCTGCAGGGCTTCGTGCGCGACGGCACGATCCGTGCCATCGCTGTCCAAAGCTCGTACCAGATGGGGCACAAGGGCATCGAGACGGTGGTCAGCGTGATCGAGAAGAAGCCCGTGCAGAAGCAGGTCGACACCGGCGTGATGATGGTCAACAAGCAGAACCTGGATTCGCCTGAGGCCAAGAACGTCCTGTACTGACCAGGCATCGCAACAACGGGCATGGCGGCGTGTCGTTCACCGCCATGCCGGCTGCATCCTTTCCTGAGCGGCGCAGTGCATTTCACTCCATTGCCGGAACGGGCCAACATCAACGTGGCCCGCGCCGGAACGCAGACGCAATGAGACTCCAAGGAAAACGCATCCTCGTGACGGCGGCCGGGCAGGGTATTGGCCGGGCCAGCGCGATGATGTTTGCAAGAGAGGGCGCCCAGGTGCTCGCCACCGACATCAATGCAGAAGCGCTGAATACGCTGGCAGAGACCGCCGGCGTCCGCACCTTGCGCCTGGACGTGACGGACGCCACTGCCGTTGCCCTCCTGGCACGCGAAGAAGCCGCCTTCGATGCGCTGTTCAACTGCGCGGGCTTCGTGCACCACGGCAGCATCCTCGAATGCTCGGAAGACGACTGGGCCTTCTCTTGGCAGCTCAACGTGACATCGATGTACCGGCTTACACGTGCGCTGCTGCCGAAGATGCTCGACAACGGCGGCGCCTCGATCATCAACATGGCCTCCGCCGGTTCCAGCGTGAAGGGTGTGCCGAACCGCTTCGTATATGGCACCACCAAGGCGGCCGTCATCGGCATGACCAAGGCCATTGCCGCCGATTTTGTGGCGCGCGGCATCCGCTGCAACGCCATCTGCCCGGGCACAGTGGAGTCTCCGTCGCTCGAGCAGCGCATTGCCGCGCAGGCAAAGGAACAGAACGTGCCGATCGACACCATCCGCGCAGCGTTCGTTGCGCGCCAGCCCATGGGGCGCGTCGGCACGGCAGACGAGATTGCCGCGCTGGCGACCTACCTCGCGTCGGATGAGTCCCGCTTCACGACTGGCACCTGCTGCGTGATCGACGGCGGCTGGTCCAACTGATTCGGTTTGATTGATTGCAGTTCACGAAGACAACACGATGAAACTCCTCCGCTACGGCCTCAAGGGCCAGGAAAAGCCCGGCCTGCTCGATGCGCAAGGGCAAGTGCGCGACCTGTCGGCCGTGATTGACGACATTGGCGGCGCGGCGCTGCTGCCCGAGAGCCTCGCTCACCTGCGCACGCTCGACATCAGCCGCCTGCCCATCGTCGATGGCACGCCGCAAGCGGGTCTGCGCCTTGGCGCCTGCGTGGGCAACGTCGGCAAGTTCATCTGCATCGGCCTGAACTACTCCGACCACGCCGCCGAAACCGGTGCCGAGGTGCCAGCCGAGCCGGTCGTCTTCGGCAAATGGACCAGCGCCATCTGCGGCCCGGACGACGATGTGCAAATCCCGCGCGGCTCGGTCAAGACCGATTGGGAGGTCGAGCTTGGCGTCGTGATCGGCAAGGGCGGCCGGTACATCAGCGAGGCCGATGCGCTCGCGCATGTGGCGGGCTACTGTGTCATCAACGATGTGTCGGAGCGCGAGTACCAGCTCGAGCGCGGCGGCACATGGGACAAGGGCAAGGGTTGCGACACGTTCGGTCCCATCGGCCCGTGGCTCGTCACCGCAGACGAGGTGCCCAACCCGCAGGCGCTGCATCTGTGGCTGGAGGTGGATGGGCATCGCTACCAGAACGGATCGACGTCGACCATGGTGTTTGGCGTGGCGCATCTCGTAAGCTACCTGAGCCGCTTCATGAGCCTGCAGCCGGGCGACGTGATTTCCACCGGCACACCGCCGGGCGTGGGGTTGGGGCAGAAACCGCCGGTCTATCTGCGTGCCGGCCAGACCATGCGGCTGGGCATCGAGGGTCTGGGCGAGCAGCGCCAGCGGACGGTGGACGCACAAGGCTGACGTCTCGCAATTCGCAATCCCGAACCGATACCCATGACCATCATCCGATCCCTGCGCGTGCTGGACGTGCGCTTTCCGACTTCGCAGCATCTCGACGGCTCCGACGCGATGAACCCGGACCCGGATTACTCCGCGGCCTACGTGATCCTGGAGACTGACCAGCCGGGCCTGGAGGGCCATGGCCTGACCTTCACGATCGGTCGCGGCAACGAGGTGTGCTGCGCCGCCATCGCGGCGATGCGTCATCTGGTGGAAGGGCTGGACCTCGACTGGATTCGTGAGGACATGGGCCGCTTTTGGCGGCATGTCACGTCCGACAGCCAGTTGCGCTGGATCGGCCCGGACAAGGGTGCCATTCATCTGGCGACGGGCGCCGTCGTCAATGCGGCGTGGGATCTGTGGGCCAAGGCCGAGGGCAAGCCGCTCTGGCGGCTGGTGGCCGATCTCACGCCCGAAGAGTTCGTGCGCTGCATCGACTTCCGCTACATCACCGACGGCATCACGCCCGAAGAAGCGCTGGAGCTGCTGCGCAAGCAGGCGCCCGGCAAGGCCGCGCGCATCCGCACGCTGGAGCAGGAAGGCTACCCGTGCTACACCACCTCCGCCGGCTGGCTCGGCTACGACGACGACAAGCTGCGCCGCCTCTGCCGCGAGGCCGTCGACAGCGGTTTCCGCCATATCAAGCTCAAGGTGGGGCGTAATCTGAAGGACGACATTCGCCGCGTTTCCATCGCCCGCGAAGTGCTCGGGCCGGACCGCGAATTGATGATCGACGCCAACCAGGTCTGGGAAGTCAAGGAGGCCATCGACTGGGTGCGCGAACTTGGTTTCGCCAAGCCCTGGTTCATTGAAGAGCCGACCAGCCCGGACGACGTGGAAGGCCATCGCAAGGTGCGCGAAGCGATTGCGCCCGTCAAGGTGGCGACTGGCGAGATGTGCCAGAACCGCATTCTCTTCAAACAGTTCATCATGCGCGGCGCAATTGACGTTGTGCAGATCGATGCGTGCCGGCTGGGTGGCGTGAACGAGATCCTGGCCGTGCTGCTGCTGGCCGCCAAGTACGGCTTGCCGGTATGCCCGCATGCGGGCGGCGTGGGCCTGTGCGAGTACGTGCAGCATCTGTCGATGATCGACTACATCTGCGTATCGGGCACGCGTGAAGGCCGCGTGGTCGAGTACGTCGACCATCTGCACGAGCACTTTGTCGATCCGTGCGTGGTGCGCAATGCCGCCTATCTGCCGCCGCAGGCTCCCGGTTTCTCCATCACGATGAAACCGGCATCGCTTGAGCAATACCGCTTCCGGGGTTGATGCGATGACGGACCCTGCGCTGCCCCCGCTGCGAATAGACGCGCACCAGCACTTCTGGCGCTATCGCCCCGAAGCGTATTCGTGGATTGGCCCCGGCATGGAGGCCCTTGCCGAAGACCGCCTGCCTGACGACCTGCTGCCAGAGCTTCGGGCGCAACGCCTGGATGCCGCGATTGCCGTGCAGGCGCGCGGTGTGCGGGAGGAGACGGATTTCCTGCTCGACCTTGCTGCTGCGCACGACTGGATTGTCGGCGTGGTCGGCTGGGAAGATTTGCATGGCACCGATCTTGAGGCCCGCCTCGAAGCCAGGAGCGGTCAGCACAAGCTGGTCGGCTACCGGCACACCGTGCAGGACGAACCGGACGTCGCGGCATTTTTGACGGAGCCCGCATTCGAGCGCGGCGTCGCGCTGCTGCAGCTTTGGGGCTACACGTACGACGTGCTGGTGTTTGGCCACCAACTGGAACCCGCCGTGGAATTCTGCGGCCGGCACGATCACCACTGGCTGGTGCTCGATCACCTTGGCAAGCCCCCGCTGGAAGCGTTCGAGCGTGACGCGCAAGCCCTGGCGCGTTGGCGGGCCGCGCTTGCGCCGCTCAAGGACATGCCGCATGTCGCGTGCAAGCTTTCCGGCTTGCTGACCGAAGCCGACTGGCGAACGGGCGTGACGGCGCGCGACGTGCAGCACGCACGCCAGTGCCTGGACGTGGCTCTCGACGTGTTCGGCCCGAGCCGCGTGATGTTCGGCTCGGATTGGCCCGTCTGCCAATTGGCGGCCTCGTACGGCACGGTGGCCGACGTGCTGCGCGTCTGGGCCGAAGAGCGGCTCAGCGCCACGGAACGGACTGACCTCTGGGGCGGCAACGCCACCCGCTGCTACAACCTGCAACTCAAGGCTTGAACCATGGATTTGCAACTGCAAGACAAAGTCATCATCGTCACGGGCGGGGCGGCCGGCATTGGCGCAGCCATCTCGCTGCAACTGGCGGAAGAGGGGGCCATTCCCGTCATCTGCGGCAAGAGCCCGATGGCGCCTGCGTTTGAGGCTGAACTGATGCGTCGCCAGCCGAAGGCGCGCTTCTTCCAGTTCGACCTGGAAGATGAGGTCGACTGCCGCGGCATGGTGGATGACACCGTGCGCGCGTTCGGGCGTATCGATGGACTCGTCAACAACGCTGGCATCAACGACAGCGTGGGCCTGGACGCGGGCCGCGACGCCTTTGTGCGGTCGCTGGAAAGGAACCTTATCCATTACTACGTGATGGCACATCTGTGCCTGCCGCACCTGAAGGCGAGCCGAGGCGCCATCGTCAATATCTCATCGAAAACGGCGCTGACGGGGCAGGGCAATACGAGCGGGTACACCGCCGCGAAGGGTGCCCAACTGTCGCTCACGCGCGAATGGGCGGCGTCGCTGGCGGCGGACGGCGTGCGCGTCAACGCGGTCATTCCGGCCGAGGTCCTGACGCCGCTGTATGAACGCTGGATCGCCACGTTCGACAACCCCGATGCCAAGCTCGCGGCGATTACATCGAAGATTCCGCTCGGCCAACGCATGACCACCGCCGACGAGATTGCGAGCACCACGGTCTTCCTGCTCTCCGCGCACGCCTCGCACACGACGGGCCAGTGGCTGTTTGTCGACGGTGGCTACACGCACCTCGACCGCGCCCTGACGTGAGGCTGCCATGCGCTACTGCCTTGCACTGGATCTGAAAGACGACGCGGCGCTCATCGCCACGTATGAAGCCCACCATCAACGCATCTGGCCGGAGGTCGCGCGGCACCTGCGCGAGCACGGCGTGACCGGCATGGAGATCTATCGCCTGGGCACCCGCATGGTGATGCTCATGGAAACCGACGATGCCATCTACAACGCCGAGCGCATGGCGCTTGCCATCGAAACGGACCCGAAGATCCGCGAATGGGAAGCGCTGATGTGGCAGTTCCAGGCTCCGACGCCGTGGACCCCCGCAGGGCAGAAGTGGACACCGATGCGCCGGATCTTCGATTTGCAGCAGTAACCGCAGTAGCAGCAATTCCGGCCGTGGCCGGCATGACACCAGAGAGGAGATGACAATGAAAAAACGAGCAACCTTGCCGCTGTGTGCGGCAGTCATATGCGCGGCGGCTGGCGCCGCGCATGCACAAACCAGCGTCACGCTGTACGGCCGCGTCGCCAGCGGCATCGACTATCAGAACAACGTCGCCCCCACCGCGACCGCGCCGGGCGGCAGCCTCTGGCGCGCCGCCGACAACCAGTGGGGGACCAGCATGTTCGGGTTCATGGGCAAGGAGGATCTCGGCGGTGGTCTGCAGGCGGTCTTCCGGCTCGAGTCCGGCTTTGGCGCAGCACAGGGCAAAACCAACGGCGATGCGCTCTTCAACCGCCGTTCGTACGTCGGCCTGTCCAGCCCGACCTGGGGCACGTTGACGGCCGGCAAGAACCTCTTCATCAGCAACGACGTCTGGTTCCTCGACCCGACCGGCCAGCAGTTCATCGGCTCGGCCACGCTCGTGCGCGGGCGCAACTGGCCGGGTGCCAACAACATCGTCGAATATCAAAGCCCGACCTGGGGCGGCTTCCAGATCGGTCTGCAGACCGGGCTGGGCGAGCAGCCGGGCTCCTTCACGAACAGCCGGCGCGATGGCGTATCCGCCGTCTACTCCGCCGGTCCGCTGGAAGTGCGCGCGATTTACGACGTAATCCGCGACGGCAATGGCAAGTTCAGCGACATCTTCAACTTCTCGAAGGAAGCGACCTTCGGCGGTACGTACACGATCGGCAAGGCGAAGCTGTTTGCGGTGTATGAAAACCTGTCGGCCCCGGATGCCGCAGCGGGCGCCCCGACCAAGGCCAACCATTATTGGCTGGGCATCAATTACGAAGTCACGCCTGCGTTGACGCTCATCGGCGCGGCCTATCGCGTGAACGTGAACCACGGCGGCGGCAACGCCAACCTGTTCATGGCCGGCGCGAACTACAACCTGTCCAAGCGCACGATGCTGTACGCGAGCGTGGGCACCGTGCAGAACAGCGCCACCGCCAACTTCTCGGTGGAAGCGACCAACAACAACCCGGCCCCGGGCAAGAACCAGCTGGGCGCCTATACGGGTATCGTTCACTCGTTCTGACGTCTGGCTTCTGACTGAGCGTGACCTCCTGATCGCTCGGCTCCTTGTCAGCCCGCACAAGTGCGGGTTTTTTTCTTTTTTGGAGTGCATGTGTGGACGGCGGGAATGGCCGTTGCGAGCGGATCTGCTGCAGATCGAGCCGCACTTGCGATGCGCTTCGTGCCTCGGCAACCTTTGTGCAACTGGCGTAAGATGCCCGCTCGATTTTCGATCGCTGCGTGCGGCACCCAAGCAACATGAACCTTCCGCTCTTACTCAATATCGCGACGTTCGTCGTCATCCTGATCGCCCTCGGCCGTGTGAACGCGAGCTGGAGTCTGGCCAAGCGTGTGCTGCTGGGCATGGTGCTGGGCATCCTGTTCGGACTGGCGCTGCACCTGATCTATGGTGACGACAGCGCGACGCTCAAGCAGTCGATCTCGTGGTTCAGCATCGTTGGCGGCGGCTACATTCAGTTGCTGCAGATGATCGTCATGCCGCTCGTGCTGGTGTCAGTGCTGAACTCGGTGGCCAAGCTCAACAGCACGGCGTCGCTCGGCAAGATCAGCGTGCTGACGATCGGCACGTTGCTGCTCACAACGCTCATTTCAGCGCTGGTCGGCGTGTTCGTCACGCACCTGTTTGGGCTGACGGCGCAAGGACTGGTGCAGGGCGCGCAGGAAACCGCCCGGCTGACCGCCATCCAGGACAACTATGTCGGCAAGGTGGCCGACCTGTCGGTGCCGCAGCTGGTGCAGTCCTTCATTCCGAAGAACCCCTTTGCCGAGCTGACCGGCGCCAAGCCGACGTCCATCATCGGCGTGGTGATCTTCGCGGCGTTCCTGGGCGTGGCTGCGTTGAACCTGCTGAAGGATGATGCGGTAAAAGGCGAGCGCGTGCTGACCGCCATCGACACCGCGCAGGCCTGGGTGATGAAGCTTGTGCGGCTCGTCATTCGCCTGACCCCTTACGGCGTGCTGGCGCTCATGACGAACGTGGTGGCCGTGTCCAACGTGCAGGACATCATCAAGCTCGGGGGGTTCGTCGTGGCGTCTTACCTGGGCCTGGCCATCATGTTCGGCGTGCATGCTGTGCTGCTCACGCTTAATGGCATCAATCCGCTCCGCTTCTTCCGCAAGGTCTGGCCGGCGCTGTCGTTCGCGTTCACGAGCCGGTCCAGTGCCGCGACCATTCCGCTGAGCATCGAGGCGCAGACGCGGCGCATTGGTGTGCCGGAATCGATTGCCAGTTTCGCCGCATCGTTTGGCACGACCATTGGCCAGAACGGCTGCGCGGGCCTGTATCCCGCCATGCTGGCAGTGATGGTGGCGCCCACCGTGGGCATCAACCCGTTCGATCCTGTATGGATTGCAACGCTCGTGGCGGTGGTCACGCTCAGCTCGGTGGGCGTGGCGGGTGTGGGCGGCGGCGCCACGTTTGCAGCGTTGATCGTGCTGCCGGCGATGGGCTTGCCGGTGACGCTCGTGGCACTGCTGATCTCCATCGAACCGCTGATCGACATGGGCCGTACCGCGCTCAACGTCAACGGCTCGATGACCGCCGGGACGATCACCAGCCAGTTGCTCGGGCAGACCGATCGCAGTGTCTTCGATGCTGCCGATGACGTGGAGATGGCACACCGCTGATCTGCGCGTCGAAATAAAAAATGCCGGCCATGGGGTCGGCATTTTTTTTTTGAGCGCAGGGCGGCTCAGTCGGGCGTCTGCGCCAGCTCGGTTAGCAGTTCCATGAACGCGCTGGCCAGTTCGCTGGGCGTGGCGGCGCTTCTGCGCAGCAGGCCGACGGGTTCCTTGGTGCCCGACGTGGCAATGTTCAGACGGGCAAGTTGACCGTGCGCCATGTCGTCGCCCGCTGCGCGCTCGGGGGTGATCCACACCGCATCGGATCGGCACGCCAGCAACCGTGCGACGGACACCGAAAGCGTTTCCGTCACGCCCGCCGGCAAGCGCAGCCCGTGCGTCTGGAACAGCGCTTCGGTGTGATGGCGCGGCACCGTGCCCGGCGTGGCGATCACCAGCGGGTAATCCAGCACCGCCTGCAGCGAGGCCGACGCGCCCGGCAGCGTCAGCAGCGGATGCCCGGGCCGCACGACCAGCGCCAGCGGCTCTGCATACAGCAACTCGAACGACAGCCCCTGCATGCGGTCGGGCTCGGCCATGCGCCCGACGATGAAATCGAGTTCGCCGGCCTTGAGCGCGGTCAGCAGCTCGACATTGGTGCCGGTGCGCAGCCGCACGCCGGCATGCGGGCGCTGTGTGTGCAGGCGGGCAATCGCCTGCGGCAGGAGGCTGCTGGCCACCGTCGGCAGGGCGCCCACATGCACGACCGGCGCGGAAGCGTCCGTCGATCCCATCAGCGCGGCGGTGGCCGATTCCAGCGCCTGCGTCACGCCCACTGCATGCCGAAGGAATTGCTCGCCGGCCGCGGTGAGCCGTGCGCCTTGCCGGCCGCGTTCCACGAGTTGCACACCGGCAAGCGCTTCCAGTTCGCCCAGCGTTTTCGATACCGCCGGCTGGCTCAGATGCAAACGTTCGGCGGCGCGCCGGAGATTGCGCTCCTGCGCGATGGCGACAAAGCAGCTCAGATGGCGAAAGCGGATGCGGGACGGCAAGTCCACTGAGAAGGTACTTTCCATAACGTGGAGTTATCGATTTTCCGATAAGAAGTCAATTTACTTCACTTTTTGTCGGCGATACAGTCTCTGGACGATTTCATAAGGAGACGCCCCATGACCCTGCCGCTTTCCGGCACCGGCGAATTCGCCCAGCGCGACACCGCGCAGCACCCGCCCGCACTCACTCCCGGCTACAAGACCAGCGTGCTGCGCTCGCCGCGCAACGCGCTCATCTCCACTCTGAATACGCTGTCCGAGACCACCGCTCCGGTGTTCCATGCCGACGACCTGGGCGCGCTCGACAACGATCTGATCCTCAACTACGCCAAGGAAGGCTTGCCGATCGGCGAGCGCATCATCGTTCACGGCTACGTGCGCGACGAGTTCGGCCGCCCCGTGCCGAACGCGCTGGTGGAGGTGTGGCAGGCCAACGCCGGCGGCCGCTACCGCCACAAGAAAGACCAGTACATCGCGCCGATCGACCCGAACTTTGGCGGCTGCGGCCGCATGCTGACGGATGCCAACGGTTACTACGTCTATCGCACCATCAAGCCGGGCCCGTATCCGTGGCGCAACCGCATCAACGACTGGCGCCCGTCGCACATCCATTACTCGCTCTCGGGCGATGGCTGGGCCCAGCGCCTGATCACGCAGATGTACTTCGAGGGCGACCCGATGATCGCGCAGTGCCCGATCATCAAGACCATCCCGAGCGAAGAGCAGGTGCGCGGTCTGATCGCGCTGCACGACACGGCCAACCACGTGCCGCTTGACAGCCGCTGCTACCGCTTCGACATCACGCTGCGCGGCCGCCGTGCCACGCATTTCGAAAACGCCGTGCCCGCCCTGCAAGGAGCCAAGTGATGACCACGACCACACTGCGTGAATCGATCGAACGTGCGCAGGCAACGGCCATGACGACAACGCCGCCGTTCGCGCATTTCAACGAGACCGCTTCGCAGACGGGCGGCCCCTACGTGCACATTGGCCTTGCACCGCGCCAGGCCGGCTTCGACATCTACAACAAGGAATTCGGCAGCGTCCTGACGACGCCCGCCACACGCGGCGAACGCATCGCGCTGGAAGGCCGCGTCTACGATGGCTCGGGCTCGCTCGTGCGCGATGTGCTGATCGAGATCTGGCAAGCCAATGCCGACGGCAAATACGCCCATCCGGCCGATCGACAAGATAAACCTGTCGACCCGGCATTCCGTGGCTGGGGCCGCGCCGGGGCGGATTTCGATACGGGCGTCTATCGTTTCGATACCATCAAGCCGGGCGCCGTGGCCGGCCGCAGCGGTACCACGCAGGCACCGCACATCTGCATGATCCTGTTTGCGCGCGGCATCAACCTCGGCCTGCATACGCGCGTGTACTTCAGCGATGAGGCCGCAGCCAACGGCACGGACCCGGTGCTGAATGGCATCGAGTGGGAAGTGCGCCGCAAGACGCTGATTGCACAGCGCAGCGAGCGTAACGGCGAGGTGGTCTACACCTTCGACGTACGCTTGCAAGACACGCCGGATGGCGGCGCGGAGACAGTGTTCTTCGATATCTGATCGCGGCATCACATCCGAGAGGCCACGCCCGGCAGGTTCGCCCCGTCGGGCGTTGTTTTTTTCGCCGCCATCGAGACTTTCAGCGTGACGTCATGCGGGCGTCGATAATGGGTGGATCGCCAGCCCGGCGTTTGACGACCCTGCCGTGACCCAGCTCACCCTTCCCGGATTCGAAGCCACCCCGCAATTGCCCGCGCATCGCCTGTTTCTGGCGATCAAGCCTGACGTGGATACCGCCGAGCGCATCGCGCGGCTGATCCAGCAATTGCGGCCCGTCGTGGGTTTCAAGGGCAAGGCGCTGCGTACAGAGCGCCTGCATGTCACGCTGCATCATCTGGGCGATTTCGTTCATCTGCCGCCTGAGGATGTCGTGGCGCGTGTGCGTGCAGCGGCAGACAGCCTGGCCATGCCCGCGTTCGACGCCACGTTCAACCAGGTGGTAAGCCTGCATGGCCGGCGCGATCATCGGCCGTTTGTGTTGCTGGGCGATGAGGGCGTGGGCGGCCTGATGGCGTTTCAGGCCGCGCTCGGCGAGGCGCTCGAGCATGCTGCAGTGCCGGTGCAGCGCGGGCCGTTCAAGCCGCACATTACACTGTTGTATGACCGCGGAGGCTTTGCGGCGAAGGCAGTCGAGCCCATCACTTGGACCGTACGCGAGTTCGCTTTCATCCATAGCTGGCTCGGCAAGACGCGCTACGACGAACTCGGCCGCTGGGCGCTCAAAGGCTGAGCGCCACGTCGTTACGCACAGCCGTCCGGGCCGCAGACGGGGCCATCGGCTTCGCTCGCAGGGGCAAGCGTGCCGATGTGCTGTGTCAGCGCCTGCACCCAGGATTCCGGCTTGCCAAGCCACGGGCCGATGTCGATGATGCCCAGTTGGCCATCCGCATCTTCCAGCGCAAACGTCGGAAAACCCTGTCCGCCAACACGGTCGAGCCATTGCCGGCTCTGCGCGATGTGCTGCTGCGTGAGCGCGCCGGTCTGTCGCGCGTATTCCGCGTCGAATGCTTCGGGGGATAGGCCGATCTCTGCTGCGAGCTCGCGCAGTACCGCCGCATCGGCAATGCGCCGGCCTTCTTCGTAATGCGCGCGTTGAACGCGATGGATCATGTCGAGCCCGCAGCCGCCGAGCGCCTCCGCCGCAAGGACCGCCGTAATGGGCGGCTCCGAATCCATCACTGCCGTGGTGTCGCGCAACAGACCTTTAAAGTAGGGCTCGCCGAATGGCTGGCCGGTCAACTCGGCAATGCGGTGGTCGTGCGGCATCACATAGTCGCGCCATTGGGGCGTGACCGTACGGCGATTCGGGCCGGCAAGCATGCCGCCGCCGTGGAAGGCAATCGTGAGGCCCGACACCGTGCGCGCGGCCTCCACCAGCGGTGCGGCACCGTAGCACCAGCCGCACAGCGGGTCGTAGATGTAATGCAACGTCGTCATGTTGTTTCCTCGGTGGCAGACCAGCTTACTGCGGCCACTTCATTTCGCCCTTGATGACCTTCGCGCTCAGTTCCAGCGATGCATCTCCACCCAGCGTCGGATACGCCGCCTTCATCGCCTTGATCAGCTCCGCCGAGCTGTCGGCCTTTGCAGCTTGCAGTTCGAAGGTCTTCAGGTAGTCCGCCGTAAAGCGTACCGCGTCCAGCCCCTTTGGCATTGCACCCGTGAAGTGACCGGGCACTACGGTCGTCGGCTTGAGCGCTGTGATGTTGTCCAGCGTCTGCAACCAGCCCAGGCGCGATTCGCGCGTCTGCGTGTCGGCCACCCAAACGTGGTCGCCGCTGTTGACGACCACGCCGCCGGCCACGGTCTTGATCGAAGGGATCCACAGATACGTGCGTGCCGCGTCCGGGCCGTTCAGTCCCTTGATCTCGATGGTGCGGCCTTCCAGCGTGAGGTGGTCGGCGTTCAGCACGTCGGGCAGCACGAGCGTCTTGGGCGCGTTGTCCTTCAGGATCGGGCCCCAGTAGGCGAGCTTGCCGTCCATCGATGCCTTGATGGCCGCAACGGTCTGCGGGGTGGCGACGATCTTCGCTCGCGGGAATGCCGCACGGATGACATCGAGCCCGAAGTAATAGTCCGGATCGCTCTGGCTGATGTAGACGGTGGTGAGCGTCTTGCCGCTGGCCTTGAGTTTCTGCACGAGGGCTTCCGCATCGCTGCGCTGGAATTGCGCGTCAATCAGGATGGCTTCGTGCGCACCGCTGATGATTTCCGACGACACCGGGAAGATGCCCTTGGCACCGGGGTTGTAAACCTCAAGATGCAATGGCGCCGGCGCGGCAGCGTGGGCAACAGGACCGGCGCTGACAAGGCCGGCGGCAAGCAACGTGCGGAGCAGGGACATCGGGGTTCTCCAGTCGGATGAAATGCGTGCAATGTCGCCACTGTAGGTTGCTTGATTCGATCAAAAAACCACCTAAGATGCGCATATTTGTTTCTCCATTCGATCAAATATGGATCGCATCACGTCGGCCGAAGTGTTTGTGGCGATTGTCGAGCGCGGCAGCCTGAGCGCCGCCGCCGAAGCGCTCGACATGTCGCGCGCGATGGTCACGCGCTATCTGGCGCAGATGGAGGCGTGGTCCGGCGCGCGGCTGCTGCATCGAACGACGCGCCGCATCGGCCTGACACCCGCCGGCGAGGCCACGCTTGCACGCTGCCGCCAGATGCTGGAAATCGCTTCACAGATGGCCGTGGCGGATGGCCCAGAAGCCGATACGCCGCGCGGGCTCCTGCGCATTGCCTGCGCGCAGTCCCTGGCGCAGCAGACGTTGAGCGCGGCGGTGACGGCCTACCTGCGGCGCTATCCGCAAACGGCCGTCGATCTGGTGGTCGACAACCGCACCATCAACCTCGTGGAAGAACGCATCGACCTGGCCGTGCGCATCACCAACGACCTTGATCCGAACCTGATTGCGCGGCCGCTGGGCATGTGCGAATCCGTCGTGGTGGCGGCACCGTCTTACCTGGCCGCGCACGGTACGCCGCGCCGCGTGCAAGACCTGGCCGTTCACAACTGCCTTACGTATACGTACTTCGGCAAAAGCCTGTGGAAGTTCACCGAGGCGAAGACGGGCGCGCCGTCGGACGTGCCGGTGGGCGGCAATCTGAGTGCGAATGAATCGATGGTGCTGCTGGCGGCGGCGCGAGAGGGCGCGGGCGTTGCGTTGCAGCCCGTGTTTGCTGCCGCGCCGCTGATCGCCAGCGGGCAACTCGTGCGTTTGTTGCCGGACCACGTGCCGCAGGCGCTGGGCATTCACGGCGTGTACAGCTCGCGCAGGCAGATGCCGGCGGCGCTGCGGGCGATGCTGGATTTTCTGGTGGACTGGTTCAGGGCGCAGCCGAACGTCACGTGATCCCGGAAGACTTTCCTCGCATTGCCAATAAGCCCAATGCCAGCACGCAAAACACCGCACCCGCGTGGAATGTTGCGGCTGCGCCAAGCTTGTCCCACAGCAGCCCTGCAAGAACGCTGGCCGCTAGCATGGCCAGTCCGCTCACCAGGTTGAACATGCCGTACGCCGTGCCGCGCAAATCGGCCGGTGCGGTATCAGCGACCATGGTTGCGAGCAAGCCCTGCGTAATGCCCATATGCACGCCCCACAGCGCCACGCCTGCGACGACCACGCTCCAGTGAGCGGACAGGCCGAGCACCACATCGGCGGCAATCAATACCACCAGCCCAAGCGCGAGCAGCTTCGTGTGGCTCATGCGGTCAGAGAGCGTGCCGAACGGATACGCCGCCAGCGCATAGACGATGTTCATCGCCACCATGACCAGCGGCACCAGCGCCAGAGGAATGCCGCCTTGCTGTGCCCGCAGCACCAGGAACGCTTCGGAAAACCGCGCGAGCGTGAAGACCGCGCCGATCATCACCACCCACCAGTACGCGCTGTTCAGCCGCTGCAGATTGTCGCGGCGGATCGGGTTGGTGCGGCGGGCACCGTTGTGGGTTTCGGGCTCGCGCAGGCCGAACATCAGCAGCGCAACAGAGAGCAGCCCTGGCACCACGGCCACCCAGAACACGGCGCGAAAATCATCCGCCCACAGCAGCATCAGACCCACCGCCAGAAGCGGCCCCAGAAATGCACCCACGGTATCGAGCGACTGCCGCAGCCCGAAGGCCGCGCCGCGCAACGCGGACGGGGCAATGTCGGCGACCAGCGCATCACGCGGTGCCCCGCGGATGCCCTTGCCGACGCGGTCCAGCAGGCGCGCCGTCAGCACAATGCCAACCGTGGGCGCGATGGCGAACAGCGGTTTGGACAGCGCGCCCAGCGCATAGCCGAACACCGCCAGGCCCTTGCGCTTGCCAAGGTAGTCGCTGAGCGTGCCGGAGAATATCTTGACGATGAGTGCAGTCGATTCTCCCAGGCCCTCGATCACCCCGACCGACAGGGCGCTTGCGCCCAGCGCCGACACCATGAACAACGGCAGCAGGCTGTGGATCATCTCGGAGGCGATGTCCATCAGCAGGCTGACGCAACCGAGCACCCAGATGCCGGCGGGCATCTGGCGCAGGCCGCCGGGCGGCTGGGTGTCGGTTGGAGGGGATGCCAAGATCGGCTGCGATCGCCCGGCGGCAAGCCTCAGGCGAACGGCGCAAACAGCCCGTTGAGCTTGGCTCCACTGGCGGCATCGCGCGCAAAGTTGAACGTCCCGGCGGTGCGCAGTTCTTCCGCCGCCCGCATGAATGCACCCATGGCTACGCGTGCCAGCGTCGCGCCTACGCTGATGCGCTTGACGCCCAATTCGGTCAACTCGGCCACGCTCAAGTTGCCGTCGGCAAAACCCATCAGCACGTTGAGCGGGCGGTCGATCTCGCGCAGCACGGTGGCGATCTCGTCGCGTGTTTTCAGGCCGGGGGCGTACAGCACGTCGGCGCCGGCGTCCTGGAAGGCCTGCAGGCGGCGGATCGTGTCGGCCAGGTCGTTGCGACCGTGCAGGTGGTTTTCGGCGCGCGCGGTGAGCGTGAACGGAAACGGCAACGCGCGCGCAGCCTCCACCGCAGCGCGCACGCGGTCGACCGAAGCCTCCAGCGAATAGATGGGCGCATCTGCGCGCCCCGTCGCGTCTTCAATCGAGCCGCCGACGATGCCGGTGGCGCCTGCCAGGCGGATGGTCTCTGCCACGGTTTCCGGCGCATCGCCAAAGCCGTTTTCCAGATCGGCAGCCATGGGCACATCCGTGGCGGCCGCCAAGTCAGCCACATGCGCGAGGATGGTGTCGCGGCCGACGCCATAGTCAGGCAGCCCGCGCGAGAACGCAAAGCCGGCGCTGGTGCTGGTCAATGCTTCGAAGCCCAGCGATGCGAGCAGCCGGGCCGAGCCAGGGTCCCACGGGTTCGGGATCACGAAGGTGCCGCTGCGTTCATGCAGCGCGCGGAAGGCGCGGGCTTTTTCGATCTGGGTCGGCATGGGCTATCCGGTCTGAAGTGGACGAGGGGTGGACTGCATTGCTGCGGCACAGGCGAGTGCATCGTCGAGGCGGTCATTGCCCCAGAGCATCGCGTCGCCGACAAAGAACGTTGGAGCGCCAAAGATGCCACGAATCTGCGCGGCGTGCGTCTGCTCGCGCAGGCGGGGCTTGCTGGCGTCGGACTGCACCTGCGCAAGGATCGCGGCCGCAGGCAGACCGAGCGCGGTCAGCTCTTCGGCCACGGCCTCGGGCGTGTGAATGTCGCGGTCCTGGGCGAAATTGCGCAGCATGATGCGCTGGCAAAAGGCGCCGACCCACGGGGTGTCTGCGCCGAGCAGCGACACCCGCAACGGCAGGACGGAGGCGCGCGGAAACGTGCTCGGCTGCGTCCAGGGCAAGTCGTGTTTGGCGCATTCGCGCGCCATGTCCTGCCAGACGTAATGCCCTTTGGCCCGTTGCAGCACAAACGGCGAACTGGCCCAGCCGAGTGACTGAAAAATCGGCCCCAGCAGGAAGGGTTTCCATGCGACTTGCACACCAAGTTGCACTGCGGCCGCCTCGATGCGCATCACGCTCAGGTAGCTGTAATTGCTCGCGAAGTCGAACCAGAACTCGACGGTGGGCGCGGGGACGAGCGGCTCCCATGTGGCGTTGTAAGCGGCGTGCCGGGGTGCGGTGTGCGGGCGGGCGAGGGTGTCCATGCGGCCTCCAACATGATGTCGTTGGCGGCATTACACGTGGGGCGCGGTACGCGTTCAAACGCCTTTCATGCAAGTTCGGATGCGCCGGATGCATGCGTGGCCTGCGTTGCCGCTTCAGCGCAGATCCAGGCAGCCACATCGCGCACGTCGCGTCGCGGGTTCGGCTCCGATTGGATCAACCAGTACGCATGCGTGTTGCGCACACCGGGGGCGATGGTCGGTACGGTGACCAGGCGGCCGTCGGCCAGCAGCGGCGCGATCAACTCCAGACGGCCCAGCGCGATGCCCTGGCCGGCCACCGCCGCATGGATGATCTGGTCGTGCTGGTTGAAGCGCAGCACGGTGCGCGGCTTGGCATGGCTCCATCCGGCGGCGGCCAGCCAGTCGGTCCATTGGAGCCAGGGGCGGCGCAGGTCGCGGTCGTCAAAGTCGAGCAGCGTCAGGCCGGCGAGCGCCTCGGCGGAATCCAGCGAGCGCTGCCCGAGCGACGGATGCGCAACCGGCGCCACGGTTTCCCCAAACAGCCGGATGGCACCGGGTGGCGCATCGCCGGGTGGGCAATACCGGATGGCAAGCTCAATCCCTTCGTTCTTCAGGTCGACGAGGCGGTTGTTGGTCGCCACGCGCACGTCGATGTCGGGGTACTGCAGCTGGAAGCGCGCCAGGCGCGGCAGCAGCCACAGGCCGGTGACACCGATGCTGGCCGTGATCGTGACCGGCCGACGTTCGGCCGCCACGCGGATGGCCCCGATGGCGTCCTGCAACTGCTGCACGGCACTGTCAGCGCTGCGGAACAGGCGTTCTCCCTCGGGCGTGAACGCGATCGAGCGGTGCCCGCGCACCAGCAGTTTCACGCCCAGCGCCTCTTCGAGCGCCGACACCTGGCGGCTCACGGCGGACTGCGTCAGACACAGATCATCGGCCGCGAGCGTGATGCTCATGCGCCGGCCCACCGCCACGAAACCGCGCAACAAGTCCAGGGAGGCCAACCGAACCAGGGGAGTCGACATGCGTTTTCCTCATGCAAGGAGTTCTCAAAGATCAATTGAGAACCCGGTTATGGCGAAGTTTAATAAGCCATCAGACGACATTCCAGCCCAACGCGCCTTCGGCACGCTTGCGAAGCCGGAATGTCAGTCGCACCGGAGAAAAAACGCTCATGGCATCGAAATCTCTCACGCAATCGCCGTGGTTGCCGGTCCTGGCTGGCGGCGCGGTGATCGGCTTGGCGTTGGGCATCCGCCACGTGCAAGGCCTTTTCCTCGTGCCCGTCACGATGGGTCACGGCTGGACGCGCGAAACCTTTGGCCTGGCGATCGCGTTGCAAAACCTCATCTGGGGCGCGGCACAGCCATTCGCGGGCATGCTGGCCGACCGTTACGGCGCGGCCAAGGTGGTCGTTGCCGGCATCGTGGTCTATGCGCTTGGGCTGATGCTGATGGCACATGCAGGCACGCCCCTGGGCTTTACGCTGTCGGCGGGCGGACTGATCGGGCTCGGGCTGTCAGGCACGTCGTTCGGCGTGGTGTATGGCGCGATCAGCCGATTGACGCCGCCCGGGCGGCGCAGCTGGGCGCTGGGCGTAGCGGGCGCGGTGGGCGGTGTCGGCCAGTTCGTGATGGTGCCGACGGCGCAGGGCCTGCTGGGTACGGTCGGCTGGGTGACGGCGCTGGTGGTCATGGCGGGGGTCATGGCGATCTTCTTGCCGCTGGCCGCGCCGCTGCGCGAGAGAACATCGGCTGCCGCCGCGCAGCAGGCGCAGCAAAGCATGGGTTCGGCCATCCGCGAGGCCTTTGCCCACCGGGGTTTCTGGCTGCTGAATCTCGGGTTCCTGACGTGCGGATTCCAGCTCGCCTTTATCGGCGCGCACATGCCGGCGTATCTGCTCGACAAGGGGCTCACCGGCCGCCACGGCATGGTGGCGCTGGCGCTCATTGCCGCCGCCAACATCGTCGGCACGTATTACTGCGGCGCGCTGGGCGGGCTGTTCCGGCGCAAATATCTGCTGTCGTTGCTATACCTGATTCGCACGGCGGCGATTGCGCTATTCATCCTGCTCCCGCTGTCGCCAGCAACGCTGTATGCGTTTGCCATCGTGATGGGCCTGCTGTGGCTGGGGACGGTGCCGCTGACGAACGGGCTGCTGTCGCAGGTGTTTGGGGTGCGCTACATCGGCACGCTGTTCGGCTTCGTATTTCTTGGTCACCAGATCGGCGCGTTCCTGGGGGTGTGGCTGGGCGGCGTGGTGTACGACCACCTGCATTCCTACGACGCGATCTGGTTTGGCGCCATGGCGCTCGGTGTGGTGGCCGCGCTGCTGCACTGGCCGATCGACGATCGCCAACTCGTGCGTACGCCGGTGGCGCAACCCGCGTGAACGCACAGTTCAAAACATGGATGGCTTGGGCGCTGGCAGCGGCCGGCGCCGCCCTGATCTTTGCGGCGTGGCTGACGCCGGAAGGCGCGTTTTCCTTTGTGACGCTGGCGTCCTTCTGCCGATAGGGCGACGCGTGAGCCCGATTTGTGAAACAATATCGGGTTAATCACTAGTGGGCACTGGTACGGTTTGCGCGGGAATTACGTCGCTTCTGCGTCGTTCTCCTGTGAATGCCACCGTTCAGACATGACTTACGCCGTCAAGGAAATTTTCTACACGCTGCAAGGCGAGGGTGCCAACACCGGCCGCGCAGCCGTCTTCTGCCGCTTTGCCGGCTGCAATCTCTGGAGTGGGCGCGAAGCCGATCGCGCCACCGCCGTCTGCCAGTTCTGTGACACCGACTTCGTCGGCACGGACGGCACGCAAGGCGGCAAATACACCACCGCCGACGCACTCGCCGACACCGTTGCCGCCGAATGGCCGGCCAGCGCCACGGGCGGCAAGCCGCTCGTCATCTGCACCGGCGGCGAGCCGCTGCTGCAGCTCGACAAGCCGCTGATCGACGCGCTGCACGCACGCGGCTTCGAAATCGCCATCGAGACCAACGGCACCATCGCCGTGCCGGAAGGCATCGACTGGGTGTGCGTGAGCCCCAAGATGGGTTCCGAACTGGTCGTCACGCGCGGCGACGAGCTGAAGGTGGTGATTCCGCAAGATGGGCAGGACCTCGACGCATACGAACGGCTCGATTTCCAACATTTCTTCCTGCAGGCCATGGACGGCCCGCTTGCCCGGCAGAATACGGCGGCAGCCGTCGAGCTGTGCCAGCGCCGGCCGCGCTGGCGCCTGTCGCTGCAAACCCATAAGATGCTGGGCATCCGCTAAGGCGGGCCGCAGCAGTTTGTCCCCGGTTTCCTGCCGGTCCCAGCCGTTTCGCGGCGCCCGCTGCCGCCACCTTGCTCCATGACCAAGACCGTTTCCATTACGCGCCGGCTCGAATTTGACGCCGGCCACCGCATCCCGGGCCATGCCGGCCAGTGCCGCAACCTCCATGGGCACCGCTATCAGCTCGAACTCACGCTCACCGGCGAAGTCCTGCACAACGACAAGGCTCCCGACGACGGCATGATCCTCGACTTTGGCGACGTCAAGCAGCTCGCCAACAAGCATCTTGTCGACCTTTGGGACCACGCGTTCCTCGTCTATCGCGGCGATACCAAGCTGGTTGAATTCCTGAACGACATGGAAGGCGGTCACAAGACCGTTGTGCTCAACGACGTCCCCACCGTCGAGAACCTCGCGCAGGTCGCGTTCGACATTCTCGAGCCAGTGTTTCGCAACACGTTCGGGCACCATCTGCGCCTGTCCAAGCTCGTGCTGTACGAAACCCCGAATTGCTGGGCCGACGTGAAGCTCGCGCGCCCGCACGAACAGGATTGATGCGACAGCGCCGGATCGCATGACCACACCGCACGTCCTCACCCCGCCTGCCGACATGTCCGCCCATGAGCGCGACGGCTACTGGATGCAGCAGGCGCTCGTGCAGGCCAAGTTCGCGTGGGGGCAAGGCGAAGTGCCGGTGGGTGCCGTGGTCGTGCGCGGCAACGAAATCGTCGGGGTGGGCTACAACGCCCCGATTGGCACGCACGACCCATCCGCGCATGCCGAGATGCGCGCGCTGCGCCAGGCCGCCGAGAAGCTCGGCAACTACCGCCTGCCAGACTGTGAAGTCTTCGTGACCCTGGAGCCGTGCGTGATGTGCGCCGGCGCCATGCTGCATGCCCGCGTGGCGCGCGTCGTCTACGGCGCGCCGGACCCCAAGACGGGCGCCGCGGGCAGCATTCTCGACCTGTTTGCCGAGACGCGGCTGAATCACCAGACCGCCATCGCCGGCAGCGTGCTCGCGCAGGAATGCGGCGACATGCTGCGCGCCTTCTTCGCCGAGCGCCGCGCCACCCAGAAGGCCGCACGCCTGGCGTCCACCGAACCTGACGAAACCGCCACATGACCACTGTCCGCCTGATTGCGCCTTCCGGTTACCCGAACGATCCGGCCATCGCGGAGCGCGGCGTGGCGGCGTTGGAAGCGCAGGGCTGCACGATCGTCAACCGCGAGTGCCTGGGCCGGCAGCATCAGCGTTTTGCCGGCGGCGAACTGGCGCGTCTGGCTGACCTCAATCAGATCGGCACGGGCAGCGGCCAGGAAATCGCCATGGCCATTCGCGGCGGGTATGGCCTGACGCGCTTGCTGGACCGCATCGACTTCATCGACATCGGCCGCCGCGCGCAGGCCACCAACGCCATCATCGTCGGCCACAGCGATTTCACCGTGTTTTCGCTGGCGTACCTAGCGGCCACGGGTGGCGTGACGTTTGCCGGCCCGCACGTGTGTTCGGACTTCGGGCTGGAGACGGTCGACCCGTTCATGGTCGAGCATTTCTGGGGCATTTTGCGCAGCCCGACCTACGCGCTGCGTGCAGATGTGCCGCAACCCAGCGGCTGCGCGCGGCCCGGCCGCTATGCGGGCACCCTGTGGGGCGGCAATCTGGCCATGCTGTGCAGCTTGATCGGCACGCCGTATCTGCCGGACATTCGCGACGGCATCCTCTTCGTTGAAGACATCAACGAACATCCGTATCGCGTTGAGCGCATGCTGCTGCAATTGCAGCAGGCCGGCGTGCTCGATGCGCAGCAGGCGCTGGTGCTGGGCGATTTTTCCGGCTATCGCACCACGCCGTACGACGCGGGCTATGGTTTCGACGCCATGCGCGACTACCTTGCCGAACACCTGTCGATTCCGGTCGTCACGGGCTTGCCGTTCGGCCATTGCCCAACCAAGGCGACACTGCCGATTGGCGCGCAGGCCGAGCTGGATGTTGACGCCACGGGCTTTACGCTGCACTTGTCGGGGTATCCGACACTGAAGGCATAAGCCACCGGCCATCCGGGTCACGTCCGGGTGGTAAAATCTCGGGTTCTCCAAATGGCGACCGGCCAAGTGCTTGCCGCGCCAGATCACCGCTTTCCAAATCAAGGTTTCCACGTGCTTTCCACCGCCAACATCACCATGCAGTTCGGGCCCAAGCCCTTGTTCGAGAACATCTCGGTCAAGTTTGGCGAGGGCAATCGCTATGGCCTGATCGGCGCCAACGGTTGCGGCAAGTCGACCTTCATGAAGATCCTGGGCGGCGATCTGGAGCCGAGCTCGGGCAACGTGATCCTGGAACCGGGCGTGCGCCTGGGCAAGCTGCGTCAGGACCAGTTCGCCTACGAAGACATGCGCGTGCTGGACGTCGTGATGATGGGCCACACCGAAATGTGGGCTGCCGCGCAAGAGCGCGATGCCATCTACGCAAACCCGGAAGCCACCGACGACGATTACATGAAGGCCGCCGACCTGGAGGCCAAGTACGCCGAATACGACGGCTACACCGCCGAAGCGCGTGCTGGCGAACTCCTGATGGGCGTGGGCATTCCGACCGACCAGCACAACGGCACGATGAGCAATGTCGCCCCCGGCTGGAAGCTGCGCGTGCTGCTGGCGCAGGCGCTGTTCTCGAACCCGGATGTGCTGCTGCTCGATGAGCCGACCAACAACCTCGACATCAACACGATCCGCTGGCTGGAATCGGTGCTCAATGAGCGCAATTCCACCATGATCATCATCTCCCACGATCGCCACTTTCTGAACTCGGTCTGCACGCACATGGCCGACATGGACTACGGCACGCTCAAGGTCTACCCGGGCAACTACGACGACTACATGCAAGCCTCCCTGCAGGCGCGCGAACGCCTGCAGGCGGCCAACGCCCGGGCCAAGGAGCGCATCTCCGACCTGCAGGACTTCGTGCGTCGCTTCTCGGCCAACAAGTCCAAGGCGCGCCAGGCTACGTCGCGCCTGAAGATGATCGACAAGATCAAGGTGGAAGACATCAAGCCGTCGTCGCGCCAGAACCCGTTTGTCCGCTTCGAGATGGAGAAGAAGCTGCACAACCTGGCAGTGGAAACCGAGAACGCGCGCAAGACTTACGATCGCAAGATCTTCGATGGCCTGACGATGGCCGTGCGGGCGGGCGAGCGCATCGCCATCATCGGCGAGAACGGCGCGGGCAAGACCACGCTGCTGCGTTGCCTGCTGAACGGCGCTGTGAAGACCGGCGTGCAGCGCGGCATCGAGGTCGACGGCGGCTCCGTTAAGTGGGCCGAGAACGCCAATGTCGGCTACATGCCGCAGGACACGTACGAAGAATTCCCCGAAGACCGCGACCTGATGGACTGGATGAGCCAGTGGACGCAGCCCGGCGATGACGACCAATCGCTGCGCGGCACCATGGGCCGCCTGCTGTTCTCGGCCGACGACATCAAGAAGAGTGTGAAGGTGCTCTCGGGTGGCGAGAAGGGCCGCATGATCTGGGGCAAGCTCATGCTCGGCCGCCACAACGTGCTGGCGCTGGACGAGCCGACCAACCACATGGACATGGAGTCCATCGAGTCGCTGCAGATTGCGCTCGACAAGTTCGAAGGCACGCTGATCTTCGTGTCGCATGATCGCGAGTTGATCAGCGCCCTGGCCACGCGTGTGATCGAAGTGCGCCCGGACGGCACCCTGACCGACTACCTGGGTACTTACGACGAATACCTGCAGAGCCAGGGCGTCGAAGTCTGAACGTGGTGTGTCCTCGACGAGGGCACAGCAAAAAAGGCGGCCAACTGTGCCGCCTTTTTTGCTGTCCGACCGTGCGGGCTTAGCCTGTTGCTTCGTCGATCAGCAGATCGAGCTGGGCGATCACGTTGCTGGTCTCGGGCTCGCCGCGTGTTTTGCTGAGCGCGGCCTTGAGCGTGTCGCGCAGGGCGACGAGTTCCGCCACATTGCCGGCTTTCTCCACCTTCATCTCCAGCAGATAGCCGCGCAGGCCGAGATACCGGCTGATGGTTTCGGTATAGAACCGATAGAGGCGTTGATAGCCCTCGGCTGCGGGCTCTTTTGACGTGGTTGCCTGTGCGGGAGCCGCCTCCGTCGTGGTGGTCGCAGATGCGGGCTCAGCCTTCGCCGTAGTCGCCCCGGCCGCGTGCGGGCGGATATAGCCGCCGCCCTCCAGCTCGTCGAATACCGCTTGGGTCATACCGAGCGGCTGAAGCTGCACGAGGATGTCGTCGCAGGTTTTCTCGCCATTCACCATCAGGAGCACCGCGCGGTGACGCTGGTCGAGGTGGTTCGCGCGCGTTCGGATCTCGTCCTGACCTTTTTCGGTCTTCTGATAGATGCGGGTGGTCATGGTCGTCTCCCTCGGCCGGCGCGTCTGCAGTGTGCGCTCTGGTGGCTCTACAATAGACCGATCATAACCGCCCGGGGGCGACGTGGGCCTCAGTCGCAACCCGGATAGCACAACGCGCACATCGCGCATCCACCAGAGCGAGACGACCGACGATGCAGCAACGCGACAAGCTTTTCATCAATGGCAAGTGGGTGGCGCCGCAGGGCAAGGGCGTCATTGAAGTGATTCATTCGGCCACGGAAGCCGTGATGGGGACCATCCCCGAAGGCAGCGCGGCAGACGCTGAAGCCGCCGTGGCCGCCGCGCGCGCCGCATTTGATGACTGGGCTGCCACGCCCGTGGCCAAGCGCGCCGAATACATTCAGAAGATTGCCGACGGCCTGCATGCCCGCAGCGAAGAACTGGCGCAGCTGATTGCCGGTGAAGTCGGCATGCCGATCAAGTTGGCGCGTGCCATCCAGGTGGGCGGCCCCGTCTACAGCTGGAGCAATTTCGCCAAGCTGCTCAGCACGTTTGAATTTGAAGAGCACGTTGGCAACTCGCTGGTGGTGCGCGAGCCCGTGGGTGTGGTGGGCGCCATCACGCCGTGGAACTACCCGCTCAACCAGATCACGCTGAAGGTTGCGCCCGCGCTGGCGGCCGGCTGCACGGTGGTGCTCAAGCCGTCGGAAGTGGCACCGCTCAACGCGTTTGTGCTGGCGGAAGTCATTGAAGAAGCCGGCCTGCCGCCGGGCGTGTTCAACCTTGTTACCGGCTATGGCCCGGTGGTGGGCGAGGTGCTGGCAAGCGACCCGGAGGTCGACATGGTGTCGTTCACGGGCTCCACGCGTGCGGGCAAGCGCGTGGCGGAACTCGCATCGCAGTCGGTCAAGCGGGTGGCGCTGGAGCTGGGCGGCAAGTCGGCCTCGGTGATCCTGGATGACGCGGACCTGGCATCGGCGGTCAAGGGCACGCTGTCGGCGTGTTTCCTGAACTCGGGGCAGACGTGCTCGGCGCACACGCGCATGCTGGTGCCGCGCGCCAAGTATGAAGAGGTGAAGGCGCTGGCCGCACAGTTTGCCGCTGCGTACGTGCCGGGCGATCCGGCGCAGGAAAGCACGCGCCTGGGGCCGCTCATCTCTGCCGTGCAGCGCGACCGCGTGCTGGGCTACATCCGCAAGGGGCTGGAGGAGGGCGCCGAACTCATTACCGGCGGCGCCGACACGCCCGAAGGCCTGACCACCGGTTACTTCGTCAAGCCGACGGTGCTGGGCAACGTCAAGACCACCGACACCGTCGCGCGCGAAGAAATCTTCGGCCCTGTGCTGACCGTCATCTGCTACGACGACGAGGAAGAGGCCGTCCGGATTGCCAACGACAGCATCTACGGCCTGGGCGGCGGTGTGTGGTCGGGCGACGAGGCCCGGGCGATTCAGGTGGCGCGGCGCATCCGCACGGGCCAGGTCAATATCAACGGCGGGCCGTTCAACATGCAGGCACCGTTTGGCGGCTACAAGCAATCCGGCAACGGGCGGGAAAACGGCAAGTACGGCCTGGAAGAGTTCCTCGAGTACAAGGCGCTGCAACTCAATCCCGCCAAGACAGCCTGATCTGCCCCACGTGCAGCACCAATGAAAAACCCGGCCTCGGCCGGGTTTTTTGCGTTTGACACCCTCCGCCTACTTGCGGCTGCCGTCAGCGTTGTAGCCCTGGGCGGTGCCTTCGGCCAGGATGCGCGTCCAGACCGCGTTGCGCTCTTCGTCGGTCATGAAGACCCAGTTGCTGACCTCCAACTGCGTGCGCCCGCAGCCCTGGCAAACCTCGTCGAAGAGCGTCGAGCAGATGCCGATGCAGGGGCTGTCTGGGCGGCCCAACAGAGTGCTGTCGGAAGCACTGGTTGCGTCGTCTGGCATGGGGCTGAAAGCGGTCGATTCGGTCATGGCCGGTATTTTACCGGCTTCGGCCCGACGTCAGCTGCATGGCGGTTCCCCCGTGCGCTGGCTGACATGATCGGCCGCCTTGGATAGCGCCAGCGCGGAATTGACCAGCGCGATATGCGAAAACGCTTGCGGGAAGTTGCCAACGAGCCGACGCAGGCGTGGGTCGTATTCTTCAGCCAGCAGGCCCACGTCATTGCGCAGCGCCAGCAGCTTGGTAAAGAGCGCGCGCGCTTCGGCATGGCGGCCCTGCATGACGAGGTTGTCGACGTACCAGAAGCTGCAGGCAAGGAATACGCCTTCGCCCTCGGGCAGGCCGTCGGTCGCCGCTTCGGTGCGGTAGCGGCGCACGAGGCCATCGACGAGCAGGTCTTCTTCGATGGCCTTGACCGTGCCTTGGATGCGCGGGTCGGATGCCGGCAGAAAACCCACCAGCGGCAGCATGAGAAGCGCGGCATCCAGTTCGTCGCTGCCGTAGCTCTGCACGAAGCAGCCACGCGCGGCGTTGTAGCCGTGGGCGCAGACCTCTGCGTGGATGCGGTCGCGCACGACGCGCCAGCGCTCTACCGGGCCATCAACGTTGAATTGCTCGATGGTTTTGACGGCGCGGTCGAACGCCACCCACGCCATGACCTTGGAGTGCGTGAAATGGCGCGAGGGGCCGCGGACTTCCCAGATGCCCTGGTCCGGCGTTTGCCAGATGCTTTCCAGATGCGTCATCAGCGCGACCTGCAGGCGCCACGAGGCATCGTCGCCGTCGAGGCCACCTTTGCGAGCGATGAAGAGGGCGTCCATCAGCTCGCCATACACATCGAGCTGCAGTTGCTGCGCGGCCGCATTGCCCACGCGCACGGGCTGGGCGCCCTCGTAGCCGGGCAGCCAGGGGACGGTCCATTCGCCCAGGCGGCGCTCCCCGGCAATGCCGTACATGATCTGCACCTGCGCCGGGCTGCCGGCAATCGCGCGTTCCAGCCATTGGCGCCAGCTGCGCGCCTCATCGTAGAAGCCGGCGTTCATCAGCGCGAGCAGCGTGAGGGTGGCGTCGCGCAGCCAGCAGTAGCGGTAATCCCAGTTACGCACGCCTCCAAGCTGTTCCGGCAACGACGTTGTGGGCGCGGCCACGACACCGCCGGTGCGGTGGTACGTGAGCGCCTTGAGCGTGATCAGGGAGCGCTCTACGGCTTCGGTCCATTCGCCTGCGCCGTGGCAGCGGCCTCCCCATGCGCGCCAGCGCGCCTCGATGTCTACCTGGGCTTCCAGCGCGTCGATCGATGCCGGTAACGGCAGGTGCGACGGCGAATGCGTGAGTACAAACGGGACCGCTTCGCCTTCGCTTACCGTGAAATCGGCCACGGTGGAAAGGTTTTCGCCCCGGATCGGGGCGGCGGTGCGCAGTGTCGTCATGTTGGGCCCGGCCACGGCCCGCAGCACGCAATCGGGCATGTCGCAGGGGCCGTCAGCCGGGGCGCCCGTGACTTCGGCCACGCGGCTGACCCACGGTACAGACGCGCCGTAATCGAACCGCAGGGTTAGGTCCATGCGCATATCGACGGTGCCGGAGAGCCCGCGCACGATGCGGATGAGGTCGGAGGTGTCGTCCCGTGCGTCGGCGGTGCCGGGCAGACGGGCCGTCATCAGGTCAGTCACGCTGGCGGAACCGGTGTCGGTTTCGAAGACGGTCTCCAGCACGAGCGTGCCAGGCAGGTAGCGCCGGCGCGTGGCGCGGACCTCGCCTTGCGGTGCGATGCGCCATCGGCCGTGGTCCGACGTGCCGAGCAGCGCGGCAAAACAGGCGCCGGAATCGAACCGTGGCCAGCAGAGCCAATCGATGGAGCCGTCACGCGAAACCAGTGCCGCGGTTTCACAATCGCCAATCAACGCGTAATCTTCGATTCTTGAGCGCATTGCACTCCACTCCAAGACTTCAACGAGGCCTGACCATGCATGACAGCACCCGCATCCTGCTTGAATACAACGCCGGGCGTGATCCCGAAAGGCTTACCCGAAAACTGGATGCCATTGCCGCCGACCCGTTTTCATTTTTTCGCGGCACCAACAACCTGTACGCCGCGTCTCTGGCCGATGCCGCCTTGCTGCACGACGCGCCCCGCACGCTGGTCTGCGGCGACCTGCACCTTGAAAACTTCGGCAGCTTCAAGGGCGACAACGGCCTCGTCTACTTCGACATGAACGACTTTGACGAAGCGCTGGCGGCGCCGTTCACGGTCGACCTCGTGCGCGTGCTGTCGAGCCTGCAGGTGGCGTCATTCGGCTGGAAGCTGGCCGATGAAGACGCTCATAACCTGTGCCGGCGCTTCCTCGACACGTATGCGGCCGCGCTGGTGGAAGGCAAGCCCCGCTGGGTGGAGCGGGCAACCGCCACGGGCATCGTGCGCGATCTGCTGCGTGCCTTGCGCAAACGCAACCGCGCGGCCTACCTCGCGCAGCGCACGGAGCGCGTCGGCAACCGCATCTCGCTGCGCATTGACGGCCGCCGCACATTGCGTGCCAGCAAGGACGAGGCCCGCCGCGCGCGGCACATTCTCGAGGCGTACGGACAGCAGGGCAACGGCCAGCGTTTCGTTGCCGTCGACGTAGCCCGGCGGATTGCCGGTACGGGCAGCCTGGGGCTTGAGCGTTATTCCGTGCTGGCTCGCCCCGAAAACGACCCCGCCACCCTGCGCCTGATCGACATCAAGCTGTCGATTCCGAGCGTATGGGCCGGCGTCCTGGGCAGCGCCTGCAGCGTGGCCCCGTGGCATAGCGAGGCAGGGCGCGTTGTCGATATCCAGCGCGTTTCGCAGGCCATTTCGCCCGCGCTGCTGCGCGGCGTCGTCTACGGCGCCAAGGGCGAAAAGCCGAAGTCGTACGTCGTCAAGAGCCTGCAGCCGACGGCCGACCGCGTCGCGCTCGGCTCGGGCAAGAACGTGGTCGCCAATCTGGACGATGCGCTGCAGACCATGGCTCACGTGGCGGCCTGGTGCCATCTGCGCGGCTGTGGCCGCCATGGGACGGATCTCGTGGAGAAGGTGCAGGACTACGCGGCCGGCACGGCGTGGCGCAAATCGGCGCTCAAGCTGGCGGCGCATGGCCGCAAGGTGTCGTTGAAGCAATGGGCCGAGTTTGCTGAGGACTACCGGCAGGCGCGTGGTGACAGGGCCGCTTAAGTGCGTGCCGTAAGTGCGGGATAGCGGGCCATTGACTTCAGGCCCGCGAGTCCTATTTGAAACCCTCTGAGACTGCAATGAAAAACCTCGACAACCCATCGCATGATCGCGAGGTGGGCGTTGCCGACGGCACGCAAGACACGACGCGTATCGACGACACCCGCATCGGTGCGGTGCGTCCGCTGATTTCTCCGGCGCTGCTGCTGGACGAGCTGCCCGTGCCGGCCGATACGCAGACGCTCGTTGAAGATACCCGCCGTGCCATCAGCAACATCCTGCACGGCCGTGACGATCGGCTGCTGCTGATCGTCGGCCCGTGCTCGATCCACGATCACGATCAGGCGCTCGATTACGCGCGCCGCCTCAAGGCTGCCGCCGATGCACTGAAGGACGACCTGCTGATCGTGATGCGCGTCTACTTCGAGAAGCCGCGCACGACGGTCGGTTGGAAGGGATACATCAACGACCCGCGCCTGGACGGCAGCTTCCGCATCAATGAAGGGCTGCGGGCTGCGCGGCAACTGCTGCTCGACGTCAACGCGCTCGGGCTGCCCGCCGCGACCGAATTTCTCGACCTGCTGAGCCCGCAATACATTGCCGACCTTATCGCATGGGGCGCGATCGGCGCGCGTACGACAGAAAGCCAGAGCCATCGGCAGCTCGCCTCAGGCTTGAGCTGCCCCATCGGTTTCAAGAACGGCACGGACGGCGGCGTGCAGGTTGCCTCGGACGCGATCATCGCGGCGCGCGCCAGCCATGCGTTCATGGGGATGACGAAGATGGGCATGGCCGCGATCTTCGAGACACGCGGCAACGACGACGCGCACGTGATCCTGCGCGGCGGCAAGGGCGGGCCGAACTACGGCAGCGAGCACATCGAGGCGGCCTGCGCGGCGCTGCGCGCGGCAAAGTTGCGCGAACAGGTCATGGTGGACTGCTCGCACGCGAACTCAAACAAGTCGCATGAACGTCAGATCGACGTTGCGCAAGATCTGGCGCGGCAACTCTCGCAGGGCGAGCGCCGGATCGTCGGCGTGATGGTCGAAAGCAATCTCGAGGCGGGCCGCCAAGACCTGAAACCGGGTGTGCCGCTCAAGTACGGCGTGTCGATCACCGATGCGTGCCTGAGCTGGACCCAGACGGAGCCCGTACTCGACATACTCGCCGAGGCGGTGCGGCATCGGCGCGCGTATTCGTACGACGGGTGATGTGACGGCGGCAGGTTCAGGCTTGTCGCCTTTTCCCTATCCCTGATGTAGCTCGGCTTTTCAGTGCCATTTCAATGATGGCCAGCCGCTGCACATTTGCATGGGCTTGGTCCGGCATTGTGCGTCGGCGTCCTGCCCTCATGCCTCTCGGTGTTGCCCGTGAAGTGACACCACCGCCCCTTTTTCCAGCTTTCCTCTTTCCAGACCGCATGTCCCGCACAGCGTGCACGTTGCACGCGCACGTGGCCTGCCGGTGCTCATCTTCCGCTCTTCAAACCCGCCCGCGCCTGGGTGGATTTTTCGGTTTTTAGGAGCGCTCCTATATCCGTGACATTTCTCAACACTGAGAATTTCACCCGGCAGCGCGTAGCAAAGACCAGCGCATTTTGATTGCGCAGCGCGTATTTGCGCCGAAAACCCAGTGGATAAAAACTGAAATGAGGCTTTGGAGATCGATGATTGTGAAAGGATTGATTCAGCGCTGCATAAAAACGCTGAGAGCCGGGGGGCTCGTCATAGTGGGTTGGACCATGCTGTCAGGCAGTGCGGAGGCTGGCGGGAATTTCATCGTGTTTTCCGGCGCCTACGCGCTCCCATCCGGACTGGCGAAGGGAACGGTGGTGGCTCGACGTACTTATACGCCTATGCAGCTTTGCGGCGATGTCCAATGCAGACTGACCACGTTCAGGCTGCTGAACTCGTCAGGCACTGAGAATACGACTGGAACGACAGGGGAGACGCGGTTGGCAGGACTGAGTATGCAGGTAATCGTCAATGGAAAGCCGCAGAAGAAATTGGACCCTCCTAACGAAACAATCTTTTCGACACCGGTCGAAGTGCAATTGGTCCGAGATGCATGGGACGATATCGTTACCAGCAAAGCAACTCAGCTGATTCACGTCTGGTTTTTTACGAAGACGATCGGAGGCAACGATACCCTCGTTAACTATTTCAGTATTGGCGATTCCAGTCTGACCAAAATCGAAGGAACGTGTTCGGTGCCCAGTCAGGCCGTACAGTTACCACCGACTGTGGTCGGGCAATTCCGAGGAAATGGTTCGACGGCTGGTTTTAAAGCGTTTCAGATCAAGATCGACAACTGCCCGAAGGGATACAACCGAGTGGGATACACACTCGAGCCCATGGGCGGGGTGGCGGATTCACAGGGCGTGTTGCCGCTCAGTGCCGACTCTACCGTCAAAGGCGTGAAGATTCGCGTTACCGACCGTGACGGCGTTGCCGCCCAATTCGGCACGTCCATCAAGGTTGACGATTACAACAAGGCAACCGGCGGCTCATACGCGATCCCGATGCAGGCCTCGTATGTCCAGACCGAAGCCGGGATCACTCCAGGTACGGTCAAAGGCGCGGTGTCGGTGGTACTGGACTATCAATGACGGTAGCGGGCATTAGTGATTTATTCGCCACTTCGTCCTTAAGTTAAAGAAGGCGCGGCCGATAGTGCTCAGGTAGCCGGCCGCCCGGCGCGATTGTCGCGCCGCGTGAAGAGCCGCGCACACCACTCTTGCCGCGCCCATGTCCGCTCGCCTGACCATCCGCACCCGCCTGGTGCTTTCGGTTTCGATTCTGTTTCTGCTTGCCCTGCTGATTGGCGCGGCTGGCCTGCTCGGCCTGCGTGATGCCAACCGCGCGCACGAGCAGACGTTCACCAACCAGTTTCCGTCCGCACTCGCCCTGGGCGAATCCGATCTAAGCCTCACGCGTGCCCGCACCGCGCTGGACAAGGCCATGCTGTACCCGGAAGACAAGGGGGCGATGCAGTTGCTTGACCGCACGGAAGAACTGATTGCCCGCTCGGACGAGGCCTGGAAGAAGTACCTGGCGCTGCCCCGCGACGACGAAGAAGAGCGCCTGGCCAAGGAGGTCGCCACCAAGCGTGAAGCGGCTTCCGCCACGCTGCGCGACATCATCAAGGCGCTGCGCGCCGGTGATCGGGCCACAGCGGACAAGATCATGGATAAGGAAGTGTCAAAGGCCTTCCGTGATTCCAACGATTCCAGCCTGGCGCTGGGCAAGAAACAACTCGCATTCTCCCAGGCCAACTACGACGCATCGCGCGACGCCTATGCGCGCTTCCGCCTGATCGTGGTTGCCGCCATCATCGTCGCGCTGGTCGTGGCGCTTTGGTGCGCGTGGTCGCTGCTGCATGCAATCGTCGGGCCGCTGAACGCCGCGCTGGCGCAGTTCGACCGCATTGCCGCGGGCGACTTGACTGAACGTGTGCGCATCGCCCGTCATGACGAAATGGGCCGCCTGCTCGAAGGCCTGGCCCGCATGCAGACCGCGTTGACCGATACCGTGCGCCGGGTGCGCACGGGCTCGGAGTCGATCGGCGCAGCCACCAAACAGATTGCCGCCGGCAATGCCGACCTGTCGCAACGCACGGAAGAGCAGGCCAGCTCGCTGGAAGAAACCGCTTCCAGCATGGAGGAAATGACCTCCATCGTGCGCCAGAACGCCGACAACGCGCGCCAGGCCAGCCAGCTGGCCGACAGCGCATCCGAAGTCGCCAGCCAGGGCGGTGCCGTGGTGACCGACGTGGTGGCGACCATGCGCGAGATCAGCGCGTCGTCGCGCACGGTGTCGGAAATCATTGGCGTGATCGACGGGATTGCCTTCCAGACCAACATCCTCGCGCTCAACGCCGCCGTGGAAGCCGCCCGTGCCGGCGAGCAGGGCCGCGGCTTTGCCGTGGTGGCCGGCGAGGTGCGCAACCTTGCGCAGCGTAGCGCCGCAGCCGCGAAGGAAATCAAGGAAATGATCGAGGCGTCGCTCTCCAAGGTGGAGACCGGCAGCGCGCTGGCCGAACGCGCCGGCAGCACGATGGAAGACATCGTGTCGTCCATTCGCCGCGTGACCGACATCATGGGCGAAATTGCCGCCGCCTCGAACGAGCAAAGCTCGGGCATCGAGCAGGTCAACAAGGCCGTCACGCTCATGGATGAAGCCACGCAGCAAAACGCGGCGCTGGTGGAGCAGGCCGCAGCCGCGGCTGAATCGCTGGAAGAACAGGCCCAGGCCCTGAACGCCGCCATCGCCGCATTCCGCCTCGCTTGATATTGGCCCCGTCGACGCACGGGGCATCCTGAAGACGACTTGCCTTGAACGCCATTTCGGCTGATATAACCGACGGGTTCATTCAAGGAGTCGCCTCATGCCGTTCATCATTGCCGCGTTCGCGTTGGTTGGTCTGCTGATCTACGGCGCGCTCCGGCTGTATGCCGGCGTTGCCGCGGCATACGGCGCGGTGGCGGGCGGCGCGGCGGTGCTGCTCGCTGTGGCGCTGCTGGCCGGCGCAGTCGTTACTTTCATCCGGCGTTACCGCGCCGTTCATGGCGTGAACGTGAAAGGCCAGCGAATCGTGTCGATCAGTGCAAGCTGGGGGCAGGTCGCGGTCGATGCCGAACAAAAGCGCGGGACGCTGCAGTTGCACGGGCAGGGCGCCCGTTTTCTCTTTGCCGATATTGTCGGCGCCGACGCGGTCGAGCGCGAGGGCGCCTGGACGCTGGTGCTACGCCTGAAGCATCAGGCGCAGGCCGATTGGCTGATCCCGATGCGCAACCGCCGGGAAGCGAAACGCTGGGCGAAGATCTTCGCGCTGGCGGCGAGCCAGGATCTTTGACCGGCGCGTTGGGTTGACCGCTTATTCGGTCGTACTCGGATTCCAGAACGCCTGCGCCACGTGCGGCTGCGATTGCAGCGACGCCACGATGCGGTCCAGCTCGGATGCGTTCACGGCGGTCGACATCAGCATGGCTTCAATTTCCACGTGGTCGTCGCCAAACGGTTCGACCGACAGATCGCTGATCGGGTAGCTCGCTTCTTCAAGCAGGCGTTCCAGATCGGCAAGTGCCTCTTTCTGGCGCTCGCTGGTGGAAATGACGCACATGGTGTACGTGACTTCACTGGCCTGGTTGTCCAGCGGGGTGCGGTTGATGCGGTCCACCACGGGCCGCAGCAGGATGTTCGACGCCAGCACGAACATCGTGATCAGAATGGCCTGGCCGATCAGGTCGGAACCTGCCGCCGCGCCCACCGCCGCCGAGCCCCACAATGTGGCCGCAGTGTTCAGGCCGCGCACGTTCAGCCCTTCCTTCATGATGGTGCCGGCCCCCAGAAAGCCGACGCCCGACACCACATAGGCGATCACGCGGGTGGTGTCCGATGCGGTGCCGATCTGCGCCGCCATGTCGACGAACGCCGATGCCGCCACCGCCACCAGGGCATTGGTGCGCAGCCCCGCAGTCCGCTGTCTGACCTGCCGTTCGAAGCCGATCAGCGACCCGAGCGCAAAGGCCGAGGCAAGGCTGAGGAATGAATCCACCAGCGTGGCGATATTGAGATGGGCGAGGGCTTGCAGCGTCATCGGCGGCTCCTTGTTGTGGTGACCGGAGTCTTGGTGAAGGGCGCCGATGGTTATAGCACGGCGCCATGACACGCCGTGCGGGCCGTGGAGGCCGGACGGCTACTTATAGTCCCACCGCATCTGCTCGGGGATCGGCACGGCGGCCGACGTCTCGAGGCAGCGGTCGAGATAAGCGAGCAGGGAGCGCGGCTGGAAGCCGGTCTCCTGCACCAGCCGCGTGTTGTCGAACACGTAGCTCATGCTGGCGAACTTGGCATACAGGTGGATGCAGCGCGCGACCAATCGCACGTTGCCATCGCCCGTCAAGCTCAGGAATTTACGCGCCAATGCTTTCTCGGCGATTTTTTCCTGGTACACGTAGCCGGCCAGCGCCTGGGCGTCTTCTTCCGGCGTCTTGCAACGCTTGAAGCGCGGATACAGCGTTTCGATGCGCTCGGAGTTCGCGTCGCCAGCGCTGATGTGGTACAGGTCGTGCGCCAGCGTCGGCTTGGTCGCCAGTTGCACGATGCCTTCGGCGCAATCGTCCACGGGCAGGATGTCGACGCGGTCTGACAGCCGGCAACTGAACGTTTCGAGCATCGCCACCATGCGCAGCATCCAGAAAATGCTGCCCGACGGCTCGCACCCCAGCGTGCTGTGCCCCACCACGATGGACGGCCGCACCACTACCAACGGCAACTCGGGCACCGCTTCGCGCAGCTTCAGTTCGGCCATGCCCTTGGAATACGTGTACGGCACCGCGTGCTGTTGCAGCGCGGGCACACTCCAGCTTTCGCTGACATGGCGATTGGCCAGTTGGCCGCACGACATGGCCGTGCCGATCTGCATGAACCGCTTCAGGCGCTTGCCTTGCGCCGCCAGCCGGCCCAGCGCCAGCACGCCCTCAACGTTGGTTTCCCACAGCGACGGATGGTTCGAGAACGTTGCCAGCGCCGCGCAGTTGATGATGACTTCCGGATCGCCCAGCTTGGCCGCGCCGGCCTCGCGCAGGTCGAACGGCACGATTTGCGATTCGGTAATGGCGTTCAGCGTGCCCGGTGCGAATTCGAAACGCCGCAGGTTGCTGCGCAGCCGCGCCAACCCGTCTGCGGGCGTGTCGCCGCGCACGGCGAAGCGCGTGTCAGCCAGCAAACCTTTGGCTGCCAGATTGGCGGCAATGGCACCGCCCACGAAACCGGTGGCACCGGTCAGCAAAATACTCATGCGAGAAAACTAGATTTTCTTGGGGGGCAAAACGGGGGACCGTCCCGTTTGCAAACAACACGGCTGCTGCCGCACCGGTACGGGGCAAGGGGCAGGTAAGTCGTGCCAAATGATGCCGCGAACACGAAACGAAGTTCGTGGCCCGCTGGGTTCGCACAATGCGATGCGGCAAACTTACGCCCAATCGGCGATATATAAGAATGTAACCTTTCAGGCGCCTTTCGGCATCCCATTCGATCAGAGGGTTGACTCAGCTCTGCGGCACAGCGCAGCTTGACGCGGCGTTGGCGGCAATCTCGCGCGCCGCCTTGGCGCCTTCGACCTGCAGGATGGTCGGCAGCGACACGCCGTTCTTGGCAGCCGTGACTTCGGCCAGGATCGAGATGGCGATTTCCGGCGGCGTGCGGCTGCCGATGTAGATGCCGACCGGCCCATGCAGGCGCGCCAGCTCGGCATCGCTCAGGTCGAATTCCTTGAGGCGCTCGCGGCGGTTGGCGTTGTTGCGGCGGCTGCCGAGCGCGCCGACGTAGAAGGCGGGCGTCTTGAGCGCTTCCATGAGTGCGAGGTCGTCGAGCTTGGGGTCGTGGGTGAGCGCGATGACGGCGCAACGCTCGTCGAGCTTCATGGCCATCACCGTATCGTCAGGCATGGTGCGGACCATGGCTACGCCCGGGATCGACCATTCCTCGCTGTATTCCTCGCGCGGGTCGCAGACGGTGATCTGGTAATCCAGGCCCACGGCGATCTGGCACAGGTAGCGCGACAGCTGTCCCGCTCCGATGACGAGCATCCGGTAGCGCGGTCCGTGAATCGTCACGAGGCGCGTTTCGTCGAACTGGAGGCCGTCGGTGACGGTGGCGTGCTGCAGCGTTGACGCACCGGTCGCCATGTCGAGCGTGCGGGCGACGAGCTGGCCGGCTTCCACGGCGCGCAGCAGGGCGTCGATTCCGCTGGAAGCGTTCAGCGGCTCCAGCACGAGTTGCAGCGTGCCACCGCAGGGCAGCCCAAAGCGATGCGCTTCTTCAGCGCTGATGCCGTACTTGACGGCTTCGGGCTTGGTGTAATGCAGGCCTTCTCGGCGCACGCGGTCGATGAGGTCGTCTTCAATACAGCCGCCAGAGACCGAGCCGATGACGACGCCGTCATCGCGCAGCGCGAGCATCGCCCCTTCGGGCCGCGGCGACGAGCCCCACGTTTTGACCACCGTGACGAGCAGCACGCGCCGCCCCTGTTCCAACCAGCGCACGCTGGTTTTCAAGACTTCAAGATCGACGCTATCCATGATGCGTTCGCTGCGCTTTCGCGCGCTTCAGTGATGTGTTGCGGGGAATCAACCAATTATGCCCCGTGGTGCAAAAACAGGTAGGCGGCTGCCACGGCCACCAGCGCGACGATGATCCACGGCCATGGATTGCGCGGCTGCAGCGCGGGGCTGACGTCGGGTGCGCGGCCGGGCGGTGCGCCGTGGGCCTGCAACTGGCCAGCGGCCAAGTCCGGAATTGCCTGTGTGGCCGGCATGCCGTCTACCGGTGTGGCATGTCCGTCGATTCCAACCGTCTCCGCGGGGCCGAATTCTGCGGCAAAGCGCTGGAAGAACTCGTCGGCCAGTTTGCGCGCGGCGCCGTCCACAAGGCGTGAGCCGATTTGCGCAAGCTTGCCGCCCACCTGCGCCGTTGCGGTGTAAGAGAGCCGCGTGACCGTGGGGCCTTCGGGCGTGAGCTGCACCTGGGCGCTGCCCTTGCCGAAGCCGGCCGCGCCGCCCTGGCCGTCGAAATGCAGCGTGTAGCTGCGCGGCGGCGCCACGTCGGCCAGTTCCATGCGCCCCTTGAAACGCGCCTTGACGGGCCCGACGGCGGCGGTCATGGCAATGTCGTAGGCGGGGTTCGCGCCTGCCTCGGCAGCGGTGATGCTCTCGCAGCCGGGAATGCAGCGTTGCAGCACGGCTGGGTCGTTCAACGCATCCCAGGCGGTCTGCAGGGGCACGGGCAGGAGATGGGTCTGGGTCAGTTCCATGGGGTGGTCGAGGGGGCGGGGGTGGTGGGACCGGGGGGACGCGGCGGGCGCGTGCGGCGAGCATGCGCCAGTTCGTGCTCCAGCGCAGCGAGGCTGTCGAAATGGTGCGCCGGCACCATCACGTCGACATGCGGCAGGATGGCCCGGACGCCACGTGCCCGCGGCTCAAATCCGGCAAAGCGCAATAGCGGGTTGAGCCAGACGATGCGATGGGCGAAGCGCGCCAGACGCGCCATTTCGGTGTCGAGCACGTCGATGTGCTCGTGGTCGAGCCCATCCGTCACGAGCAGGACGGTGGCACGCCCGGACAGCGTGCGGCGCGCCCATTGGCGATTGAACTCCGCCAGCGCCGCACCGATGCGCGTGCCGCCCGACCAGTCGGGCACCAGCTGCGCGATGGCCTGCACGGCGACATCCGGATCGCGCTCGCGCAGTTGCCGCGAGACGTTCGTCAGCCGCGTGCCGAACAGGAAGGCCTGGATGCGCTCGCGCGACTGCACCAGCGCGTGGCAGTAATACAGCACGGCGCGCGAATAGCGGCTCATCGAGCCGGAGATGTCGAGCAGCAGCACCAGCGGCGGTGTCCGGTCGACGGGCTGGCGGTATTTCCAGCCGGTCCACTCGCCGCCGGCGCGCACGGCCTGGCGGGCGGTGGCGCGCAGGTCCGGATGGCGCCCGCGCGAGGCTGCTTTGAGCCGGCGCGTGCGCTCCTGCGCCAGATGCACGCGTCGCCGGCGGATCATGTGTTGCAGCGTGCGCCATTCAGCCGCATTGAGCGTGTCGAAGTCACGCGTGCGCAAGGCCTCGTTGGCGGAAAAGGCGAGCGGCGCCACGATGTCATGGCGTTCGCCATCGGGCGTGGGGCCCGGGGGCAGATGTGTCGAAGGCCGCGCGCGCAAGGCATCGGCCAGGCGGTTGCTGCGTGCCGCCGGAATGCCGCCACGCACCTTGGGCAGCAGCAGGGCGCGCAGCTTGCCTTCCCAATCCGGATCCCGCCAGAACACGTTGAAGGCCGCGTCGAACAGCGTGTGTTCGTCGGGGTGCGAGACGAGCAGGGCGGACAGCGCGGCTTTTACGTCGTCGCGCCGGCCGATGTCGATATGGCTCAGGGCTTCAATGGCGTCCACCGCGCGGGAGGGCGCCAGCGGCATGCCGGCGTTGCGCAGCAGCCGCACGAAATGCGTCACGTTGCGCGCCAGCATCGGACACTGTGTCGGCAGGTTCGCTTGCATGCCTTACTCCGGCAGCGCGGGAGCTGCCAGCAATTGCTCGATGGTCGGCGTGTCCACGCGGGCCAGGTCGTCCTGGTACTTGAGCAGTACGCCCAGGGTGTCCTGCACGGACTGCGGATCAAGCTCGGTCACGTTCAACGCCGCCAATGCGCGGCACCAGTCGATGGCCTCGGCAATGCCCGGCGCCTTGAACAGGTCGATGCCGCGCAGGCGGTGCACGAAATCGACCGCGCGCTGCTGCAGGCGGGTAGCCGTCTCGGGCGCGCGCTGCGCCACGATCTGCAGCTCTCGTGCCTTATCCGGGTAACCGATCCATTGATACAGGCAGCGCCGCTTGAGCGCGTCATGCACCTCGCGTGTGCGGTTGGACGTCATGATGACCAGCGGAATCACCTGCGCGCGCACCGTGCCGAATTCGGGAATCGACACCTGGAAGTCGGACAGCAGCTCCAGTAAAAACGCCTCGAACGGTTCGTCGGCGCGGTCGATCTCGTCGATCAGCAGCACGCGTGGTGTCTCGGCATGGAGTGGGTCGGGCAGCAACGCCTGCAGTAGGGGGCGCTTGAGGAGGAATTCGTCGCGGTAGAGCGTATCGGCGCGGGGTTTTTCGCCGGCGGCCTCGGCCAGGCGCAGTGCCATGATCTGGCGCGGGTAGTCCCATTCGTAGAGCGCGCTGGCGGTGTCAAGCCCCTCGTAACACTGCAGGCGCAGCAGGGACGTGCCGAGCAGCCCCGCCGCCGCCTTCGCCAGCTCGGTCTTGCCCACGCCGGGCTCGCCTTCCAGAAACAGCGGCCGCTGCATGCGCAACGCGAGGAACAAGGCCGTGGCCAACTCGCGGCTGGCGAAATAGCCCTGGCCTTGCAGTTGCGCGATGCAGTCGTCGATGGAATCGACCGGCATGCCGTTCCTTGGGCGTGCGCTCAATGGTGGTGCGCCAACGCCTGTTCGACCGCGCGCGCCGTCAATACCGGAATGAGGTGCGCCCGGTATTCCGGCGAGGCATGCAGATCGCCCACCAGATCGTCGGCGGGCACCACCACCTTGCGTGCGGCTTCCGATGTAAAGCTGGCTGCAAGCGCCTGCTCCAACGGCGTGCACCGGAACACGCACGGCGCGGCGCCCGTCACCGCCACACGCACGTTGTTGCCCTTGCGGCTGATGAACACGCCCACCAGCGCGAAACGCGACGCGGGGTTGCGGAATTTCACGTACGCCGCCTGGTCCGGCACGGGAAACTGCACCTCGGTGATGAGTTCGTCCGCAGCCAGCGCGGTTTCATACATGCCGAGGAAAAAGTCGTCCGCCGCGATGTTGCGCCGTTCGGTGACGACGGTGGCGTTCAGCCCGAGCACGGCGGCCGGGTAGCACGCCGCCGGGTCGTTGTTGGCGAGCGAGCCGCCGAGCGTGCCCATCGCGCGCACCTGGCGGTCGCCGATACCGCCGGCCAGTTCCCCGAGCGCGGGCAGCATGCGGGCGATGTCGGCGCTGTCCGCCACATCGGCATGGCGTGTGGCCGCGCCCACCGTAATCACGCCGGGCTGCGTGCGAATACCGGACATGCCCGGAATGCGCGTGACATCCACCAGCGTCGACGGCTGCGCCAACCGCAGTTTCATCGCAGCCAGCAGGCTCTGGCCGCCGCCGAGGTAATTGGCGTCGGCGTGCGTCTTCAGGGCGGTCACGGCGGTCTGGGCGTCGGTGGCTTTCTGGTACTCGAAGTCGTACATGGTTCGCTCCTCTGCCTAGGCCTTGGCCGCTTGAATGGTTTGCCAGACACGATGCGGTGTCGCCGGCATCTGGATGTCTTTCACGCCCAGCGGCGCAAGTGCGTCGACGATGGCGTTGATCAGTGCCGGCGGGGAGCCGATCGCGCCGGCCTCACCGCAGCCTTTGACGCCCAGCGGGTTGTGCGTGCACGGCGTGCCCTTGGCGGTTTCGACCGTGAAGCTGGGCAGGTCGTTGGCGCGCGGCATGGCGTAGTCCATGTACGAGCCCGTCAGCAGCTGGCCATTTTCGTCGTACACGCACGCCTCGAGCAGCGCCTGGCCGATGCCCTGGCCGAGCCCGCCGTGCACCTGGCCCTCGACGATCATCGGGTTGATGATGTTGCCGAAGTCATCCACCGCAACGAAACGGTCGATGTGCACCTCGCCGGTATCAGGGTCGACTTCCACTTCGCAGATGTACGCGCCGGCCGGGTAGGTGAAGTTGGTCGGATCGTAGAAGGCGTTTTCGTCCAGCCCAGGTTCGAGCTTGTCGAGTGGATAGTTGTGCGGTACGTACGCCGTAAGCGCGACTTCGCCGAACGTCTTGGTGCGATCCGTGCCGGCCACGCGGAAGACGCCGTCCTTGAACTCGATGTCCTCCGCCGAGGCTTCCAGCAAATGCGCGGCGATCTTCTTGGCCTTGGCCTCGATCTTGTCGAGCGCCTTCATGATGGCCGAGCCGCCCACGGCAATCGAGCGCGAGCCGTATGTGCCCATGCCGAACGGGATGCGCCCGGTGTCGCCGTGCACGATCTCGATGTTGTCGATGGGCACGCCCAGACGATCGGCCACCACTTGCGCGAACGTCGTCTCGTGCCCCTGGCCGTGGCTGTGCGAGCCGGTGAAGACCGTGACGGAGCCCGTCGGGTGCACGCGAATTTCGCCGGCTTCAAACAGGCCGGCCCGCGCGCCCAGCGCCCCCGCGATGTTCGACGGCGCCAGTCCGCACGCTTCGATGTAGCAGGAATAGCCCAAGCCGCGCAGCCGGCCCTTGGCGCGCGAAGCGTCGCGTCGGGCGGCAAAACCCTTCACGTCGGCCAGTTCGATGGCGCGGTCGAGGCACGGCTCGTAGTCGCCCGTGTCATACGTCAGGCCCACCGGCGTGGCATACGGGAACGTGCGGATGAAGTTGCGGCGGCGCAGCTCAGCCGGGTCGATCTGCAGTTCGCGCGCGGCGGTTTCAACGAGGCGCTCGACCACATACGTCGCCTCGGGCCGGCCGGCACCGCGATACGCATCGACGGGCGCGGTGTTCGTGAACACCGCTTTCACTTCGGCATAAATGGCCGGCGTTTTGTACTGGCCGGCGAGCAACGTCGCATACAGGATGGTCGGCACGCTGCTGGCAAACGTCGACAGATACGCGCCCATGTTGGCCGTCGTATGCACGCGCATGGCGAGGAAATTGCCCTGCGCATCGAGCGCCAGTTCGGCATGCGTGACGTGGTCGCGGCCATGCGCGTCGGTCAGGAAGGATTCGGAGCGCTCGGCCGTCCACTTGATCGGTCGGCCAACTTTTTTCGATGCCCACGTGAGCGCCACGTCTTCCGGGTACAGGAAGATCTTCGAGCCGAACCCGCCGCCCACATCCGGCGCAATCACGCGCACCTTGGCTTCGGTCAGGCCCAGCACGAACGCCGACATCAACAGGCGTTCCACGTGCGGGTTCTGGTTGGCGACGTAGAGCGTGTAGCTGTCGTCCTGGCGCGAATAGCTGGCGTTGACGGCGCGTGGCTCAATCGCATTCGGGATCAGCCGATTGTTGACGATACCGAGGTGCGTCACGTGCGCGGCCTTGGCAAACGCCGCGTCAGTGGCGGCCTTGTCGCCGTGGCCCCAGGTGTAGCAGGTGTTGTTCGGCACGTCGTCGTGGACGGCGGTGCCTGCGGTATCTGCGGTGGCAGTGTCGACCACGGCGGGCAGTTCGTCGTACTCGACGTCGATCATCTCGACCGCATCTTTGGCGATCTTCACCGATTCAGCCACCACCAGCGCGACCTGATCACCCACATGGCGCACCTTACCTTGCGCGAGCACGGGGTGGGGCGGCTCCTTCATCGGCGTGCCGTCAATGCTATGGATGAGCCAGCCGCACGGCAGGCCGTTCACCTTGTCGGCTGCCAGGTCGTCGCCCGTCAGCACGGCCAGCACGCCCGGATGGTTGCGTGCGGCATCCGTGTTGATGTGTTTGATACGGGCATGCGCATACGGCGAGCGCAAGAACACTGCGTAAGACTGGTGCGCCTGCACGACATCGTCCGTGTATTGCCCGGCGCCCGTCAGGAAGCGGAAGTCTTCCTTACGTTTGACGGACGCGCCAATCAGGTGGTTGTTGGGTTCTGCGGGAGCGTTCATGGTGGTCTCCTCGCTGGGGTCAGGCGGCGTGAGCCCGTGCCGCGGCCAGGCTCTGAAGCGAGGCATCGTCGCCTTCGGCTGCGGCCATGGCTTCGGCACCGTGCATCACAGCACGCACGATGTTGTGATAACCCGTGCAGCGGCAAAGATTGCCGTCGAGCTGCTCGCGCACCGTGTGTTCATCTGGATGCGGATGCTGCGCAACCAGGGCCGTAGCCGCCATCACCATGCCCGGGGTACAGAAGCCGCATTGCAGGCCGTGGCATTGGCGAAAGGCTTCCTGCATCGGGTGCAGTGCACCATCTTTCGACAGGCCTTCAATAGTTGTCACCTCGGCGCCGTCAGCCTGTACGGCCAGGATGTTGCAGGACTTCACCGCGCGCCCGTTCATATGCACGGTGCAGGCACCGCATTGCGCCGTATCGCAGCCGACGTGCGTGCCGGTCAGGCGCAGGTGCTCGCGCAGCAATTGAACTAGCAGGGTATGGGGTTCGACACTGACGGTGACAGGCGCACCGTTGACCGACAGCTTGAGGCTGATCGCCATGGGAGTCTCCTTGGGGGATGGGCGCCGGGTGCCATGCTGCGCGCCTTCATTGCTGCGAAGACGTGCGCTGGTCTCGATATCGGTGGTCGCGGCTTTACTCAGTAAAGCACAGGCAAAGGAGAAGACAACCGGAGCGCGGTAACACTGTCGGAGGCGTCAACATGATGCTGCGGCATGCAAACAAACCAAACAAATGCCGCAGAAATGACAAAGGGCCGGAATCCGGCCCTCGATTGGCACCAGGCGGTCATGACCTGGCGGGTGTGGCGGCGGGTGTGATGACACACGGCCGGCGCACGGTGCTACTGAAACTGCGATTGCTACATACAGCTAGCTTGGGCACACGCCCATCGACAACAGCGTGGCGGGTTAGGCCTTGACGGTGCGGTGCGTGCCGAACAGGTTCGCGATTGCCGAGAAGAACTGGGCGAACGAGAACGATTGGCCGCTCGGACGGCGATAGTAGTAGATACCTTCGGACATTTCGCGCTCGATCAGTTCGCGTTCGAGTTGATCGGTCAGCTTCAGGTCGTTCGTGTTTTGCATGATTGGCCTCTTAGGGAAATCCCGGTTAGGGAATACCCTGACTATACACCAGATGATGCAATGCACCATACGTAGGCTTACCTATGCACCCTTTCTGCGCGACCGACCGTTGCTCAGCCACCACGCGCGTGTTGCGCCGCACCAATGTGGTGCGGCCATCGCTCTACCGGCTGGATTGGCGCGTCACTTCACGGGAATTGGTTGGCTGGCCGGGATCGGCACGGCCGTCACGCTGTTCTTCGGGCTGCCCGATATGACCTTGTCCGAATACGTCAGATAGACCAGCACATTGCGTTTGCGGTCCACCGTGCGCACCACGTGCAGCGTCTTGAAAACGAGCGACAGGCGCTGCGTGAACATGTCGTCCTGCTGGGGCAGGGGCTTAACAAAGCTGATGTCGCCGACCTGGCGGCAGGCCACGGCGGCTTCGCTCACGTCTTCGGCCACCCCCAGCGAGCCCTTGATGCCGCCCGTGCGCGCTCGCGAGACATAGCAGGTCACGCCTTGCACGAGCGGGTCATCAAAGGCTTCGATGACGATCTTGTCGGAGCCTGTGATACGGAAATTGGTGCTGACGCTGCCGATGTCTTCGGCGCGGGAGCAGCCAACGGCACTCAGCGCGAGCGCGGCAATCAAGACGGGAAATCTGGTGAACGGGCGCATGGCTTGTCGTAGATGAAGAGGAAAGATTGAGAATCAGAGCAGCGACTCGGGCGGCCAGGGCGCAGCTGCCTCGTCTACAAAGGTGGGTCGCATGTCGGTGTGTTGGCGGGAATGCTCTATGCGGCGGTGCAGGGCGTCCATGAAGACCTTGACCTTGGCGGGCATGAGGCGGCGGCCCGGGAAGACGGCATACACGCGCATTGGCGGGGATTGAAAATCGGTCAGCACCTCCTGCAGCGCGCCTGAAGCGATCAGCTCGGTGGCAAACACGGAGGTGATGCGCGCGACCCCCAGGCCGGCAATCGCGGCCTGCATCCGCAATTCGCTGTTGGAGGTGCGCATGCGAAAGTCCAGCGGCAGGTTGATTGTCTCGCCGCCGGGCGTGCGGAACTGCCATTCGGCTTCGTTGGAGGTGCCGAGGCAGGGCCAGTCGGCGAGTTGGTCCGGGTGCGTCAGCGGCCCAAGGCGCTCCAGCAGTTGCGGGGCGACGACCACCGCGCGGCGCAGATCGAAGACACGCTGGGCCACGAGGCCGGAGTCGGGCAATGGGCCGCGCGGTACGGTCAACATGATGTCGTAGCCCTGTGCAAGCGGATCGATCTGACGTGGCGCGACATCCACTTCGATACGCAAGCCGGTGTGTTCGCGCATGACTTCCAGCACCACCTCGGCGAGCTGCTTGGCGGCGAACTCGTACGGCATGGCAATGCGCAAGGTGCCGGCGGGTGACTGAAAGGTCGCTGCGGCGTCTTCCGAAACTTCGCGCAGCCGCTGGAACAATGGGCCGGCATCGCGCAGAAGGGCTTCACCGGCATCGGTCAGGCGCAGGCGCCGCGTGCTGCGCTCGAACAGGCGTACGCCCATCTTCCCCTCCAGCCGCGACACCGCTGTGCTGACCGAAGACTTGGGCAACCCCAGCCGATCGGCCGCGCGCGTGAAGCTGCCCAGCGTGGCCACGGTGCAGAAAGTGTCCCAGTCGTTCCAGTCCGTCGTTCGCATAATTGAACAATGAATTTGTTGGCAGGCGATTTCCGCCGGTTTCAAGGCAAATTACCATCCCTGCATGAACACGCCAAGCACAGACCACACGGTTTCCCCGCTGCCCCCACCGCACGCCCCGGCCGCCGGATCGTCCGTGGGCAGCCGGATGGAACTGCGCATGGTCGGGATGGTGATTGGCCTGGCAACGGGCGTGGACTACATGTCGAACCTGATGTTTTCGATTGCGGGGCCGCATATCGAAGGCGGGGTGCTGGCGTCCCAGGATGTCTATCTCTGGGCTGTAACGGCGTATGCGGCAGCGGCCAGTCTGTCGATTCTGGTGATGGGCCGGCTGGCTGATCACATGACGTACCGCAGGCACACGCTGCTGTCGCTGCTGGTGTTTATTGCGGGCACGCTGATGTGCGCCGCGGCCGAGGGCGGCACGATGCTGATCGTCGGGCGGGCAGTGCAGGGGTTTGGCGGCGGCCCGATGCTGTCGACTTCGCGCATCTTTGTGCAGCACAGCCCCGCGCACGAACGCCGGACGATGATGAAGGGCATGATCTACGGCATCTTCGGTCTGAGTTGCGTGTCGCCGATGCTGTCGGCGGCGCTGACGGAGCAATTCGGCTGGCGCGCCATCTTCGTCGCGCAGTTGTTGGTGGCGGTGGTCGTGTGCGGGCTGGTGGCGGCGTTCTATCCGCATCCGAAGATGCACGAGCGCAAGGGCGATTTCGCCTCGCTCGACTGGCCTTCGGCCATCGCGTTTGGGCTGGCGGCGCTGATTGCGCTGCACGGCTTCCAGCAGGCGCGCTTTGTCCACCCCGACGGCTCGCCCGCGCAGGTGGTGCCAATCATTGCGGTGGTGGCGCTCATCCTCTGGGTTGGCATTCGGCAGACGGGCCATCCGCTGCCGTGGGTGGACTTGCGGGCCACGCTACAGCGGCGCTTCCTGATGGGCATGGTGTTCTACGCCATCTATTACATGTTTGCGAGCGCCTGGGGCTTTCTTTCGTCGGGCCTGCTGCAGAACGGATTGGGTTTCCGCTATGAGACCACCGCGCAGCTCATGAGCCTGGGCGGCTTGGTGACGGTGGCGCTGGGCATCCTGAACTTTCAGTTGACCAATGTGCTGCCGACCAAGCGCGTGCTGATCTCCGTCGGTTTTGTGCTGATGGCGACTGCGCTGCTGTGGATGTCGCATGTGGCCATGCCGGGCGCGTCGGTGGCCGCGGTGGCGCCGGGGTTCATGATCGAAGGCATGGTGGGGATGTTCGTGGTGATCCAGGTGGCGGGGCTGACTTACGTGGATCTGCCGGCCAAGGATTTCGGCCATGCCTACCAGTTCAAGGGAATCATGCGGGCCTGGGCGCAGGCGCTTGGGACGATGGGCGCGACGTTGTTGCTGCAGCGCGGGCAGGCGCAGCACCGGACTGACCTCGTCGGGCATGTGAGCGCGCTGACGCCGGCCTGGCAGTGGCCGCATGCGTTGCAGGGTTCTGAGTTGATTCGGATTTCGGCGGAGATTGATCGGCAGGCGACGTTGCTGGCGGTGGGGGATTTGTTTGCCTGGGGCGCGGTGGTGGCGTTGGGGTGTGCGGGGGGGATTTGGTTGCAGCGGTCGTTGCGGTAGGCGTTATGGTTGATGTGGTTTTCGTCCCCTGGCGGGGACGACTTACTTCTTTGTCTTGCCAAAGAAAGGTAAGCAAAGAAAGGCGCGCCCGAGATGGCGACTTCCCCTTGAATTTATGTCGCAGTGATGGGAAGGAGGCAAACTCGCTACGCTCAGACAGGGCTCCTTCCTTTTTCCTCCCTGCAACAGAAATTCAAGGCGCCATCTAGGGCAAGGTACGGCCACACCGTCTGACGGCCTGCGTTGTCGCCGTCTGTTGTGCAGGCTTGGCTCAATCCAGCTTCTGTTCCGGCGCCGTGGCCTGCGGCATCTTGCAGTTGAAGGCTGGCGCCTCGTCTTGCAGGTCCAGGTGATTCATCAGCGTAGGGGCCAGGACCTTGAGCACTTGCACCGTCAGTGCGCTGGTGAATTTGTACTTGGCGGCATCAGCGCCGGCTACGTAGGCGACGACGGTGCCGAAGTAGCGGTCTCCCAGGTAAAAGACGAAGGCGCCGGAGCGGCTCACGACCCGTTCGGAGATGAGGCCGCCGCCACGGCTGAAGGTTTTGAAGCGGTTGTCTCCGGTGCCGGTTTTGCCGCCGATGGCGATGGGTTTGCCGTCCTTCTGGACGAACGTGCCGGAGATGCGCTTGGCGGTGCCGCCTTCGACGACGCCGGCCAGCGCGGATTTGACCAAGGGCGGAATCTCGGGCGGCAGCACGCGTTCTCCGGCGTTGGGGTCACGGCAGAGCATGACTTCGTAAGGGGTGTCGGCGGCAAAGCGCAGGCGGTCGATGCGTACGCTGGGCAGGCGGATGCCGTCGTTTTCGAGAATGCCCATCAGCTCTGCCAGCGAAGCCGGGCGATCTGCCGATGCGCCGATGGCGGTTCCGTAGGACGGCACCAGCGATTCGAACGGATACCCCAGCCGCTTCCACATCGCGTGAATCTGCTGGAACGCTTCGATCTCGAGCATCTGCTTGATGCGCTTGTCTTGCGCGGCCTTGCGGTGCGATTGCAGCAGCCATTTGTAGACCGACAAGCGCTCATCCGCGCTGGCCTCGTTCACCTGCGCGAGGGTGGCTTGCGGATGGGTGCGCAGAAACGCCACCAGCCACAACTCCAGCGGATGCAGCTTGGCGATGTAGCCGCGATCGGCGAGGTCGAAGCGCTGGACGGAGTACTTCTCATACAAGTTGGTGAGTTCCGCCTCATCCAGCTTTGCCCCGGGCAGGTAGCTGCGGATGAATGCGGCGAGTTTGCCGGGGCCGGCCTCCGGGTCGATGCTGCGGTAGATCGTGGCCAGCCGCACCGGTGTGGCCCGCGTGCTTTGCACCAGGATGGCTTCGCGCTCCTGGTCGGTCTTGCCTTTGTATTTGGCATAGAACCGGCCCATGAACAGCTTGCCCTCGCGATCGGCAAAGCGCCGCAGGTAAATCTGCCGCTGCGGAGAATCCGGGTTGGTCAGCGCCTCGGCGCCGGCATTGGGCAGCTGATGCTGAAAGTAGCGCGAGATGTCGCGCATGATCCGCACGAAGACGAGGTTGACGGAGTGCTTGAGCCCCTCCCGCACCGTGAAGTTCTGCGTGCCTTCCCATTTCTCGAAGTTCTCGAAACTCTGCATGCCGCCGCCGGTGGCAAACCACTCGCCGGCGTTTCCGGAATACTTGCGCTCCATCGATGCATCCAGCATCGCTGAGAGCGACCGGTCTTGCGTGCGGGCAAGGTAGTCGACAGCCCAGCGCTCGATCGGATTCTGCACGGGAATATTGACCTTGCGCAGCGCCGCCACGGGTTGATCGGCGTAGCGCTTGTGCAGCGCGGCCACGATCTGGAGATACGTCACCAGCGTACGCAGCTTTGCCGTAGATCCCAGATCCAGCTTGACGCCTTCGTTGATGTCGAACGGCTTGTCGAACGTATCGGCTTGCACCAGCACACGGTTGCCGCCCGGCGCGCGTTCGTAGAGCGTGAAGCTGTACGTCACGCCGCGCGGGTCCCCACGTTCGAGCATCATGTCGCCGACGAGGCCGGCGGCCTTGGCGTGGGCCGGGTCGCGCAGCTTGCGCAGTTCGGCGGAAACATCGCGCTGCAACGGCGCATCGAGCGTGCTGCTGGCGGTCAGGTCGAGCCGGTCGAGCGCGTACATGCGCGAGATGCCGAGCATGCTCGCCAGATTCACGCGTACGGCATTCGTGCCTTTGTGCTCCAGCGGCGGGGGTGGCACGCGTGTGTTCAGCGCCTGCTGTTTGAGCGATTGCGCAATCGCCGCATCGCGCAGCGCTGGCGGGATCACGCCGGAGGCAGCGAGCACGCGCAGGTAGGCGTTGGTCAACGTCTCCAGCTCATCGAGGTTCTCAAGGTAATACGACGGCCGCCGCTGCGAGACGAGCAGGCTCAACGCCTCCTTGTAGGCCAGCGCACGGTCTGCCAGCGGCGCGACAGACTTGGCCGCGAGCAGCGCATTCACCTGGGCGAAGTCGCGCCCGTACCAGACCCACAGCGCATCGCCAATGCCCTGGATCTCGCCAAAGCCGGCGCGCGCGCCCAGTGGCACGGTGTTCAGGTAATCGACCACGAGCTGATGGCGGGCGGCCGTTGTGTCTTCCCCGTTCAGGTAAGCGCGGGCGGATGCGGAGAACATTTGCCGCAGCTTTTCGCTGGGCGATTCGGTGCGGCCTTCCGGCGAGTGGCGATACTTTTCGATTTGCGTGGCAAGGGTGCTGCCACCGGGCGATTCATGCGCCGGGTTGACGACATGCAGAGCGCGGTCCCACACCGCACGCGCGAGGCGCGACCACTCCACGGCCGGATTGCGCTTCGGGTATTCGGTCTGCAGCAGCGTGCGGTTTTCAATCGCGAGCAGCGAGTTGGCCAGCAGCGGCGGAACCGACGCAAAACTGTCATACACGCGTTCGGGGTGCCGCACGCGGTAGATCGGGCGGCCATCGTCGTCGAGCAATTCCAGGCCGGCCTGGTCTTTCTCGCGATAAGGCGGGTTCATGCCGCTGTCCATTCGCGCGACCATCTCTTTGGATGGCACGGCTTGCTGCGCGACGATGTAGCCGCGCGAGCGCAGGCGGTCCAGAAACGTGGGGAGGTCGTGATAGCCGAGCCGCTCGTCGTAGGGGCCGGAGTTTGGGTAGCGGGCCGAATCGTTCGGGCCAGGCTTGACGGGAAAGGTTTGCGATTGCGCCAGATGCGCGAAATAGCGCGCTTGCCAGGCGGAGGTGCGGAATTCGTGCGCGACAAGCAAGGCGGCCGCCGCCAGCACCAGCGCCACGACGACGGCCAACTTGATGATGATGGGGCGGCCTATTCTTTTCACTCGCTTGCGCTCCAATCGCAGGCGAACGGGCGCCTTGCTTCAATCTAGCCCATGCGGCCGTCGTGTCCAGCGGCGTGTAACTTTGGGGCCGCCGTTGCAAGCCTTACGAGGGTGCGTAATACGGGATCTGCTGCTCGTCGTACAACTGATACGTCAGCGCCAGCATGGCACGGATGTCTTCAGACTCGTCGAGCAGCCGCGTGCTGAAGATGATCGGCGAGACCAATTGCGGATCGTCGAGTTCCATGTAGCAGACATCTTCGCGCCGCAGGCCCGCCACACTGCGCGGCACCACCGATACACCTTCGCCGGCGGCCACCAGACCCAAGGCAATTTGCAATTCCCGTGCCTCGTAGATCTTGCTGGGTTCCAGCGCGCGATCGTGGAAGAGGGCGAGCACCTGGTCCGCATAGCTTGGGCGCGGTGCGCGTGGATAGATGATGAGCGTGTCGCCGACAAGATCGCGCAGCGATGCGGCCGGCCTGCCGTCGAGCAGCGCATGGCCTGACGGCAGCGCGACGATCAGTCGCTCATCACGCAGGAGGATGCGCCGCACGTTCGGGTCTTCATAACGGATGCGACCGAAGCCGACGTCGATGCGGCCGTCCTTGAGCGCCTGGATCTGATCCATCGTGGTCATCTCGTGCATGGTCAGATCGACCATCGGGTATTCCGCCCGAAAGCGCCGGATGACCTTGGGCAACATCCCATACAGGGTCGACGCCACGAAACCAACCGACATGCGCCGCTCGATCTGACCGACGCGTTGCGTCATCGACGCAAGTTCCGCCGTCTGCGCGAGCAATTGCCGTGCATGGGCGTGAAAAAAGCGGCCGGCTTCGGTCAGCTTGAGCGGGCGGCTGCCGCGCTCGAACAGCAGCACGCCGACTTCCTCTTCCAGTTGCTGGATCTGCCGGGAGAGCGGCGGCTGCGCGATGTGCAACCGTTCAGCCGCACGCGTGAAGTTCAACTCTTCAGCAACGGCAACGAAATAGCGAAGATGGCGCAGCTCCATTTTTATACCTGTTAGGTATGAAACTGATACTAAATCGGTGTTGGACGCAATAAATTGCGCTGCGTAATCTGGTTTCCACGTTGATAGCTGTTCCTCTGATACCTGGAAAACATGATTCGCTCGATCGAGGCCATTCTAGTGGATGTGCCCACCATCCGTCCGCACAAGCTGTCCGTCGCCACCATGCACACGCAAACGCTCGTCCTCGTGCATGTGCGCTGCGAAGACGGCATCGAAGGCTGGGGCGAGGCCACCACGATTGGCGGCCTCAACTACGGCGAAGAGAGCCCCGAAAGCATCAAAGTCAACATCGACACGCATATTGCGCCGCTGCTGATCGGCATGGAGGCGCGCAATGTGGCGGCTGCCATGGCACGCGTGCGCAAGACCATTCAGGGCAACCGCTTTGCCAAGTGCGCGCTGGAAACGGCGCTGCTGGATGCGCAGGCTCACCGGCTGGGCGTGCCGCTGTCGGAGCTGCTGGGCGGCCGCCTGCGCGATGCGCTGCCGGTGGCCTGGACGCTCGCCAGTGGCGACACGAAGAAAGACATTGCCGAGGCAGAGGCGATGCTCGCCGAGCGCCGCCATCGCATCTTCAAGCTGAAGATCGGTCTGCGCCCGGTGGCCGACGATGTTGCCCACGTGCTGGCCATCAAACGCGCCCTCGGCGACGCCGTCAGCGTGCGCGTGGACGTGAACCAGGCGTGGAGCGAGCTGGATGCTGCCAACGGCATTGCGGCGTTGCAAGCCGGCGGCGTTGACCTGATCGAGCAACCGGTGCGCGCGGAGAACCGCGCCGCGCTGGAGCGTCTGGCCCGCCAGTTCGCGGTGCCGATGATGGCCGACGAAGCCCTGCACGGTCCGCTCGATGCATTTGAGCTGGCGTGCTCTGCCAGTGCCGACGTCTTCGCCGTGAAGATCGCGCAATCCGGCGGCCTCGTGCCGGCCATGCAGGTGGCAGCCATCGCGCAGCTGGCGGGCATCGGCCTGTACGGCGGAACGATGCTGGAGGGCGCGGTCGGCACGGCCGCATCGGCTCATGTGTTTTCCACCTTTGGCGAGCTGCAGTTCGGCACTGAACTGTTCGGCCCCTTGTTGCTTACGCAAGAGTTGCTGACCGAGCCGCTGCTGTACCGCGACTTCATGTTGCAGGTGCCGACCGGCCCCGGCCTGGGCATCGATATCGATCGAGACAAGCTGGCCCGCCTGCGCCGCCAATAAGAACAACCAGACCCAGATCCACCAAGGAGACCACGATGCTGTTCCACATCCGCATGGATGTTCGCCTGCCGGCCGACATGCCCGCCGATGTCGCCAACGAGATCAAGGCGCGCGAGAAGGCCTATTCGCAGGATCTGCAGCGCAGCGGCAAGTGGCGCCACATCTGGCGCCTGGTCGGCGAGTACGCGAACGTCAGCGTCTTCGATGTGCAGAGCAATGCCGAGCTGCACGACATCCTGACGGCGCTGCCGCTTTTTCCATACATGGAGATTTCGGTGACACCGATGTGCCGTCACCCCTCGTCAGTTCATAGCGACGATGCTTGAGACATTCCACATCCCCCCAGAAAACCACGAGGAGACACCCATCATGAACGCGCGCGTATTCCAAACAAAAGAAGTGCAGGACCTGCTGAAGGCCGCCACCAACCTGGACGGCAAGGACGGCAACGCCCGCCTGAAGCAGATCACGCACCGATTGCTGGCTGACCTGTTCAAGGCCATCGACGATCTTGATATCACGCCGGATGAAGTCTGGGCAGGCATCAACTACCTGAACAAACTCGGCCAGGACGGCGAGGCGGCATTGCTGGCGGCCGGCGTGGGCCTGGAAAAGTATCTCGATATCCGCATGGACGCGGCCGACGAAGCGCTTGGTCTCAATGGCGGCACGCCGCGCACGATCGAAGGCCCGCTGTACGTGGCGGGCGCAACGGTGCGCGATAGCGTGTCTCGGATCGACATCGATCCGGACCCGGCCGCAGGCCCGCTGGTCATTCACGGCACGGTGACAGGGCCGGAGGGCAAGCCCGTGGCCGGTGCCGTGGTCGAGTGCTGGCACGCAAACTCGAACGGCTTCTATTCGCATTTCGATCCGACCGGTGCGCAGAGCCCGTTCAACCTGCGGGGCGCGGTCAGGACCGGCGCCGATGGCCAATATGAATTCCGCACCCTCATGCCGGTGGGCTACGGCTGCCCGCCGCAAGGTGCCACGCAGCAACTGCTGAACGGACTGGCCCGCCACGGCAACCGGCCGGCGCATGTGCACTTCTTCGTCACGAGCGACGGCCACCGCAAGCTGACGACGCAATTCAACATCGAGGGCGATCCGCTGATCTGGGACGACTTCGCGTATGCCACGCGCGAAGAACTGATTCCCCACGTGGTGGAGAAGACCGGAGGCGCCGCGCTAGGCCTCAAAGCCGATGCGTACAAGGACATCGAATTCAACTTGGTGCTCACGCCGCTGGTTCAGGGCAAGGACAACCAGCGCGTGAATCGCCTGCGTGCTTCGGCCGAGGCTTGAGGCAGAGCGCCCCAACGTGGAGACGACCATGTCCGCCTTGATCGACAAAGCCAGCGAACTGGACCAACTGCTGTCAACCGCCGTGGTGGATGACGAAGCGGCCGGAATTTTTCGCTGCCGCCGCGACATCTTCACCAACCCGGATCTGTTCGAGCTGGAGATGAAGCACATCTTCGAGAACAACTGGGTGTATCTCGCGCACGAAAGCCAGATTCCAAACAACAACGACTACTACACCACGTGGATCGGCCGCCAGCCGATCGTCATCACGCGCGACAAGACCGGCGAGCTGCACGCGGTCATCAATGCCTGCGCGCACAAAGGGGCGATGCTGTGTCGCCGCAAGCATGGCAACAAGGGCAGCTTCACGTGCCCGTTCCACGGCTGGACGTTCTCCAACACCGGCAAGCTGCTCAAGGTAAAGGACGAAAAGACCACCGAGTACCCCGTGCGATTCAACACGCACGGCTCGCACGATCTCAAGAAGATTGCGCGGTTCGAGAGCTATCGCGGCTTCCTGTTTGGCAGCCTCAACGCCGATGTGCAGACGCTCGAGGCCTACCTTGGCGAAGCGCGCGTGATCATCGACCAGATCGTCGACCAGGCGCCCGATGGCCTGGAAGTACTGCGCGGCAATTCTTCCTACGTCTATGACGGCAACTGGAAGATGCAGATGGAAAACGGCTGCGACGGCTACCACGTCAGCACCGTGCACTGGAACTACGCGGCAACGATGGGGCGGCGCAAGGAAGGCGGCACCCAGGCAGTCGACGCGAACAGCTGGAGCAAGTCGGTGGCGGGCGTCTATGGCTTCGAGCACGGTCACATCCTGCTGTGGACGAAGACGATGAACCCGGAAGTGCGGCCCGTCTATGCGCACCGTGACGAAATCAAGGCGCGCGTGGGTGAAACCCAGACCGATTTCATCGTCAACCAGACGCGCAACCTGTGCCTGTATCCCAACGTCTTCCTGATGGATCAGTTCAGCACGCAGATTCGCGTGGTACGGCCGATCAGTGTCGACAAGACCGAGGTCTCGATCTTCTGTTTCGCGCCGAAGGGCGAAAGCGCAACGGACCGCGCAACGCGCATCCGCCAGTACGAGGATTTCTTCAACGTCACCGGCATGGGCACCGCCGATGACCTGGAGGAATTCCGCGCCTGCCAGAACGGCTACGCCGGCACCACTGCCCTGTGGAACGACCTGTCGCGCGGGGCGCCGCTGTGGGTCCGCGGTCCCGACGAGAACGCAGCCAGGATGGGATTGAAGCCACTCATCTCGGGCGAGCGCAGTGAAGACGAAGGCCTGTTCGTCTGTCAGCACGAATACTGGGTGCGCGTCATGCGCGAGGCACTCAAACAGGAATGCGACGGGGTGTTGGCATGAACGCGGATTACCAGAACATCTGCGCCGCCCTGTACCTCGAGGCGCGACTGCTGGACGACCGGCAGTGGGACGCGTGGCTCGAGTGCTACGCCGAAGACGTCACTTACTGGATGCCCGCCTGGGATGACGACGACCAGTTGACCGAGGATCCGCACAGCGAGATCTCGTTGATGTACTACGCCAATCGCTGCGGGCTGGAGGATCGGGTCTTCCGCATCAAGACCGAGCGCAGCGGCGCTTCCACCCCGGAACCGAGAACCAGCCACACGGTCACCAACGTGGAAGTCCTGGCCGAACGCGGCGATGAAGTCGACGTGCGCTACAACTTTCACACGCTCAGCCACCGGTACAAAACCACCGACCAGTTCTTCGGGACGATGTTCGTCACCCTGCGCCGCGCGGGCGAGGGCTTCCTGATCGCATCCAAGAAGATCGTCCTGAAGAACGACTACATCCGGCAGGTGCTCGACGTCTATCACGTCTGATCTGCACTTACGCATCCAAGGCAGCGGAGATATCCCATGTCCAGTTTCACAGTCGCATTGAACTTCGAAGACGGCGTGACCCGCTTCATCGATTGCAAAGCGGGCGAGAAGGTGCTCGATGCCGCCTTCCGCGCCAAGATCAATCTGCCGATGGATTGCTCCGATGGTGTGTGCGGCACCTGCAAGTGCCGCGCGGAGAGCGGCCGCTACGACCTCGGTGACGATTACATCGACGACGCGCTGACCGAAGACGAGAAGAACACCGGCCTCGTCCTGACGTGCCAGATGGTGCCGCAGAGCGATTGCGTGATCGCGGTGCCGACCACCTCGACGAGTTGCAAGACCGGTCAGAGCCGCTTCGGGACAACGGTGTCCAAGGTCGAACTGCACAACGATGCCGCGGTTGTGCTTGAACTGGACGTCGACGCCACTGCGCCAGTGTTTCTTCCGGGCCAGTACGTCAACATCGCCGTGCCCGGCAGCGGGCAGCACCGCTCGTATTCGTTCTCATCGGCGCCCGGAGAATCGAAGATCAGCTTCCTGATCAAGAAGATTCCCGGTGGCGTGATGAGCCGCTGGCTTGAAGCCGCACAGCCTGGCGACAAGCTCGATCTGCACGGGCCGTTGGGCAGTTTCTATTTGCGCGAGGTGCAGCGGCCGCTGTTGTTCCTTGCCGGCGGTACGGGGCTTGCGCCGTTCCTGTCGATGCTGGAAGTGCTGGCGCGCACCAACTCGCAACAGAACGTGCATCTCATCTATGGCGTGACCCGAGACCTGGACCTCGTGCAGGTCGAGGCGATCGACGCCTATGCGGCGCGGCTGCCGAACTTCAGCTACGCCACGGTCGTCGCCGACGCCGCGTCGAATCATCCGCGCACGGGCTGGGTAACGCAGCACGTGCCGGCCGATGCGCTGAACGATGGCGACGTCGACGTCTATCTGTGCGGGCCGCCGCCGATGGTCGATGCCGTGCGCAAGTACTTTGATGACGAAGGCGTAAAGCCCCGCAGCTTCTACTACGAGAAGTTCACGCCCAATGCCGTACCCGAGGCAAAGGCGGCATGAGCATGCAACGATTCTCAGGCAAGGCCGTCGTCGTGACGGGCGCGGCGCAAGGTATCGGGCGCGGTGTGGCACTGGCTGCGGCCGAAGAGGGCGCGCAGGTGCTGCTGGTGGATCGGGCCGAACTGATTTACGAGGTGCAAGCCGGAATTGCTGCAGCGGGTGGTCGGGCGCATGCCACCACGGCGGATCTCGAAACGTACGCCGGCGCTCAACATGCCGTGCAGGCCGCGCTCGATGCGTTCGGCCGGATCGACGTGCTGATCAACAATGTCGGCGGCACGATCTGGGCGAAGCCGTACCAGCACTATGAAGAAGCTCAGATCGAGGCGGAGATCCGCCGCTCACTGTTTCCCACGCTCTGGTGTTGCCGCGCGGTGCTGCCACACATGGTGGAGCGACGGCAAGGGGTGATTGTCAACGTGTCTTCTATCGCCACGCGCGGCATCTATCGGATCCCGTACTCGGCCGCCAAGGGGGGAGTGAATGCGCTCACGGCGAGCCTAGCGCTGGAGCACGCGCAGGACAACATTCGTGTCAACGCCGTCGCCACGGGTGGCACCGAAGCGCCCCCGCGGAAGATTCCGCGCAACACGGCGCCCATGTCGGAGCAGGAGGCCGTCTGGTATCAGGGCATCGTTGACCAGACGATCGCCAGCAGCCTGATGCACCGCTACGGCACGATCGACGAGCAGGTCAGGGCGATCCTGTTCCTGGCTTCGGACGAGGCCTCGTACATCACCGGGACGGTGTTGCCGGTGGGTGGTGGCGATCAGGGCTGAGCGCCACCGGACTCTGCAAGGTCCACACTGACAAAAAAAACGCCAAGCGGGAACACCGCTTGGCGCTGCACAACGTGGCATGAACGGGCATTCACGCGACGGGGAATCGAACAGCTAAAAGGGGGGCAGCCGTTCGAGTTTTCTAGGTTAGATATCCCAATCGTAAAGAAAGCAAGGCATTGTCAAATGGATTGCCATTGATCGTTTATCGTTCAGCACGCTGCTTATCCCAACATGGATAAAACAGGCAAATCCGGCATATCCTCACGCAAATTACATGGCGATTGATTGGTCTGCTAATCCGGTGAATGAAGCCCACTGATATTCCTTGTCCGAGGTCTGCGCTGTTGTGCGGGTACTACTGCGAAGCCGCATGACATCAAGCCGGAACTCTTTCGTAAGTGACCAATTCTGCATATGCGTACTTGGGGCCTCCCCCAAAACGCCTACAGCTCGGACCACTTCAAACGACCGCTTGATTACAGGTGAGACGAACGCCTGGTGATTTTGCAATTGTTTGGAATTCGCGCACATCGCGCATGCTATTTCTAGCCCTGTCACGCTGTCTCAACGAGCAAGCTTCTTAAAAATTAAGACGGCGGGCCGCAGTAATCGGCAATATCGATTACAAGAAAAATAGATAGAACAATATAAGTCAACGGGGAAGTAGCAATGCGGATCGCTGTGTTGGAAGACGATCCAGGCTTTCTGTCACTTGTCGAATCCGTGATTGATCGCCTGGGACACTCGTGCGTGTCATTTCGGGATGGCATGCAACTGTTCAAGAATTTGCAGCGCGATTCCTACGATCTCTTGGTTCTGGACTGGCATGTTCCAAGAATGTCCGGAATGGAGATACTGGTCTGGCTGCGACAAAAGAAAGAAGACAGTACGCCGGTCGCGTTCATCACCAGCGCGGCCTTTGAGTCGGAAATCGTGGCGGCTCTGCGCCAGGGTGCGGATGACTACATCATCAAGCCGGTCGGCGCTGCTGTGCTGGAGGCCCGTATCGAAGCCATTCTGCGGCGGCTGTATAGGGAAGAAGCGGAAAGCACGCTGGAGCTTGGAGCGTTCAGGTTCGACGGCACGCGCCGCGTTGCCTATGTCCGAGACCAGGAAATCAAGCTCACCAGCAAGGAATACGAACTCGCATACAAACTTTTCTCGCGCAAGGGGAAGCTGCTGACGCGCGATTATCTGGTGAGTGCCATTTGGGGCGAATCTTACGCGGGGGAATCCCGCACGCTCGACACGCACATCTCTCAGATCCGGCTGAAGTTGGGACTGAACCCTGGCAACGGCGTGAAGCTGATCTCGGTGTATGGCGCCGGATACCGGCTGGAGAGTGCATGATGCGCGCCAGACATGCCTTGTTGTGCGCGACCACCGTATTGGCCGCTGCCCAGGCGCACGCCGCGCCTGGAGCGTCTGCAGACGAAATCCTGCAACTGGCGGACCGCACGGTCGCACAGTTTGAAATGGCGCAGTACGGCGCCGTGTGGGACGCGGCTGCGCCGATGATCCGGTCGGCCGCCGACAAGCCAACATTCGTTCGCCAGATGCAGGCGACCCACAAGCATGACGGCGATGTGTCGGATCACGGTTGGGCGTCCATTGCGCGCATCCAGTATCAAAACAACCATGACATTCCGGATGGCCTCTATGCCAACGTCGATTATGCCGTTCATTTAAAAAGTGGCGGCGTAATGTATCAAGTCATCAGCTTCCGATTGGAAGAGGATGGACATTGGCATTTTGTTGGGGATGCGCAGCGGCAGCGTGCAGACGGCATTCCCACGCAGCCCGCGATTTTCTCGCTATTGCCCGCTATTTCTGCGCAGCGCGCTCCGGTTCGCTGAGGAGCCTCGTTCGACGAGCCCGGTTCTGACCGCCAGCGCAGCCTGCTGGGCTTTGCTGCGCCACCGTTTCTGTCACTGTCTATTTGCGCAAATCCGAAGAATGCCGCCATGTGTTCTCTGATGCAGTGATTTGACACTGCATGACAGTCGTTTGTGAATGTTTTGCATTGCATTTCACATCCGTCGCTACATTGGCTCAACGAATGCTGTCCATTCCAACTCCGTGCAATCGGAGATTCATCCATTGTGGACACGGCGCATTCAAAAAAGAAAAAGACGCACATTTTTGCAAGCTGCGTCGCTTTGAGTCATGCGTTTTGGGGAAGTGAAGTGAATCGGATCTATAGAACCAAATACAACCCTGTCAGGAACCTGACAGTGGTCGTGGCGGAGAGCTGCTGCGGGCGCGGCAAGCGCGGCAGCGCAGAGGGCCAGGCCATCGGTCATCGCACCCTGCGGGCGATCACGCCCGTTCTGCATCGGAAGTCCGCCATTGCGCTGGCGCTTGCGGCCTTCCTCGGCGTGGTCATGCAGGACCACGCCCATGCGCAGTACACGAATGGCGCGTTTGGTACGGCAGCCGGAACGTCGGTCGCGATCGGCAGCGGCTCTGGCGCGAACGCCGCCAACGCCTCCGGTTCTGCAGCGGTGGCCATCGGCAGCGGCGCGACGGCCACCGGCGGCCCCACCAGTGCGGGTGCCATTGCCATCGGCAGCGCAAGGGCGGGCACGGCGGGCACGCCCTTCCAGAATGGAGCAATCGCCATCGGCCAGGGCGCCCAAGCGCTGAGCACCAATCCGACGGGTGGCACATCGCCGATCGCTATCGGCGCCACGTCCAATGCCAACGGTACGGGCTCGCAGGTCGCCATCGGAGATCAGGCGGTGGCGACCGGCGTGGATGCGATCGGGATCGGCGGTCATGCGAACGCCGCAGGCGTGAAGGCCACCGGCAACGAGTCGACCGCAATCGGTCAGTCTTCTGCTGCGACCAATACTGGTTCAGTCGCGCTGGGTTACTCGGCCACGTCATCCGGCATTGGCTCGGTGGCGTTGGGCGGCAACGGTATCGTGGGCTCCAGCGCCACGGGCGATGCATCGTTTGCCGTGGGCGGCGGTTCTTCGGCGGCAACGGCCGGTGCGATTGCCGTGGGGTCTGCGGGGGCCACGGGCGTTGCAGCCGGAGGCGCCGGTGCCCAGGCAAAGACTGGCGTGGGCGTCATCGCCATTGGTGCCGGTGGTGCAGGCGGGTCGGTGGCAGGCGCAACGGGCGGCGCGGGTGCCGCGGCCACGGGCTCCGGTTCGATTGCCTTGGGCGATGGGGGCGCTGGTGGTTCTGCCGCGGCCGGTAAAGGCGGCGCGGGCGCTGTTGCCAGCGGAGCAAGCGCCATTGCCATCGGTTCCGGCACGGCGGGATCCACCACGGCCGGCTTGGCGGGTGCTTCGGCAACGGGCAGCAGTGCGATTGCGATCGGTGCGGGATCCTCGGGTGCGGGCGCAGGGGCGTTGGCTGTCGGCACAGCGGCATCCTCGGTAGGGGCGAGCAGCGTCGCCCTGGGCAACGGCGCCGTTGCCAACTTTACGAAGGATGTGGCCCTGGGCGCAGGCTCCACCACGGCTTCTGCCGTGGGGACGTCCAGCGTGACCGTGGCAGGCACCGCCTATGCCGTAGCGGGCACAAGCCCCACCAGCACGGTCAGCATGGGTACGCCTGGCGCAGAGCGCACGATCACCAATGTGGCCGCGGGCCGCGTCAGCGCCACCAGCACGGATGCCGTTAACGGCTCGGAGCTGTACGCCGCCAACCAGGCCATCGCCGCGGTCAACACTGTTGCCAACAAAGGTTGGAATGTGACAACTGCGCAGACGGGAACCGGCACGGCCAGCGGCACGGCGCTGAGCAACGTCGCGCCGGGCGGTACGGCAACTTTCACTGCGGGCAACAACGTCGCCATCACGCAGAGCGGCACGAATATCACGCTCGCGACCAGCATGACGCCGACCTTCACGAGCGTGACCACCCGTAACACGACGTTGAACAACAGCGGCCTTGTCATCACCGGCGGCCTGAGCGTCACCAGCACTGGCATCAACGCAGGCAATACAGCGATCACTAATGTGGCCGCGGGTACGGCGTCGACTGATGCCGTCAATGTCAGTCAGCTCAGCGCCGTCAATGCCATCGCCCGTGCCGGCTGGAACGTCAGTGCGCAAGGCGCCAACACCACCAACGTCGGACCGAACAGCGCAACGGGCACCAACGTTGACCTGAACAACACCGACGGCAACATCGTGGTGAGCAAGACGGCGGCGAGCAATAACGTCAGCTTCAATCTGGCACCGACGGTGAAGGTCGCCAATAGCGTGACTGTTGGTCCAGCGGCCAGCGGCACGACCGTCACCGCGACCGGCGTGAGCACAAACGGTGGCGCTGGCCCGTCCTTGACGACGAGCGGCGTCAGCGGCGGAGGCCTGGCGATTACGAACATTGCCCCGGGCGTCAATGGCACCGACGCGGTGGATATGAATCAGCTCAATGCGGTCAGCGCAGTGGCCAACAAGGGCTGGAACGTGACGACGGCGCAAACAGGCACCGGCACGGCCAGCGGCACGACGCTAACCAACATTGCTCCGGGCAGCACGGCGACGTTCACTGCAGGCAACAACGTCGCCATCACGCAGAACGGCGCAAACATCACACTCGCCACCAGCATGACGCCCACGTTCACCAGCGTGACGACGGGCAACAGCGTGCTGAACAACAGTGGCTTGACCATCAGCGGTGGACCGAGCGTAACGAACACCGGCATCAACGGCGGCGGCCACGCCATCACCAATATTGCGCCCGGTATAAACGGCACCGATGCTGTCGATGTGAATCAGCTCAATGCGGCCGTGCAGTCGGCGAGCGCGGGGTGGGGCATCAGCGCGCAGGGCGCACATGGGACGACGGTGTCGCCGGCAAGCCCGACGGGCGCAACGGTCGATCTGAACAACACGGACGGCAACGTTGTCGTGAGCAAGTCGACTACAAGCAACAACGTCAGCTTCAACCTGGCGAACAACGTGAATGTGGCTGGCAGTTTAGCGGTGGGTCCTGCCGCCAGCGGCACAATGATCACGTCGAGCGGCGTCACCACCAATGGCGGCAGCGGCCCGAGCCTCATTGCCACGGGCATCAACGCGGCCAACACGGTCGTCACCAACGTGGCCGCCGGCACTGCTCCGACCGATGCGGTCAATGTCAGCCAACTGAATGGCGTCAAGGCTGCAGCCGGTGCCGGTTGGAACGTCAGTGCCCAGGGCATGAACGCCACCAACGTCGGCACCAACAGCGCAACGGGCAATACCGTCGATCTGAACAGCGGTGATGGCAACATCGTCGTGAGCAAGTCGACGACGAGCAACAACATCAGCTTCAATCTGGCGAACAACGTCAACGTGGCGGGCAGTGTGACGGTGGGCCCGGCAGCCAGCGGTACGAGCATCACGTCGACGGGTGTGACGACCAACGGTGGCGCCGGCCCCAGCTTGACCATCACGGGCATCAACGCGGCCAATACCGCAATTTCGAACGTGGCCAAGGGGCAGGTGTCCGCCACCAGCACGGACGCCGTCAACGGATCCCAGCTCTACGCAACGAACCAGACGGTCAGCAATCTCGTCAATTCCGTGACAAACGGCGGCGTGGGGCCCGTTCAATACAGCACGCCGTCGTCGCCCACCACGCCGAATGGCGGTAAGCCCTCGCAAGATCTGACGCTAGTTGGGGCGACTGCCGGTCCGGTGACGCTGCACAACGTGGCTCCCGGCGTGGCGCAAACCGATGCCGTGAATGTGGGGCAGCTCAGTGGCGCGGTGGCAGGCCTGGGCGGTGGCGCCTCCGTCAACCCGTCTACCGGCGCGGTGACGGGGCCGACGTATACCGTCAGCAACGCCAACGGCACAACGTCCACGGTCAATAACGTGGGCGCGGCGCTGGACGCGATCAACAGCACGGGCATCAAGTACTTCCACGCCAACAGCACGGCGCCGGACAGCCAGGCGTTGGGCCTGGACAGCGTGGCGATCGGTCCCAACGCCGTCGCCAATCATGCCGGCGACATCGCCTTGGGTGCTAGCAGCGTGACGACATCGACGATCGCCACGCCTTCCGCCGCCATCAACGGCACGCTCTACACGTTTGCCGGCGGCGCGCCGGTCAGTACCGTCAGCGTGGGTACGCCGGGCGCAGAGCGCACCATCACGAATGTGGCCGCTGGCCGCATCAGCGCAAGCAGCACGGACGCGATCAACGGCTCGCAACTTAATGCAGCCGATGTGGCCATCACCGCATTGAGCGACAAGGTCAACAGCCTGGGGGCGACGGTGGCCACCAACCTCGGCGGCGGGTCGAGCTACAACTCGTCGACCGGCGCGGTGACATCGCCAACATTCGGCAACGGAAGCAATGGCGGCGGCAGCTCGCTCGGCAACAACGTGGGCGCCGGGAACGGGCCTGCGGTCACTGTGTCGGCGGGCCTGCAGGCGGCTGCCAACACCTGGATCACCGGCAACCCCGTCACGTACACGGCACCTCTGGCCACCGGAGCGAATAGCACCGCAGCCGGCAGCGGTGCGGTGAGCACGGGCAGCAACTCGGTCGCGCTGGGCAACAACTCCAGCGACGGCGGGCGTGCAAACGTGGTCAGCGTTGGTGCGGCTGGCGGCGAGCGACAGATCACCAACGTTGCCGCCGGCACGCAAGGCACGGATGCGGTCAACGTCAGCCAGCTCAACTCCGCGATCGGCCAGTCGAACGCCAACATGACGCAGCAGCTCAATGGCTTGCAGCAAAGCGTGAACAACGTCGCGCGCACCGCCTATGCCGGGGTTGCGGCGGCAACTGCGCTCACGATGATCCCCGACGTCGACAAGGACAAGACCCTGTCGCTCGGCATCGGCGCGGGCTTCTATCACGGCTATCAGGCTGTGGCCATCGGCGGCACGGCACGCATGACCGAGAACATCAAGGTTCGCGCAGGTGTCAGCACGAGCCCCGGCAATGGCACAACGTTCGGCATGGGCGCTTCGATGCAGTGGTAAGCCGCTCGCCCAACCCAGAACGCCCTACCACCTACCCATCATGATGAAATCCGCTCTCTGGGCACTGGCGTTTGCCGTGCCGCTGGCCGCCTGCTCAAGCGCGTCAGGTCCCACCTTCAATGCTTATCAGATCAACCCGCAAGACGGTGTGGCGACGTATCGCGTCGAATGCCACGGCCTGCTCCAGGGGCAAGGCGTCTGCACTGACAAGGCCAAGGAGATCTGCGCCGACCAAGTTGTACGCCCGATCGAACCAGTAACGCCTTTCGGCCGCAGCACGGACGTTCGTACCTTGACCTTCCAATGCGGGCCGGCACCTGCCAAGCCCGTAACGGCCCTGCCTCCGAAAACGAAGCCGGCGCCCGCCCCGGTGCCAGCCGCAGTCGTCAAACTGGATCTGAGCGGTGACGCCAACTTCGATACCGGCAAGGCAACGCTCACCGCTGCCGCCAAGCGCAAGCTGGATCAACTCGTCGGAGATAGCCGCGGCATTGTGTTCAGGCATGGCGATATCAGCGGCTACACGGATTCGCGCGCATCGGCGGCATATAACCTTGCGCTGTCCCAGCAACGCGCGGATAGCGTGGCCGGCTACCTGCGGAGTCAAGGTCTGCAGTGCGACGACCTGACGGTACGCGGCTTCGGCAAGGACAACCCCGCCGCCTCGAACGCTACGGCTGCGGGGCGGGCAATGAATCGCCGCGTCGAGATTCGTCTGAGCCGGTCTTGACCGATGGTGTCAGCCAAAACAAAAACGGCGCCGATGCGCCGTTTTTCTATGCCTTCGCGGGATAGCCGAACATTCGGCGGCGGCGGTCAGCCGAGGTACGAACCGGACTTGCCGACCACTTCGGCGTAGGCGAGGTTGTCATCCCAACCGTTGCGGAAAAAATTGATGACTGCGCGCAGCAGCGACGTACGGTTGCTGGCCTGAACCTCGATGTCGCCGGCGAACTTGGGGGTGAAATAGGCTTGCTGGACCATGGTGTTTTCTCTCAGTGTGTTATCTAGGGTTTTCCCGAGTATAGGGTTATCCCTAGGGTAGGGCAATGAGGCAAAGCGAACCTCTGGTCCATTCTCAATATCACTCAAGGTGAATAATCCGGCGCCGGCCGGTGACACTGCGACTGTCCACGCGGCGGGGCGCGTTCGATGTGCCCTCTACTACTCATTTTTCTCCGGCGGAAAAGTTTTTTTAGCGACACGTTCCGCGCAGGAGGTGGAAAATCGAGCGAAGAAGTGCGCTTCTTCCTTCTTTGTTCTTCTATGTGGGCGCAATTTCCTCCATCGTGCGCACTTGTTGTTTGATCCACATGCCCTCTACCATACGCCGCCGAATCCCCCGCTTCTGCTTGTGTTTCGAGGAGGCCTTGTATGGCGTATCCCCCAATTCCGGTGCCGGTCGACGGCGCGCCCAGCGCCAACACGGCGTGGCAGGCGCGCAGCCGCGCGGCCGTGTGGCATCCGTGCACCCAAAATGCACGGCTCGATGCCATGCCGCCGCTGCCGATTGCCCGCGGCCAGGGGCCGTGGCTGATCGACTTTGACGGCAATCGCTACCTGGACGGCACCAGCTCCTGGTGGGTCAATCTCTTCGGGCATGCGAATCCGCACATCAACGCGGCGCTGAAGACGCAGCTCGATTCACTGGAGCACGTCATGCTGGCGGGTGCAACGCACCGCCCGGCAGTGGAGTTGGCCGAGCGCCTGATCGAGCTGACGGGCGGCGTGCTGGGCCACAGCTTCTTCGGCTCCGACGGCGCTTCTGCCGTGGAAATCGCGCTCAAGATGAGCTTTCACGCGCATCGCAATGCAGGGCAGGGCGCACGCAGCCGATTTGTCTGCCTGGAACACGGCTATCACGGTGAAACGCTTGGCGCACTGGGTGTGACCGATGTGGCGATCTTCCGCGATGCGTATGACCCGCTGATTCTGCAATCTCACCGGGTGCCATCGCCGGACGCGCGTCTGGCCGGCCCGGGCGAAACTGCCGCCGACGTGGCAGAACGCGCGCTGGCGGCACTGCGCGATTGCCTGAGCACCCACGCCGGCACGATCGCCGCCGTCATCATCGAGCCGCTGGTGCAGTGCGCCGCCGGCATGGCCATGCACGACGTGAGCTATCTGCGCGGCGTGCGCGCACTGTGCGATGAGTTTGGCGTGCATTGGATTGCCGATGAAATTGCCGTCGGCTGCGGCCGCACCGGTACATTCTTCGCGTGCGAGCAGGCTGGCGTGTGGCCGGATCTGCTGTGCCTGTCGAAGGGCATCAGCGGCGGTTATCTGCCGCTGTCGATCGTGCTGTCGCGCGATGCCATCTACGACGCCTTCAACGACGATGCGCCGGTGCGCAGCTTCCTCCATTCGCATTCGTATACGGGCAATCCGCTGGCCTGCCGTGCGGCGCTGGCCACGCTCGATCTGTTTGCTGAAGAAGACGTCTTTGCGCGCAATCGCGTGACCGCGGCGCGCATCGCCCAGGGCCTGGCGCCGCTGTCGCACGATGCGCGTTTTGCCCATCTGCGGCAGACGGGAATGATCACGGCGTTCGACGTGCACCCCGACGTGGCCGGTGCCCGCTTTGCCGAACGCTTTGCGCTGACGGCGCGCACGCATGGGCTGCTGCTGCGCCCGATCGGCCACACTGTGTATCTGCTGCCGCCTTATGTGCTGAGCGACGAAGAGGCCGACACGCTGGTCGAACGCACGCTGCAGACGCTTGAAGACACGCTGGCCCAAGCGACGGGCGAAACAGAAGGACACACTTATGCGATTGCTTGACGACCTGCAGGCGGGCCTCGACGCCATCGACGCCGCGCACCTGCGCCGTGTGCGCCGCACCGCGTACAGCCCGACCGACCGCAGCCAGCGCATCAGCGTGCCCGGTGAAGCGCCGCGCGACATTCTGGGCTTTTGCGGCAACGACTATCTCGGCCTGGCAGCCCATCCCGCCTTGGCCGAGGCGATGACGCGCGGCACACAGCAATATGGCTTCGGCAGCGGTGCGTCGCATCTGGTCAGCGGCCATTCGATCGCGCACGCGCGGCTGGAAGCACGGATGGCTGCAGTGCAAGCCGAACACATTCCCGAGGCAGATGCGCTGTTCTTCTGCACCGGCTACATGGCCAATCTGGCCGTGGTGAGCGCCATGGCGCAGGCTGGCGGCATCCGCCCGGCCGACGAATGCACGATTTTTTCCGATGCGCTGAACCACGCCTCGCTCATCGACGGAGCGCGACTGTCGCGGGCGCCCGTCAAGGTCTATCCGCACGTCGACGTTGCCGCGCTGGAGGCGCTTCTGGCCGCCAGCACCAGCCGCAACAAGCTGATCGTCACGGATGGTGTGTTCAGCATGGATGGCGACATTGCGCCGCTGCCCGAACTGCTTGCGCTGGCCGAACGCTACGATGCCTGGCTGATCGTGGACGACGCGCACGGCCTGGGCGTGCTCGGCGAGAACGGCGCAGGTGTGCTGTCGCACTTCGGGCTGCGCTCACAGCGCCTCATCTATGTCGGCACGTTCGGCAAGGCTGCGGGCGGATCGGGCGCCGCCATCGTGGCGCATCGACTTGTGATCGACTGGCTGGTCCAGCGCGCACGCACGTACATCTTCACAACCGCCGCGCCGCCGGGCATTGCGTGTGCGGTGGAAGCAGCATTGGACCTGATCGCAAGCGAGGAGGGGGATGAACGCTGCGCCCGCCTCGATCGCCACATCGCCGTGTGGAGTGCGCATGCCCAGCGCCTGGCTGCGCGCTTCGGCTGGCAATGGATGCCATCGCAAACGGCCATCCAACCGATCGTGATCGGCGAGAACGCACCCGCATTGGCGCTGGCCGCCGCGCTCGAACGCGAAGGCATCCGCATCGCTGCGATTCGTCCACCGACGGTGCCGGCAGGAACGGCCCGCTTGCGCATCACGCTGTCAGCGGCACATACCGATGCCGACATCGAGCGCCTGGCGCAGGCGCTGGAAGCGGCCGGCCAATCCCTGCAGCCAGCCAAGGCAGCCTGACATGTCCGCACGTTTCGATTGCTTTGTCACCGGCACGGACACGGAAATCGGCAAGACGTTCGTCAGCGCCGCCCTGCTGACCAAGCTCTCCGACGCCGGCTACCGTGCCGCGGGCCTCAAGCCGATCGCCGCAGGCAGGCTGGCGGGCGCGCCCACGCGCACCAACGAAGATGTTGAGCAACTGCGTGCCGCCGCGTCAGTCGATCTGCCGCTCGACACCGTTTGTCCATGGTTGCTCGACGCGCCGATGTCTCCGCATCTGGCTGCGGCGCGCGAAGGCGTGACGATCACGCTGCCACCGATTCTCGATGCGTTCGCACACGCAAGATCATTGGCGGATGCCGTTGTGGTGGAGGGCGTTGGAGGTTTCCGCGTGCCGCTGTCGGACGACTTCGACACGACCGAGATGGCCGTGGCATTGGGCTTGCCGGTGGTCCTGGTTGTCGGGCTGCGCCTGGGCTGCTTGAACCATGCCGCGCTCACCGCTGAAGCGATTGCCGCACGTGGCCTGCACCTGGCCGGCTGGGTCGGCAACGTGGTCGACGCGTCCATGGCTGGGCTTGACGACAACGTTGCGACGCTGTGCCGCTGGATCAACGCACCGCATCTGGGCACGATCCCGCGGTTGCCGCACGCCGATGCGCGGCGCGCAGCAGCCCACATCGATATCGCACCGCTGCTTGCGCGTTGAACTGGAGTGCAGCGGTAAACTACCGCCTTGACTTAGTTTGGCGAGGGCGGTTGTCATGCGCGCAATGCGTTGGCTGACAGTAGCGATTGTGGTGGCGGCGACGGCGGGATGTGCGGCATTGGAGTCCCCCGTCAGCAAGGGACAGCGACTGGTTGGCGCGGACGGGCCCGCTGTTCAGGCGCAGTTCGGCCCGCCGCGCGAAACCTACCCGCTCGATGGCGGCACCCGTTGGCTCTATCCGACCAAACCGTACGGGCAGTTCACCTACGCGGCGGACTTTGACGCCAGCGGCAAGGTGGTCGCCTTCAAGCAGGTGCTGAGCAGCCTCGAATTTGCCCAGGCCAAGATCGGCGTCTGGACGCGGGACGACGTGCTGCGACATTTCGGCCAGCCGGTCGAAACTGCGTATTTCCCGCGCATGGAACGGCTGGTCTGGTCGTACCGCTTCAAGGCGGACGACGTCTGGCCGTCGCTGATGCATTTCTACTTCGACCCCGCGGGCGTCCTGCAACTTACACAGATCACGCCCGACCCGCTTTACGATCCGGACCGCCCGCGACTGTTCCGCCGATAGTTGGCCAACAGGTGGCCGACAGTTGAGGCAGCGCAATCCGATTGTGCGCTCAGGGTTCCTCCTGCATTGCACGTGTTGTGGGGCGACCTAAGCTAGAGAGCAGGGGAGGCAGACGCCGCCGGCGCTTGCCGAGAGCAACCGTCATCAGAACGGGCGCGCATTGTTGGGGGTGCATCATGCTGACGCATCGCTGGGTCGACATCGACCCGATCGCAGCGGGTCAACATCCGCTGTATGGCATTGCCGGATGGCTGCCGTGGGTACTGGCTATTGCCATCGCAGGGCCAACGTGGGTGTTCTGGCAGGGGCTGACGATGGATGCGCTGCAACTGGCCGGCGCCGATCTGTTCGATGCCAACGCGCCGGGGAGTGGGGCGATCAACCTGACCACGCTGCTGTATCTGATTTCCAGCGTGACGGTGCTGGTGCTGGCCACCACGCACGACAGCGCATTCCGCCCGGCCATGCTCGTGCACATGGCGCTGCTGCCGCCGCTGATTGGCCTGATGCTCATGGCGGGCGGCATTCCAGGAGCGCGCTCCACCTTCATCGACGGCGTGGCCGTTGCCGTGGCACTGACGCTGACGTGCGGCGTCTACCTGCAGGTCTCGCGCCGCGTGCACATCACCTTCGAACTCCGCGACCGGGCGCCTGGCGAGCACGCCTGGTCCAAGCGTCAGAAACGGGCCGCGGCGGGTTGACGAAAGTGACCATCACGTAGCTCACGCCAATACGTCAAATGAGCCCGCAGGCCCGCTCGCAACGAGATAGTTTCCGCCGATATTCAGTCGATCAGCGCAAAGCGTCGCACCTGCCGGCCGTCGACCTCGACCATCTCATGGAACATCGTCGATGGGCGTGTCCAGATCGTGCCGTTGGCGGCGCGATAGACCGTCATCTTGATGGCGGGATCGGGTTCGTACGTGGCCTCGCACAGCCATTCGTATTCGCCGCCCTTGTAGTGGCGGTAGCGGCGCGTTGACGAGTCTTGCATGGCGGGTTCAGTGTTGCGTTGGCTTGTCTTCTTCGTCGACGTAGGGCACGTGCTTGCCCTCCTGCGTCTGCGCGCCGAGCTTGGCGTCTTCCATGGCGTCCTGGTACGCCAGCATGGCGGCAGCCACGGCCTCTGGCTCGCCATTGAACGAAATTACGCTCTCGCCGCAGTTCGGGCATTCGCCGCCGAAGATGGCGTGGATGCCGGGCATGTCGCGCGGCTCCATCCCTTCGAATTCGGTAAAGGCGGTCTGGCAGGCGCCGCAGACCAATTTTTCAGGGCGCAGCGCCTCCAGCCGGGCGTGCGCCTGAGAAATGCGGTCGGCCTGTGAGCCGCGTCGTTTGGCTTCGCCCATGATGTTCTTCCTGATTTCAAATGATTGGAGGTTGGATCATACCGAACGGCACAGCACGCCTGACACTTCGCCTGACCCGATCAGCGCTCCGCCAACCGTTTCAGTGCGGCCAGCACGTCAGGAAAATCTGAAGTGACCATGGGCCCGAACGTGGCGGCATCCGGCCCCGTGATTTCGGTGCGATAGACGATCTTCGTGCCGCCGGAGGGCAGGCTGACGAGCTGATGATCGACCAGAACGCGCGTGCCATCGACGACCGTCTCGTCGACAAAGCCTTCATGGGGACGCACGTTGACCAGCGTGCTGACAAACGCATCTTGCCCCGGCGGCTGCATGGTGAACTGCGTGCCGTCGGCAAACGGCCCGTGAAGCTCGATGCGCTCGATGCCCGCATTCCAGTCGCTCCATTTCTCAACGTTGGCGAACAGTTCCCAGATGCGGGCGGGGGAAGCGGTCGTTTCAATGCTCTCTTCATGAATCCACATAAGCGGCTCCGATTCTTTTCGATGTGTGGGCGGGCAACGGTGCATGGCAGCGCTGCCTCGGCATAGATTGCGGCGGATCGGGCTGCAAGGTACAGGCACGCGGTAACAGTCGGCAACTGTCGAACCCGGGCCACCGGGCAACGCCGGTGAAGGACCTGAAGATTCAGAATGGTCGGGCCCGCTCAAGGCGGGCACCAAGATCAAGAACACATTCAGCAGGTGGCGGGCGACCATCCGGTCGACGGCAAGGCCGATGGCGTGTGCTGTCTGCGCAAGCAGGAGTTTTTGAAGAAGGTTTAGCGGGGTGCGTTGGACCGGGAACGGCGGATGGTTGATCCTTTATTTAACATAATGCAAATTATGAGAAATATAGAGGCGCACGCTGAGGTAGCGGTGCCCATCACCCGATCAACCCAGCGGCGCGCATTCGGCAATTCACTCTGCCATCGCCGGCACCACCTCGACGCGTTTCGGCACGCCCGTGACGATGGTCGCGACGGCAATCGCCAGCACCACGGCGGCGCCGATGAACACACCGGCCGCGCCGTTCGCGTCGAACACCACGCCGCCGGCTGCTGCACCGGTCGCAATCGCGAGCTGCACGGCAGCGACAATCAGGCCGCCCGCGCTTTCGGCTTCGTCGGGCACGGTGCGTGTCACCCATGTCGACCAGGCCACCGGCACGCCGCCAAACGCCATGCCCCACAGTGCGATCAGCACTGCGTCGATGACCGGTGCGCGGCCCAGCGCCACAAGTGCGATGCCAAGCACAACCATCAGCGCGGGCATTGCGATCAACATTGGGCGCAGCCGGTGTTCCAGTACGCGGCCGGCCAACGATGTACCGACGAAGTTGGCAATGCCGTAGCCCAGCAGGATCGCCGACAGCCCGTTCACGCCAACGCCCGCCACCTGCTCCAGGAACGGCCGCAGGTACGTGAAGAACGCAAAGTGGCCGGTGAACACGAGGATCGTCGCGAACATCCCGATGCCGACGCTCGGGCGGCGCAGCACGTCGATCAGCGTGCGCAGGCGCGTCGTGCCGCTTGGCGCCATCGATGGCAGCGTGGCGACTTGCGATACGAACGCCAGCACCCCGAGCGCGGCCGCAGCAAGGAACACATTGCGCCAGCCGATCAGGTGGCCGAAATAGCTGCCCAGCGGCGCGGCGGCAATCGTGGCGACGGCCACGCCGCTGAAGATGATCGACAGCGCCCGCGGCACCAACGCCGGTGGCACGAGTCGCATTGCGGTGGCGGTGGCCATGGTCCAGAAGCCGCCCAGCGCAATACCAAGCACCACACGGCCGATCAGGATCGTCGTGAGGTCGGTTGCAAACGCCACGGCAAGATTGGATGCCACGAGCAGCACCGAGAATGCGAGCAGCACGCGCCGCCGGTCGATGGCGCGCGTGACGGCGGCGGTCAGCAAGCTGGTGACCAGGGCAACGGTTGCAGTGGCCGTGACGGCCTGTCCTGCCACGCCTTCTGTTACGCCAAGGCTTTCCGCCATGGGCGTCAGCAGGCTTGCTGGCAGGAATTCGGCCGTGACGAGCCCGAACACCCCCAGCGCCATCGCGAAGACAGCGCCCCAGGCGGGTTCACGCGGCGCCTCGACTGAGGCGGCTGTGGAGGTTGCGGGATTCATGCGTCAGTCCGTAGAAAAGCATCAGGGAAACTACCGATAAGGTCGCATGGTAGGGTCTGATAGCCGGACGGTCTATGGCATACAATCCGGTCTTGTTGATCAATCGTCCGGATCTGAGATGCCCTCTTCTCTGTCATCTGCCCTGCCCGACGTGCACGACCTTGTCAGCGAGCTGTTGCTTGGCATGCGGCTGAGCGGCGTCCAGTACCGCCGTATCCATGTGGCGCGGCCCTTCGGGCTGAGCTTTGGCAAGGCGCCGGGGCGTGCGCAGTTTCACTTCGTTGGTCGCGGGCCGGTGTTGCTGCGCGACGCGTCGGGGGCGACGATGCGGCTCGAAGCGGGCGATGCGGTGTTGCTGCCGCAGGGAACGCCGCATGCGCTGTTGTCCGATCCGGATGCGCCATGCCGCGAGATCGCCGGTTTTGAAGCCGCGAAGATCTGCGACACGGTGGCGTCGGTGGGTGCCGGTACGGAGGCGGCACCGGGCGATGCGCTCATTTTCAGCGCCTGCATGGAGCTGGATCTGGGCGGCATGCAGCCCCTGGTGGGCACAATGCCGGAGTTCATGCATGTCGGCACCCTGCTCGCGCGCTATCCGGAAATCCGCCCGATGCTCGACGCGATGGAGCGCGAATCGTGCTCCGAGCGCGCAGGTTTTGCCGGCATCCTCGCGCGGCTGGCGGACGTGGTGGCCGCCTTCATCGTGCGCGGCTGGGTGGAATGCGGCTGCGGCGACGCCACGGGCTGGGTGCAGGCCCTGCGCGAGCCGAAACTCGGTCGCGCGATCGTCGCGCTGCATCGTGACCCGGGCCGCAACTGGAGCGTCGCGGAGCTGGCAGCGCAAGCCGGCGTCTCGCGTTCGGTGTTTGCCGAGCGCTTCCTGGCTGCCACCGGAATGACGCCCGTGCGCTATCTGACCGAGCTGCGGATGCGGCTCGCCGCGCAATGGATCACGCGCGACCGCGAGACGATCGAAGCCGTCGCATACCGGCTCGGCTACGGGTCGCTCGCCGCGTTCAGCCGCGCATTCAAGCGCGTGGTCGGGCGTCCGCCGGGTGCCATGCGTGCGGAAGGCGCCGAACTTGACGCGTGATGTTCAGCGCTGGCGATAGATCTGTGCTGCGCGCGTCGATTGCGTCGGCTGAAAGCGAGATCGATCCGCTGGTCGCGCGCACGGCCGCCGCAGCCGAAGCGGCCTAGTCGATCAACCGGCCATCCGCCTCAAAGAACGGGTGCGGGCCGTCGAACTCGCCTACGTACGCGAGATGGCTCACCAGGCCCTGCCCCGGCACCCA